>JBARXI010000119.1:0-36504 GCA_049647275.1 Microcoleaceae cyanobacterium
CATTGACCCCGACAGATGGTGTATAATTTGATATTTTGCGTAAGTCCTGACGAAGTTAAAAAAATTGTGGAATTATTGAAAAGTTGATATTGCTGAATTAATACTTTTTCTGAGGAATTTAGATCGGCTAGTAGAAAAACAAGTGTGCGTGTCTCTCCAGAAGAAAGTGCTATGTTTTTCATCTACCTGAAAACTACTCAAAAATATCTATATAGCAGTCGAAGGAAAGGGCACGGACATATCAAAAGCTTAAAACTCAGATAACGCAATATTTTTCCCTCTTCCTTCTTCCTTCTGCTATACCTTAATTCTATTAACTCTTTTTCTTCAATGAACCTGTTAAGTAAATACCAAGTAAACCCAGAGCAACTATTGTTGTGGGTTCGGGAACATCAGCTTGGATAATCTCAGCATATAATTTGGCATTTGCTACTGAATCTTCTGGGGAATTAAACACACTTACAAAAGTATTACCACCGTCACTAGAAAAACCAGCTAATTTCAGTGTGTAATCTACTCCACTAAAATTAAAAGCATCACTCGTGAGACCATTAGGATAAAAAGTTAGTATGTCTCCATCTAACACTGGATCGCCCGTGGTATTCAGTGTTTGCTCAATGTTGAAAGTATAGTTGAAGTTTTCTGCATTATTGAAAGGATTAGTAAAAGACAGCTCCACTTCTAGAGGGAAATCTCCTTCAAAATTATGACTGCTTGTAGATACCGCACCATTACGATAGGTTAAATCACCAACAGCAAATAGGGTATCTAAATCTGTGCTGAAACCTAAACCATCATACTGAACATAATTTGTGAAAGATCCAACTATAGGAGTTCCCCAAGAAAGTAATAGCTTGAGAGTTTCCTGTTGCTCCAAATAATATAGCAGTAGTTCCTACTAAAGTAGGTAAAAATTTCACAAAAACTGTCTTATTCATGCTTATTTTCCTTTTTTTACTTTAGATGAAAGTTAGTTTGATGAAGCTAAAGCTCACCTGCCTTAGCTTTATTTCGGTCAACTAGATTTCTACTTTGTAACTTCCTGGTTTACCTTTTTGGTTGCTTCTTAACTTTCAGTGAAATTATTTTTTTTACTTGTATCACCACAATCTTTGGCACCCAATGTACAATTATTTTTCACTATCCTTAAGCAACCGACTTAACAACAAATTGTATATCCACTGAGGTTAAAATCACAAGAGAAAAATACATCTTCATCAAATCTTCATCATATTAACTTTTGTATAGCTAGTAGGTTGGGTTAAGGTAACGAAACCCAACATAAATATTTGGCTATGAGCTCTTAAAATTCCAGGTGAAAGAAGAAAAATTAGAGTAATGAAGCAATCGCTTCTTGACAGCCGGAAAAACTTGCTCTACTGTCAAAGCACATTAGTATTATTGGAAAATATTGACTTTTTTTTATGGCAGTGGCTATTCAAGTTTGGCCGACAAAAAGGAATAGCTCATTGGTGTATAGGTAAAAGAATAAAAATCAGACTTTTTTGGCGATCGCACCTTGACAGCCAGAAAAAGTTGCTCTAAATTAAAAGTAGATAAGTATTGTGGGAAAATAGTGGCTCTTTTTTTAGGGTAGTAGTTATTCAAATTTCCACGGAAAGGGATGTTCTATGATGAAGTTGTAGGTAAAAGCATAAATTAGACTTCCGAATTTCCCAACGATGAAATCTCTACCTCGAATCTTTGGTCTAACTTTCCTGGCATTAACTCTGACAAATTGTGCTGGATAATTATCATCAGAAAAAATAGTCGATAAGCTAGAGCCTAGGGCGTGTCAAACTTTTTTATAGAAACCAACCCGGACATGGCACCGGTTTTTTTGTGCTTGGAGAAGCGGGAGTTTGTACCGTACTCATGTTGTAAACAAAGAGGGCAAAAATTTATTACAGACTTAAAGATGAAAAAATCTGGGATATTGCCAAAGTAGAAATATTTCCCAGTGATATAGATTTAGCTTTAGTCACCTTTCCGATAGTGGGAGAAAAATGTAATTATCCGGCGCTGAAAAAAGGTAATTCTGAAAGTCTGAAAAAAGGTAGTTCTATATATATTTCTGGTTTTCCTACCTGGAGTGGAAAGTTAGTGTCGCAGTTTGTTTTTGGCACTGTTTCTGGTTTGGATAGGTTGGCGCAGGGTTATGGAGTTTTCTTATCAAGCTTTAACTGTGGGTGGGATGAGTGGAGCGCCTGTTGTAGATGTTCGGGGTGAGGTTGTGGCAGTGCATGGGATGAGTGATGTGGAAGTTGTGAAAAGTTTTGCTTCTCTACAGGGGAGTTTATCTGAGTCACAAGAGAAAATTTTGCAGCAAGCTGTGGAAAGGGTGAATGGTTTTCAACGTTTGACCTTTTCTTGGGGTATACCTATTAATCTATTTCAGGAATATCGGGGCAGGGCGATCGCTCTGGGTGGAGAAAAACAGGAGGTAGAATTACAAAGGTAACTGGAGATAGAGTTTAAAATCAAACTTATCCAAAGCCTTTTTAATAGCATACAAAAATACCTGCCGACATTCGAGACGAGTCAAACGAAACTCCCGATTATTGCAACAACAGGTAATATGATAGGAGTATCCGGGCAAAAGTTGGGGTGGTTGTCTAGGTATAAATTTTTCGAGACTTTTTCAAACCGCCCTAAAAAATAGTTAGTCGAGTCAGAGTAGGATACATATTTTCATCACTTTTGAGCTTCCGTAGTGGGCAAATAGAGAATACCCTTTGACTACTCGCAAATTAATTGACTTTTGCCCACCCTTTTTCTGCTAGCTTCTGCGGTGGGCAAATCCCCTGTAATTCAGACTCATCCTACATTCAGTCACATTTGCCCACCCTACTTCTACTACTTCAGTTTTTGCCATAGAAATATTTATTCATCTAGCTAATATTTCTGGTTAAGCATTTTCTTTCCCTTGGCGATCACTATTGTGCAGTTTTCCTAGAATATAACTAAGTCAATTAGTGCTTGTGTCTGTCATTATCTATTTATTATGTACTCTGTTTTTTTTGCTTCATAAAATAGGGTAGGTTTCAAGAAGAAATCTCAGTTTTGTCACAAACCCACTCCTACCGACCGACCAACTTATCCTCATCTGCCAAAAAAGCTTCTAAATTAATCGGCCAAGTTTGTTTTGGCAAAGTAACTAACCTACTGTCACTATTTTGATAAGTAAAATTACCATTTACCAACCCATCAAAAATTTTATCTCTCGCCTGATATCCCGCCACACCTACATCCAAAGTTAAAACTAATGGGCAGTCGCTACGCAGTCGAGTTGTCGAGTTTTGGCACAAATAACTTAACTTCTTGGTTTGGTGTGTTGGGGTCGTTGCGGTAGTCAAAACCGATTAAACTATCCTGCCGAAAACCTTCTAAACGTTTGGCAATGTCGAAACATTGTTTTTCTTCATCCCAACCGCCTCCCATTGGTATGACCATTTTCAACCAAGGTGCATTGCTCTTGCCATTGTCGTACATTACTGCCCAAACTATTCCAATCCAAAGTGGGGGTCTCGATATTGAGTGCAGGAAAAGCGATCGGTTTTTTTGACTAATAGTTTGGCTTGTTTTTCCTGCTGTTATTTTTGCAGAGTGGAAATTAATAAGCCACTGACTAATGCTAATAGGGATATGAGTACGATAATTATTAGATTTGCCGGATTAACAAATAAGGCTCCCCGGTTCGAGTTTTTATTCATAACGGCTGCCGAGATAGTTTCCTGTTTCTAGGATAAACCTACTCAATTCGGGTCGGCAAATTCGGGAATTTAATTAAAGTAATTACAGCTCATAACTTTTTGTGGATGGAGATAACGATGAAGTGATAATTATGGCAGTTAGTATTGAGTATATATGAGCGCACCTTTTCCATTATGTACATAGTACCACAAATTTATTTAAAATCAACCTTTTACTGAAAATTTTTTTTGACAAAATTTGAGACAAGATGAATAGGGAAAATATGGAACGGAGCGATCGCCTTTGATTTTGGCAGCACTATTTCCCCTCTTTTTTCTTTAAACTAGCTACCATAAATTTCTATTTACAAAAGCAGCGTAATTAATTTTACTTACTCTGGGATTTTGGTAACTTTGCCCATACTTTCTGACTATAATAAAACCGCACTTTTTCTACCACATACACAATTACATAAAATCATCACAAAAAAAACAATTTTTGAACATTTTTGCAAATAAAAAAATTGGCAAAATAGACAGCTTAAAACTCAAGTCACTGCCCGAAAAAGTCTTCAATATTTTATTAATATATACAAAAAAATTAAAATTACAATCAAAATAAACAACTAAGATTATAATTAAAAATGCTACATAGATTGACAAATAATCCGTAAATGTGTATTCAAGTCCTTAGATTAAAATTCAATTAAATATCCACCATGCAATTACCAAATCTGCTCTCCCGTTGTCCATTAATTATCTTAGGAGCGATCGCCGGAGTCATCCTCTCCAACAATAACGCGATCGCCACAAAAAAAATAGTAGTGGAAATAAAAGGCCCCATACAAGCCTCAATCAAAGTCAAAGATCTAGAAATCTTTGCCAAAACAGGAGAAACCACTAAAACAATTTCCCAAGCTTTAGGTATATCAAAAGTAAGCCCTAACACAGTGCGTGGACTAATGACATTAGAACTAGGAGCAGATGTCACCAACCTAGCTAAAGTGCTATATAGTAAACTAGGCCAAAATATTACCGAAGGGATTACCGAAGTAATTCAGACCAGACATAATTATGAAAGTGATAAAGCCTTACGTTCTGCAATTATCCTAGCAGCAGCAGATGATAATAAAATTTCAGTCCTAGAAGTTCTAGAAAAATATCCTACCGACGAAATGCACATAGATGTAGGTAGAATTAACGAAATTGTAGAAAAAGTTAAAGGTACTATCGGCAACCTAGAGGAATTACTCAGGTAAATCTAAGCTTGTGAAGGTGGAATTATTTAATTAGTACCTTCACAAAAACGATCTGGCTGGGCAGTTTCAGTATCAACTGCCACAGCTTCTATATATTGACTATCCATGAGATATGCTCCTTTATCAAAACGAATAGCCCAATAATTTCCAGGTTTTCGACTTAAAACAGTTCCCACCTCACCTAAACGCACCACATTAGGGGGACGTAATATAGGCATTGATTCAGCAGTTTTAACATAAGGAGGTTGAACTACTAACTTCACTTTTTGGCCAATAGTAAATTCTTTTTCCATCTATATTTCTAATATCTCAATTTATTTTTTTATTTTATATATAAATAATAGAACAGAGCGATCAGATATTAATTTTTTTGTCCGGTCACAATAAAACCGGGGAAACCTGCTAAAAAGCCTCCCTTTTTCTGGGTTTCTTCTAACTGATTTACCCAACGGTAAAAGTCAGCTTCAGTTGACACTCCCCTGCCTAAAGGTAAGGGGATTCTTGGTTCATAGACTCGCCATCACCTAGCAGGACTCTCCAACTAAGCCAGAGGGCAAATCTCCCCAAGCGTAAGTTCCGGTATGCCCTACCGTACATAGTGCTTTCTGTAGAATATTCTTGGCTGCATTGATATCTCTATCTTCAACATGATTACAATGGGGACAAACATGAGTCCTCACAGACAGAGACTTTTTAACAACTTTTCCGCAGTTAGAGCAATTTTGACTGGTGTATTGTGGTGATACAGCAACTGTTACCTTGCCATACTTTGCACCAAAATATTCTAACCAACTACGAAACGTAGCCCAAGCAACATCACTTATTGACTTAGCTAAATGTCGATTTCTAACCATGCCTTTAATATTCAAATCTTCATAGGCGATCAAATCGTTAGACTGACTTACGCAGTATGCTACTCTCTTAGCGTACTCTCTACGTTGCCTACTTACTTTTAAATGTTTTCGCCCATATCGATTTCTGGCTTTATGGTAGTTTTTTGACTGTAGTTTAGCACCTTTTCTGTATTTCTTAGATTTTTTACGATTTGCTTTGTTCAACTGTTTTTCAGCCTTTCTATAGAACTGAGGGTTTTCTATAGTATTGCCATTACTATCAGCTAAAAAATATTTTATTCCTACATCTAAACCAATTGCTTTTCCTGTAGGTTGACTTTCAATTGTTAAGTCAATTTGAATAGCAAATTGTACATAATAGCCATCAGCACGTCTAACTATCTTAACCCTTTTTATTTAGTTTAATTGATAGCAGTTTAAATCATAAGTACCTTTTAATTTCAAAGTACCTATATTTTTTTTATCTGAAAAAGTAATAGCTTTTCTTATTTCTGAAAGTTTCCAACCTGATGTCTTGTACTCGACAGAGCGAGTATGCTTTTTAAACTTAGGAAAACCCTTTTTGCCTTTGATCTTTTTCTTGCAGTTATTGTAAAATCTAGATATTGCAGACCATGCCCTTTCCGGAGCAGATTGTCGAGCCATTGAATTTAGTTTAGAAGCAAAACTAAATTCTTTAGTTAATACTTTGCAATATTTATTCAAATCATACTTACTTACTTTTTGATTGTCCATCCAATATCTTAAACATTTATTTTGGATGAACTGAGAAGTACGAATAGCTTCATCTATTATTTATACCAAGCGCATTGGCATCACCCACATAAGATTTTACTGGCAAATTCAATTCATTTGCTCTTTTTTTTGCCTCTTCAATCATCACCTTACTTTTATCTACACCCATAACTAGACCATTACTACCAACCATTTGCTGCATCCTTTCCAGTTCGTGACCTATTCCACACCCTACATCTAAAATATGATAGCCTTCTTGAATTCCTAAAAAATTGAGCATTTGTTGTTTGCAGGCACGAACCGAATCTAGTTCATCATATTTGTCGAGAAAATCGAACAATAATTTAGGTTCGTTTGTTTTTTCAGGAGATTGAAAACCAAGGGCTATATTTTCCATAATACTTTCAGAAGTTGTTAGCTAAATTTGTTTAAATCTGAATAATATACCAACTTTGTTTGAGTTATAAAAGTTAACCACTTTTGCCAATATTACCAATTTTATAGAGACTTGCAGCAGGTAAAAAACACCCTCATTATTTAGTTTGTTAGTTTGATTGGTTAACTAGGTTAATTTTTTATTTTCTGAACAGTAAATCGCCTTCAAATAGGGATTTGTCTAGCAGTTTAACTTGAACTTTATCAGTCTGTTTATTATATGAAGCACAAGTGAAATAGTTCTCAAAATCTGGGTTTTCCGAAGGAATATCCATCCGACAAAAATATCCTCGACTTTCTAAGCGACTGGTAGAAGCTAAGACAATAGCTTCTGCAACAATTAGCCAATAGATGGAATCATCTAAGCTCTGATTCTGTTGCAGTAGTTCTCTACGAGTATTGCGGAAAAACTTAATGGCATTGAGCCAGTTGAATTCACTCAAATCTTTTTCTAAAACTTCGCTTAATCGCTCCCCAATATTCTTTAATAATTCGCTGTCAAAATTAGACTTTTGAATAACTAAATCAAAATATAAATACTTTCTCTATCCTGTATGAAGCCCTTGTTCCAGAAGACTTTTGCAGATAATTCGACTGCTAGTTAAGTACATTCCCCAGGGTAAACCGCCTACTCTATTAGCACCGAAATCGTGCATACATTCTCCATTTACATAGACATTTTTTAAATTTGTCAAAAAGTTTTTATGGGCAATTCCTCCCATAGAAAAATAAGCAATAGGTTTTACCTTAAACTTATTTTTCTTATTTTTTTTAATATTGGCGAAATATTTTAGTTTATCAAACATTTCATAATCTATTGTTTTCTTTTTTTCTAAATTGAGAATAATTTTACAAACATCATACTGAATATTTTTAGGAAAATAAGAGACTAAGTTTTTAATTATTTTTTTTCTCTTGGCAAGGTCGCTACTTTGATTGCCTTGCTCTTCTTCTTGGAGCAAGTTAAACTGAGAAACTGCTAAATAAAGCTGTCGAAACGAAAGGTCGATAAAATAATCCCGCTCTTTATGCCTCAGCCAAAACTGAACAGCTTGAAGGTGAGTACCAGTTCCTTTTCCCTCAAAAAGCAATTTTTCCAACCAAGTAACCCTATTTTGATGGTTGTCGTAAATTTCCGCCCCGGCTAATTCCTCCGTTGGAGTCAAATCGTTAGTATCAATATTTCCATATCCATGTTTGAATTGAAACTCAAGGTTAGTTGCCAAACCTCCACATTGCAAATATTGCCCTAACACAGTACCAAAACAACCGGTTTTTATCGATTTTAAAAACAAGCTAGAATACCCTCCCGATGCCAAAACTAAACCGTGGCAGCAGACCTTTCCAATACCATTTTTAGTTTCGTACTGTAGTCCTTGACAAATCATTTTATTGATGACTAATCGCGTTACCCAACCATTTACTATACGCCCTCCATTTAACTCCAATAATTCATACATTTTTTGCAAAAACAGAGTACTTTTTAAGTTAAGTCCTACTCCTATTTTTAAAGTTTTTAAATCAAAAATAGAAGCAAGTTCTTCTAGTTCATCGTTTAAATAGATGGGTAAATATTTGGCAACGCTAGGGTGAGTTTGCCCTCTACCTAATTCATTTATATAAGAGGCAAAATCTGATTTTTGGATAGGAGAAGTATTAATAGCACCTACTGAGCGAGATGTTGACCCCTGAACTCCACCTCGATCGCTATCTAAATATGTAATTACAATAGTAGGTATGCCTGCTTTAACTAACTTGTAAGCAGTCCAGATTCCTGCTACTCCACCTCCAATAACAGTAACAGTAGTCCTTAAATCAGGAAGTACCTCAATCACTTCATTTTCTCCTGTATTTATTTACCGAAAAGCCTCTACGCATCAACGAGAAAAGCGACCGCTTTCTCTACTTGTCTTGCGAGAGCTCGTGGCGCAGCCAAGGAGAGGCTTTAAACCTTAATTATTCGGTAAAAAAAGCAGTTAAAAAATTACAAATCAGGAATAATTCCTAAAAAAAAGTTAGGTTTTGGTGTTCGGACTAAACAAGAATTGGATTAAAAACAATTATAGGTAGAACGAGCACTATTCAGGGAGTAAAACCTATAGATAGACAGAAATATGAATGTCAATATTTGTGGTTATATGGGTTAGTTGAACCTAGTTTAGGAGAAAGTTTTTTCTATGAATTCAGCCACTTAGATACAGTATACGCGTGAAAATTTTTTAGAGTTATTTTCGGCTAATTTTAATGATTATTTACATACAATTAAACTAGATAATGCAGGTAGTCATCTATCAAATAGCCTAACAATTCCTAATAATATAATATTATTATTTCAACCGAGTTATTGCCCAGAAGTTAATCCTATAGAAAGATTATGGCAAAAGCTCAAACAAAAATTTAAGTGGATAGTATTTAAAGACTTGCCAGATTTAAGGCAGTTTTTGGATAAGATTTTAAAAAATCTCAGCCAGAAGTCAATAGCTTCATTAATACAATGGCATTTCATTATTGATGTAAAGCATCAAGCTGGCATACTTGAAGATTTTCATGTTTGGGATAGAGCTTCGTCCTATAGTACGCAATACTGCTGACGCAACCCTCCGCGAACGCAGTTTATATAATGAGATATTTATATATATGTAATAGGTAATAGCATCATCAAGTATAGCAATACTTAATAGAATTGGTATTACTTCTGCAAAAAGTCTATAATTGACATCCTCCCGACGTTGCGCTATAGCGACAACGCGGGATTCCTAACCATCACTGATTAGGGCTTTCTGTTTCATAGCACCTGCCTCCAAGACTTAACCTCTTTTTGGTCTTACAGTCGCTCCACAGACTGACACTGCTAGCCCAGCAGCGTTTTGTTAGTCTAGCATATTATTTTAAGAACCGCAACATTGATTGGTTTTCATCCATCCCCCCTAGCCCCCCTTTCAAAGGGGGGAACAAAAGGGGGGATGGAGAGCGCGGGTCTTCAACCAACGTTGAGATCAAAGTAAAGTAAAGTAAAGTAAAGTTGCTGCCTAATTCATGTAAATCTCAAATCAAAAATCAAAAATTTTAGCCCAGAGAAATTTCAGCTTTACAGTCAAAAGCTCCCATAAGTCTAGCGAAAGTATTAAAATAAGTTTGGTTAATATTAAATTATAGGGGGTAATTATCATGGCTACAGGTCGCCGCATTTCCCGGGTTGCTTCATTAATCAAGCGGGAAGTCAGCCAGATGTTGCTCCATGGTATCAAGGATGACCGTGTAGGTATTGGCATGGTCAGCGTTACAGATGTTGATGTTTCAGGAGACCTACAACACGCTAAAATATTTGTCAGTATCTATGGCTCTGACGAGGTAAGAACCCAAACTATGGAGGGTCTAAGGTCTGCTACTGGTTATGTCCGCAGCGAGTTGGGTCATAGAGTTCGTCTACGTCGGACTCCAGAAGTTATCTTTGTCGAAGACCGCTCTCTTGAACGTGGAACTGAAATTATATCACTGTTAAACAAGCTTTCCCAAGACCGTCAAGAACAGGAAGCTGAAAATATTACAGAATCAGAGTCTCAAGAGATGGAAATATCCAAATCAGATGGGATAGATTAACCACCCATCCCTTAATTTCCTATTACCAAAATATGAATTTAGCAGAAAAAGTCGCTCAAATGGTTGTGGTGAGAGCCTCCGGGTATCTATTCGACAATCAAATTCGTTATCCAGACTGGGAGCCTCCCACTAGTAAGCTCAAATATTGGTTACAAGACTTGGGCGTTGGTGGGGTGATTTTTGTGGGTGGGAGTGCTGTAGACTTGGCAACTCATATCCAACAACTTCAGTCTTGGGCAAAAACTCCTTTGCTCTTGGCGGCTGATATTGAGGAGGGTGTTGGTCAAAGGTTTGCTGGGGCGACTTGGTTTCCTGCACCAATGGCGATCGCTGCTGTTGCTCAAACTAATCCGACCAAAGCTCAAAAATATGCTGAGATTATGGGGTCTATTACGGCCCAGGAAGCTTTGGCGATTGGTTTAAATTGGATTTTGGCCCCAGTGGTGGATGTGAATAATAATCCTGATAACCCGGTGATTAATATTCGAGCTTTTGGGGAAACTCCCGCAATAGTTGGTCAACTGGCGACTGCTTTTATTCGGGGTGCTCAAAAATATCCGGTTTTGACTACTGCTAAACATTTTCCCGGTCATGGGGATACGGCTGTTGATTCTCATTTTGAGTTACCAGTTTTGCCCCACTCCGAAAGTAGGCTGGCAGAGGTGGAGTTACCTCCTTTTATTGAGGCGATCGCTGCTGGGGTAGATTCTGTGATGAGCGCTCATCTGTTGATTCCGGCTTGGGATACGGAATTACCTGCAACTTTATCCCAGAAAATTTTAACAGGTCAGTTGCGCCAAAGGTTAAGTTTTACGGGTTTGGTTGTGACTGATGCTTTGGTGATGGGGGCGGTCGCTAATCGTTATGGTTTGGCCGAGGCTTCGGTTTTGGCTGTGGAGGCTGGTGCGGATATTTTGCTGATGCCTTTGGATGCAGAGGTTACTATTAAGGCTGTATGTGATGCGGTGAGTCAGGGCCGTATTTCTGAATCGCGGATTGATGAATCTTTGCAAAGGATTTGGCAGGTTAAAGCTAAAGTTTATCCTAACTGGCAACCAGGAGGTGAAAGGAAACTGGAACAGACTTTTACCTCCACATTCGATTTGTCGGAAAAGTTGGACGGGCCCCTGGCGCAGAAAACTGTTGCTGAGATTTTACAAGATTCTCTAAAAGTCCGAGGCTATCTTACTCCCGATGTAGATGACAAATATTTACGCAATCTAATAGTAGTAGAAGATATGCTCAACAATGCTTTTTTAGGAAATCATACTCCGGCGATCGCTATACCGAAAACATTCGGTTATCAACCCCAGATAATTGACAGTAATTCAGAGATTCCCCATAATCAAGACCCCAATCGCTTGACCTTACTCCAATTATTTATTCGTGGTAATCCCTTCGGCAGACTATCTAGATTAACACAAGCATCTCAGGATTTGCTTAAGAAATTATTAACAAATACTGAACTAAAAGGTCTCATAATATACGGTAGTCAGTATACCTTAGAACAGTTTTTGCCCGATTTACCATCAGACATACCCTACGTCTTCTGTTATGGACAAATGCCAAAAGCTCAAGCTATAGCTCTTGAGCTTTTGTTGAAAAAATTCCCAACCTCTTTCTAAAATATTTTATCGGCTTGACAAAAAGCTAGTATTCCTGTAAGTGATTAATTTCTTTATAGATAAGGAAGCCAGAATTTTTAGGAATTAGAGGCTTTCAGAGTCAGTTCTAATTGTAGATAACTGAAAAACAGGGCCAGTACAACACAAATGTATTGGTTTTATGACTTTTATAATTCTTATCTGAACTAAGATAACAAATTGTAACTATGTATACTGAAAAATTTAACATTCATACTAGGAATTTTGTTATATAGTATTAATAGAGCGAAATATTCAACCTAGGCCAAGAGGGTGACTATGACTTACACCACAGTTCAATATTCTTTAGACATCATCAGAGACGAAGCAAGAGACCTCATAAATAAAGGAGTTCTCAGCCGTCAACAACCCATCTATACCCTTTGCCAGTATATTCCTGCCAGGGAATGGGCCTGTGTAGAAGGTGAATTAGAACAATGTAACTTTCTGCTCAGAGACCGTATTGGGGACTTAGTAGGTAATGAAAAATGGGAAAACGATTAGAAAAGAGCGTAACTCAGCTAAATTTAATAGCTAGCTAATTTATATTTATAGCTAAGTTACTCTTCTCGATCTCGCCTAATGTAAAGAACTTACCGAAAAATTGGGGTTAAAGCCTTGCCCTTCTAAGGCTACTTTTACTATAAGTAAGTATGAGGTTTAGGTTGCAGAAGCGCCTGAATATGCCCGTCAAATTTGGTAAGACTTGGCGAGATGCTAAAGATGCCACATGACAGCCAGGAAAATAATAAAGTCTAAGTGGTAGCGACAACACTTAAAAAAGCTAGCGGACTTAAGCCAAGTCCCACAACCAGAAAAGTTAAGATTTGGCAACACACGACGATCTTATCCTGGGGAGCACGATAAACCTAGGCTAATTATCCCACTACCTCTGGATCGATATCGCCCTAGTGGTGTAGTTTCTTGAGATTTATTTACCTTCAGAAATTAATTAAAGTCTGAACAATTAATTGTTAGCTCTGCTGAGAATCAGAGTCCTGAATTATTTGCAAATCAGCCCGTAGAGCAGCTATTTCTCTAGTTAGCTCTAATAAATCTCTTTGTGTATCTGATGCAAAGCCAGAATTAGTAGGAATAGTAGAAACACTGGCATCACTATTTACCTGACTATTTTGTTGATTCAAAATAGTATCAACAAAATTTCTGGCTTCATGTTCAGTCATCTCTCCTCTTTGAGCCCATTCATCGGTGAGTTGATAAAAATCAGAATTTAATTTATTCAAATTCTCATCGCGTTTTGCAGAGTCTTGCAAAGTTTCCACAAAAAATGATGTGGCTCCAACTGTAAGGCGAAATCCTCTGTGTAAGAATTGAGTCAGATCGTCAGGATTCATAAGTTAAGTTATAGATTAGATGATTACAAATAAGCGCTCGCAAAATGGATACTTGTCTGTAGTTACAAACAAAAAATAAATTTTATCCTGCTTGTTCTAAATATTGACTAATATCTTCATTAATTTGGGTAAGTTCAGCTTCAGTACTGAGACGAATACGCTCATCTCGTAAAGTAATTAAAACTTTAGCAGCAAATGGACTAGGCCAAATATTAGGATTGCAGAAAATTTCTAAAAACACATCTCCGGTATATTGATATTCCATCGTTTTTTGGGGAGTAGGTTTACCGGTGCTTCCTGATGCAGTTTTGGCTGCAGCAACCTTTAGTTGTTGCATTAATTGAGAGATAGCACTCTGTAAATTCTTTGCAGCTTCAGGGGTAAACTCGAAAGATACAGAACCTTCTACCAGATTCAGGATTAATGGGGGAGCAGACATGGACAAAAATAATCAAATAATAAAATTCTTAGGGCTTTGACATCCTCTCCAGCGTAAAAGCACGGAGATTCCTTAGACTCGGGACATAGGTTTTCTGCTTCTTTGATTCTTAGCTAGACCAATATTACTATTAACCCCCGCCAGACCATCTCCACAGACTTTTTGTTTTAAGTCCACCAAGTGCCCCCAGGCAGACTGATTTGAACAAACAAAACTTGAGTAACACCGACAAATAAAAAAGTTTTTGGTTGACCGCCACCAGAGGTTTTTCGGATGTTCCGAAATATACCACCTGGTTATTGTATCATAACACTTACCATCCTAAACAGTAGAGTTTTAGACCAGACCCGTGAATTTTTAATCAAGATTATCATACTACCTAAGAGTAAAGTTTCTCCTAATGAGTCAAGCTCTCAATAGTATAGTCCATAGATAGTTTCCTCCGGCGATCGCATTTAAGATGAAAAATTGAGAGTTAATGGGACTTAATCTGATACTCTAGTCTTCACTGACCACCTTGGTAAAAGTTAAATCAGTAGGACTCATTTGTTCATATCTTTCAAACGGCTGATGAATCCAGGGATTATCAACTAAGTAATCAATATAGTAATCAGGCTCAAGTATAGAGCCAGCTTTATACCAAAGAACTGCAGTTCGTAACTCCTGAATTTCTTGACCATGATTATCCTGGAGCCAATTGACAGATTTTTCTAAACTAACTCCAGAATCTACTAGGTCATCAACTACTAAAATATAACTACCTAAAGTCTCCGTAGCCATGGTCAAATGTTTGGCGATCTTAATCTCACCTCGTATCTGACCTCCAACACCTCCATAAGATGAGGTAGCTAAAATTGCCAAAGGTTGATTAAAAATGCGAGACAGAACATCTCCGACTCGTAACCCTCCTCTGGCCAAACAGATAATTTGATTAAACTGCCACTGGGATTGGTAAATTTTTGCTGCTAGATGCTCGATTGTTTGGTGGTACTTTGACCAAGAGATATAAATATCACTCATGTCTGAACTAAAAAATATTATATGGTATATTAGTAGTCTTTATATTCTTCCGACGGTGTATAATCGTGACAAAAAAAATAGGGTCTCAAGCCTCCCCTTTTAAGGGGATAAAAAAGAACATTCTGCATCTTATCTTCAAGCCTCCCTATTGCAGTACTGATAGCCTAGCTCCTCTGTCAAGAGGCTAACGCAGTTCCTCTAGGAGGCAAGCTTTGCTCCGACCCAGAAGGCTAACTGAAATAACATTGCGCGATTCTCCAACCTCTAGATTTAGGTTTCTGCTTCCTCTTGCCTCCTAGGTCGGAGCTTTGCTAACAGAGGAGCTTTGCTAACATAGTACCTGCCTTTCCTACGGAATGCTCCGCAAAGGGAGAACTTACTCTCTTCTGGTCTGACAATAGCTCCGCAGACAAGTCAGCGCGGTCTTAGGAGTTTCCCTCATAAGTGGCTTGCGCTTTAACTGCTAGCTCTGTAGCCTTCTTGGTGGGCTTTCCCGAAAAGGAGTCAATTGGACATCCATCGTTCCCTTCGGGAGCGGAGGGAAAGGAGACCCGAAGAATGCATAACTCCGCTCCACTTTTTCCGTTTGTCACGGCGAAGCTTTCCATGTTGCGTAGCATGGGCTATCGCTTGCGTCTTGCCTCTTACAGATTGAAGTTTAGACTAATTAAAGCTTGCCGGAAACTTGCCGAGGGAGAATAGTGAAATGGGCGGGCCTAGGCTGAAACTATTTCTGCATTAGCATTGCAATGACTTTTAAGTTAATTATCCTGATGCCTGTGCTATGGGGTAATTGTACGATGGCAAGACTTTTTCAAGAGTTTGAATAACGTAATCCTAAGCCCAACTCGCGAAAACAGACAAATAATCAAGAGCATCTCGAACATCCACACCCCTTATATTACCTAAGAGTTCTGAGTTCGGTAGTCTTTATTACTTCTCGATAGATTATTTGAAGACCCAAAATTTAGTCTAAACTCCAGTTACAGAGGAACTAACGCTTTTTCCGTTTGTCATGGGAAGCTTTCCATGTTGTGTAGCAAAACGCAGACGCGGGTTCCCATCCGCAAAATTTTTATACTGGCGTTGATATCCCGGTCATGGTAGCTGCTAGACCTTGGGCAATGCCACTCTATAATATTTAGAGGTAGTTTTTCAACTATATTACCGCACCTAGAGCAACGGCTATAAGCTATATTTCTATAGCGCTGCGTGCCTGGCTATTAACACACTCATTCGATAATGCTTGATTAGCCAGACTTCTAGGCAATTTTTAGGTCATAGTATCTAAATATAATCGGGACTTACCCAGGGACTCTACATATAGTTCTTGCCCATACCATTCGCCTCTAAAGATGGTGCTTTGAAGGAAAAGTCAATTTGCGTAAGCCCCGATCGTGAAAAAATTCTAGTAACAAAGCAACAAACAATATAGATTTCTGTAAAGTTCAGGTATCTATATTATCAAAAATTTTTGATAATTATAGATACCAATTTTATGTGCAGTTTATATATTTGAGAATAGTCAAAATCTGGCCTGATAAATCCAGACCAGCTTTGCCAAAAATGAGAAAAGTAATATATTTTCTGACTATTTGTTTTATTAAAAATTAAGAATAGGAGCAAAATCATGAATCTGCCATCCTGAGCCATCCACGGCGGATAGCATGAAAAAGTCGGTTAATTGCAGTAGTATCTTCTTCAGTCAGATTATGGTATAAAAACAAATTTCTCAGTTGTTTTCTGTGTTCTTGAGTCAAGATACCAGAGCGATAAACCTGAAATACTAACTCTGCAATTATTACTTCTGGTAAAAGAGTTTGATAATCCATAGCACTTAATTTAACTCATCTTCTATAGTATTCCCTATCTCATAGTAAATAACTGTGATAGATAACTTTTATCCCTATGATATTAATCTCTACAAGTTAGTGATGAAAATCACTAACTTGTAGAGATTAAGAATGATCGAGTTTTAAAAATATATAGGGCTTACTGAATAAAAGCAGAAGGCTCTCTCAATCCTGGTTTTGAATATTCTTTGACCAAAAAAGTGCAAGGTTATAATATCTAGAGACTTAAAACCTTTGCATTTGAATCAATGATTGCTGGGGAAATTTGGAGACTTGGGGATAGAATCATTATTTGGCAAGCATTGTAACTTCTAGATTCGCTTTGGAGACTTTTTCAACAACCCCTATATCCTATATCTATATATAGTATATAGCCAAGAAATAGTTAGTCAGGACAACAGTAAAAGGTAAAAAGAAACGGGGAAAAGGCAACAGGGAATAAAAAATTTCCTAACCATCCATTTTCTTACTGTAGCTAGGTAAGCTGAATCAGCGATCGACTAATAAGTAGATAGGCACGAATAAATCTCACTAGATAACGAAATATAAAGTTGCACCAAACCCTTGAGATTGCTTTCGGTGCGGAATGCTTCCCAAACTCTACACTCGGTTTCGTTTGCGCTTCGCAAAGCTTTCCTCTTGGAATGCTACCGCAAACGCTTTTAATGTCGCGGAGCGTTAACGGAGTTGTGCGGAGCGCAAAACGCAATTATGTACTTGTGAATTTTCCCACCTAAGCTGTTGCGCATTTAAACTGCTTGTTTCATAAGCTGCAACCCTTGATAGCCTTATAATGTTCCGAAAATTTAGATGCTTAACAGCTTATCTACTTAGTTTTGTTTTAAATCAGGATTGTAAAGCACAAGCAGGTAATGCCAAAATTAAAGCTTTCCACTAGGGATTTTTGCCTCTGAATTTAAAATTGTCTTAATATTTAAAATTATTTCTAGATAGGTGTGTTTAATTATCCGTAAAATAGCTATGGAGATTAAACACGGTGAAAACTTATTTAGGACTAGCTTATGGCTTGATTTTAATATTTTTACTTTTAACATTTATTTATGCCCACCTACTTAGTTGGGTAAAAGCCGATACAACCTGAACATGGTCAAAGATTCCCACATTAGCAGTTCTATTCTCAGCAAAGTAAAATCTTCTCGTTCCTGTTTCGATGGCAGTATCGGGACTTTCGACCCGAAGCAAACCCTCTCTAACCAAGGAATGGTCTTTTTTGATATCTTTACCCATAAAAGCTAATGTTGGTAAATCTTTCTCCGTTAACAGAGTTTGATTAATAGCTTCGACAACTGCGATGGTAGCATCATAGCAAGAAGCAGCAGACCAACCAGGGGGAATTCCGTAAACCCCTTCAAATCTTTTCCTAGTAAATTTTTTTAGAGTTAATCTGTCGGCGAATGGTAAAGATTATCAAAGGTTTTGCTGGCGTGTAGCTTTAGCTTTCCGTAGGAATGCTAGGCAAACGCTTTAGGTAAAAGTTGATTAGTAACCAGGATAGTAGTACCGTTGACTTTCTTTAGTGGCTTTTCCATATTTATGCAGGGTCATTTCATTCTAGATTTTAGCAATGAATTTCCTTACTTTCAGATAGGGAAAGATAAATTGTCTAAAGCTCGAAATAACGTATTTTCGTCAAGACATAACATGGCAAAGTTTAGAATAAAATAGCCCTGATATTTATGAGTCTTGTAATTACCACAAAATAGGTATTTTTCATATACAGACTATCTTTAAAAAATATGTTTTTCTCATATTTATAAACTGCTTTGAACCACTGCCAAACTATCAAAAAATACATGAAATTTAAGCAAACTTTCTATATTACTCTGGCGATAATTATTACTATACTATTCAATTACACAATATCTGGATGTCAAAAAAATAATAACATAAAAAAAGAAAAAAGCACAAAAATAACAACAGCATTACAACAAAATATCGGTGAAGCAGAAAATCAATTTCAAGCCCGAAGTTTAGCAATTCGTCAGAAACTAGCAGCTAGAGATTTAGAAGCACTAGATAGTTGGTGGAGACGAGAAAAAATTGGCGACCCTCATAAATATTTACTACCAGTTATTTTAGCTAGATTAAGCTTAAAAGATACAGAAACAGGAAAAATATACGATCGAGAAAAAATCTGGAAAGTTTTACTTAAACTGGATAAAGATCAACCAAACATTTATCATTTCCGCAGTTATTTAGATGTACGAATTTTATTTATGTTTAGAGCACTAATGCCACCAGAAATATTAGAATCTTACCAGAATCAATTAAAATTACCTAAAGTTTTGAAATGGATTAATACTGGTACTGAAAATCATATGTTTATGCAACGGGCATCAGGTTTAGCATTAATGGATGGTAGTGGTTGGTCTGTAGGAGACCCGGCAAGTGAAGCTACAAATGAGGCATGGTTGCGCTCGGAACTAAATAAGTTTTTGACAATTGGACAAGGAGAATTTCATTCTTCAACTTATTATGGATACAGTATCGGCGGATTACTAAATCTCTATGATTTTGCCCGTAACCCAGAGTTAAAAGAACTTGCTAAAGGTTTGTTAGATTGGTATGCAACTAATATGGCCTTACGATTGAGTTGGGGTACTGCTGGAGGTGCTGAAAGTCGTGGTTTTGACCGCAATACCTGGAATAGCGGTTTAACGTCAGTAGCATGGATGTGGTGGGGAAATGGAACTGAAGCGGCAGAAAAGATGAGAGATGGTAATGCTAGACTAGCATTGCCAGCAGCTCTAAGTACATATCGTCCGCCAGAACATTTGCGGGCACTAGCACGGAAGGAAGTGCCTTTACCATTTAGATTGCGGGCAAGCCACCCCGTTTACTACAGCTACTCTCAAGGAAATCACTTATGGGAGACCTTATATATAACTGAGGATTATAGTTTAGGTACTTTATTAGAGCCTGCTCGCAGTTATCAAGTTAAGGGTACAATTAGAGCACAATATGCTACTTATAAATTAGTGGCCCGCGACCCCCAAGGAATGAATAATGCAGTAGTGAGTTTGGCTGGTACTTATCATGGCCCACAAGCAACTGGCCGAAGTCCAGGGGATCAATATGTTCAGGAGGGGGGATCTGTGATTTTTCAGTTGATTCTCAATGACCGGGATTTGGTGGCGGGAGTGCCTGGGCGATCGCATTTGGTCTTGCCAAAGCGTTATGGGGAACCTTTAAGATATAAAGATTGGTATATTTGGCGAGTGGAGAATATTTGGCTGTGTGCCCGACCTTGGGGAGATGAGGTAAGTTTACAGATGCCCATATCTCAGAAGAAGAAGTATCAAGATTACCAGGCTTTGGTGGCCAAAGGTAGGCAAACTGCTTGGGTGACAGATGTGGCTAGGGTAGCTGATTTTGCTGATTTTGATAGTTTGAAGCAGGGATTGAATAAAACTCAGGTTGATGATGATGAGTGGGAGAGTCAGGGGCGTTTGAGTTATTTGAGTTTGGCTGGCGATCGCATTGTGATGACTTATAAGCAAGATGGAGCTATTGCAGATGCAGTAATTAATGGGGAAAAAAGAATATTGGAGCAGTGGCCTGTTTTGGATAGTCCGTATGTACGCCAAGAGTTGTATGGTGGATTGGTGGAAGTTGACGATCCCCAGTTAGGTAAATGGGGATTACGAGGTACATTAATGGGTCCAGAATGGAAATGATGGGCTGTGGGATATTGCCCGTATCTTATAATCTCCGACGATCGGAACTCACATTCGGCATTTTATTTTTAACTGTAGATTATTTTTTGCCAATAGTTAGGAATAATATAACAAACACTACATATATCTATAATATCATAAACAGGACTTACGCACCGACCGTAAAAATATATATGCTTTGGTGCGTTATTCTATGGCTGTAGGGATTAGCAAAAAAATAATGTACCAGTGTCTCGCTTTTTCGGTGGGCAAAATATTCTTTCGGGATTTTTAATTGAGTTTATCTCTTGGTTTTGCCCACCCTACTTTAATCGGTACTTTATTTAAACGCAAGTCCCGTATATGTCGCGGAGCGTTTTCCTGACCGAATGTTAGCGCTTTCTATGTCGGCGATAGGCGTTTTACTGGGGCACAACTCCGTTAATGCTCCGCGACATATTTGCGTTTGTGTTAGCTCCTCTGTTAGCGCAGCTCCTCCTCCGGAGGCAAGAGGCAGCATGACAAACGGAAAAAGCGGAGCTTTGCGCCAGCAAAAACACGCCCTACTAAATAGCCTTCATTTGTAAGTCTTAATAAATATAAATATAAATATAAATACATACTACTGGAATGACACAGCTAAAATGAATGGTGCCCTGCGACGGATTGTTAAATACCTTTGACAGCTTATATTTTAGCCGTAATGGCGCACCCTACAATCTTCATTTGTAAGTCTTAATAAATATAAATATAAATATAAATATAAATACATACTACCCATAGCTGTGAGCTTATATTAAACCTATCATAGGGGCCACTATGTCGGGATTTAACCTTTCTTTAACAAACAGTCTCTAATAGATTAAGCTTGTTTATTGCTGCGGTTAAAAATTTTTTGGTGAAAGAGAAAACCATTCCAGTAATAGAGTTAATCACTTACCTAAAAGTGCGGTGAGAACGTTAATATAGAATTTAACAAAATATCACAAACAGAAAATTAGCTATGTTGTTAAAGTCAACCACTAGACATATTCGTATCTTTAGCGCCAAAATAGAAAATAATGAACTTGTTCCTGATGATAAGTTATTGACCCTCGATATTGACCCAGACAACGAACTTAACTGGAATGATACTGCCGTACAACAGATTTATCGAAAGTTTGATGAGTTGGTAGCATCTTCTAGTGGGGAGGAATTAACTGAATATAACTTACGTCGTATAAATTCTGATTTAGAGCATTTTGTGCGCTCCCTACTACAAGCTGGTGAAATTAGCTACAACCTTGGCAGTCGTGTAAATAATTATAGTTTAGGACTACCTAGAGTAGATGTTGAAGCTGAGGCCAAATAAAAATCTAAATCATACTTAATTTTGATATTTTGATGGTTAATCAACTCCGATAACAGTCATGTTATCGGGTTGAAATATGTTTGATTGCCACTTTGTCTTGAGCAGTAAAGTTGTTACATTTTTATACTTTTAGGGACTTCCAATTTAAAAATTATCCCAAAATATCTTGTGAGCAAGATGCCTGTTAATAATATTCAGGACGGACAGGATACTCATTTTATCTTGTGGGATAATTTATTTCTTGGTGTTCCCTTACTTTACTTCTATGATGTCGCAAAAATTGTTTCATAGATACTTGGCGGTTGGCCATAAACTGACTCCAAACACCAGGAAAAAACTGTTCTAGAGTTTCTAACAAAGCCCAAATTTCTAGATTAATCATTTTGTAATATAATCCATCAGAACGTTTGAGTTTAGTCAGCAACTCATCAATCTCAACTTTTGGGAGTTGTGGTAAGTCATTATTTTCTTTAGTTGTCAAATTGATATATGCATTAGAAGTAGATTTAGACATAAGAATGACCTCAACAGATGATGGAAAAAACCAGCACGACTATCAGTCTGAAGGAGTAAATATTTACAATTTTACCTACAAATTTTAGTATATCTTAATTATTTTGAGTCAATTAAATCTGTTTATTAAAAATAGGTAAAAACCAAAGCTGAACTTTTACAAAAAATATATATAGCAATCCTAAATAGGTTGTGGCAAAATTCCATACTGAAAAAGTTTTGGGAAATTGAATATTTGACCATCTGCAAAAAACTTAAATAGCCACTTAACTACTTTAAAAGAACTGCAAAGATGATAAAATTGTCTTATGAAACTTTTGACTTGTAACCAAATATCTTCTACCGGGTTTTGCTCCGGGGCATTCGGCGCAAATTTTGTACAATTTATCAACCATTCCTCTTTTAATAAATTTTGATTAATTGTCATCAAATATTCTCGCAATTATTGAGAATTAAGCAGGAGTTGCTCCATCCCAAAATATTGCTAATCTTTTACCCGGTCTTTGATGGGTGCAAATATTTAATAAATTCCATGGTATTTTCAGTATTTCCACATCTTTTATTCTTGCACAAAAAATTCTTTTGTTTAATAGTCTCTCTTCCCCATAGTAAGTTGGTGGCTCTTTGACATTTTTCATGGGTATTTCTATTCTCCCGTCTTTTCTTCCCCACACATAGCCCAAAATATCTCCCCAGAAGAAGATGACATTGGTCAATTCCGAAACACAACTAGCTCTCGAGACTTGATTTGTGAATGCCAATTTTCTAATTTTTTCTTGATTTCTTGTTTTTTTGATTCCACTAAATCTCACTCTTTTTTTGAATTCTTTTTTTGACTTTTCTTCCAGGTAGTTTGGGCATGATTCAGCAAATTATCATAACTTTGGTCACAGTGATAAATTAGATTATATATATTCGGTTTTTCAATAAGTTTTAAAATCGGACAATCTCAGATACTCTCGTGCTCTTAACCATTGAATAACTTGCTCTTTTTCTTCAGGCTTTAACAGACCTGTTCCATGTATTTTAGCTTGAAGCTATCCACTCCTTCAAAAAGAACTTAATTTTTCCAGTGACTAATGAAACTCTGATAAACTTGGAGAAATTGTTTGATTTTATGATAAAATTTTTCTTCTATAATCATTTTAGCTGCCCAGGCTTAAATGATTTCTCTAGCTTCTTTTGTTTGAGGGATAAAATCATTTAACTCATCGATGATACTCATGCTCTCTTTGAATTGTTTCTCAATATAATATTTATTATCACCTATTTGGGATTGCTATACTTGTTTTTAAGATTTACCATAGTATATTATTAACTTCATGTTACTATTAAATCAGTAGGTGGAGTTTCCAACCTATTTTAAGTCTGTGGAGAAGATAGGTTACACTCTTAGAGTAGTAATTTTCAATGTTTCGCTGTGCGACATTAAACGCTCCGCGTTGCGTCAGCAAAACAGAAAGCTAGTCTCTAAGGTTTGAACCTAGGTTTAGGTAAGTTCAGCAAAACAGTATAATGAGTGAAGATCCGAACTCACTAAAATAGCAATCTGCATTTTCAGATTTTGGGATTATGCTGAGAATTAGTGAGTCACGAATCTCCTAGCTTTAGCTAAAAAATTGCCATAAACTTGTTACTTCGCTCGGAGTAAGTAAGCCCAATAGCTGAAAGACTCAACCAAGTATTACAACTCCATCTGGCTAGATTATCGATAAGCGTTGAAGTTCTAATTGGCGCGCTATAGCAATCCTAAATCATTTGTCATAAATCAAAACACAGATAAAAAATCTGAGACTCTGTTGCCTTTTTGTGAGATATTTTTACAAGGGCTAAAATATGACTGCTATATCCGTGACGATAATATTTCTTCAAATGCTCTATAAATCAAGGATTAAATAAGCCTAGTGAATTAAACTAATGCCTTTGGGCAAGTATCTTTCGATAGTATTGTCGAGGCATATTTAAAATATAATAATATACAAAAATAAGTTAAATTGATTACCTTAACTTACCAATACAACTTAAAATCAAATCCACAGCAAAAAGTGGAAATTAATCAAATTATTGATATTTGTAAAACTGTGAATAATTTACCCATAAGTATAAAATCCTGGTTAAAATTGGTCGAGTTACCAATCAATACTTGTGCAATGGTTTCTGAATACATTATGTCCGCTGATGCCCCTTTTGTCCTAACTACAATCGTCAATTTAAAAACTTAACCATAGTTAAGATAATCAATCACGGATTAAAATCAGTTAATTCTCAAATTTTACAACAAACTTTAAAAAGTTGAGAGAGACTTTTTTCCAAATAAATCTAAATTATAATAATTAATGTAATGGCCGATAGCTGTGAGGAATCCTATGCAAAACACTATGGCAAAACAGTACCTGTGGGCTGTGGGTGAAGGGATCAAAGCCTATCGGCCAGGGGAAATAATAGCAGATCGCTATCAAGTTCAGCACGGTAGAATATTACTGGATACTCAACCCGAACAAATTCCTGAAATACCTGAAGAAATTCCAGGTATGATAGAACCATATTTAAGGTTATTTCCTTACCGACTTCATATCCCCCAAGTTTATGGTCTGGTATCAGTAATAGCTAAAAAGCAGAGTACAGAAATCTGGCTGTTAAACGGAGGGCCAATTACCCCAGGGGGAGAGAGCTTAAGGCCAGAAATAGCTGTCGCATGGAAAGAAGCTACACCCATGCGACAGCTAAATTGGTTATGGCAAATAGCTCAACTTTGGCAACCTTTAAGCGTTGAAAAAGTCGCTTCTAGTCTACTAAATCTAGAAAATCTACGTTCGGAAGGGCCATTGGTGCGTTTGGTAGAACTAGAGGCAGACAAAAAACCTGTGACATTCCAGCAGTTAGGTAAATTATGGCAAAAAAGGTTTAGTAATGCTAATCCAGTTATAGAAAAATTCTTGAAACAACTGTTCGAGCAAATGAGCGCAGGTGAAGTACAAAATGCTGAACAACTTATAGCTCAATTAGATAAAGCATTAGCAGCATCAGGGCGATCGTATAACCGACAAATACACTTTACAACTGCGACAGATACTGGGCCAAACCGCTCTAATAATGAGGATGCTTGCTATCCACCTAGTAAAACTATTAATAGCAACCCACCAAGCTCAAATAAAGTTGCCATTGTTTGTGATGGCATTGGTGGGCAAGATGGGGGAGAAGATGCTTCAGAGTTAGCAATAAAAGTTTTACACCAAAAGTTACAAAAAATTCCAGAAAATGGAGACCCTCTGACCATAACTACTGAGTTAGAAGAATCAGTTTGTGCTACTAATGATGCTATTTGCGATCGCAACGATAATGAAAAACGCCACGGTCGTCAACGAATGGGTACTACATTGGTTATGGCACTTGCTCATCTTCACGAACTCTACATCACCAATGTAGGGGATAGTCGTGCTTACTGGATTACTTTTAATGGATGCCACCAGGTTACTTTAGATGATGATGTGGCTACTCGTCAAGTCAGATTGGCTTACTCTTTATATGTCGATGCCATAAACCAAGCTGCATCAGGTGCTCTTGTGCAAGCTTTAGGCATTACTTCTTCAGCAACTTTGCATCCGACTGTACAACGCTTTCCGATAGATGAGGATAGTATTTTCTTGATTTGCTCTGATGGTTTGAGCGATAAAGATCGAGTCGAAGAATATTGGGAAACAGAAATATTACCAGTATTAGAAGGAAAAGTTAATTTAGCTGTAGCCAGAGATAGATTAATAGAAATTGCGAATACTAAAAATGGTCACGATAATGTCACAGTAGCTTTAGTACATTATCAGATAACTTCTAAAGGCTCTATGACTGAATTGTCACTTCCACCAATAGGAGTTTCACCACAATTACAAATAGATCCAAAAACTCAAAGTCAACTTATCCAAAACAAAACCAAAATCACTTTACCCGAATCAGAATATGGAAGTGGATGGTTTTATCTGTTAGGAATTATTATATTATTAGGACTAGGTGGAATGTTAGCATATTTTTTAAGTCCCCTAGGAAGTGACTTAATTACACCAGTACGAGAAGATAGTCAAGCTGCCCCTACTTTATCATTAAATGTAGGCTCATTCATCTTGATTAGTGACAGTAGAGAACCTATTAAATTATTAACTGATACTAACAGTAAAGTTGTTAAAGGTGTGTTAAGGAATGGTAGTATTCTCAAAGTAACTAGAAAATTATATCAGCCAGAAGAAACTTGGTTAGAATTGAAAGTTTGCTCAATCACGACATCATCTGCTGGTGATTCAGAAATTTTTACTGCACTACAACCAAAAGATATAGGTTGGATGCAACAAGCCGAAATAGAAAGTCGCTTAGATATAGTCAATCTATTTGACATCAACCTAGAAAAACTAGATGGATGTATAGTACCTGAATCTAATTAGGAGCTGCTGAAAAATTTTTCAGTGAGTATAAACAAGAGTTAAGAGGCAAAAGAATTTTTGAGATTTAATATGAGATTTAATAATAGAATAGTGAATTTTTTCACAATATCATTCCAATAAGTGCATTAGACATCTCCAAAAATTGATAAAGTGTCTCTATCATTTGACTTCAGGTTATACTAGTTTTATCAATGTTTGCTATAAATAGTTAGACTTTTTATAGGAGTCACCGAGTCAGCAATTTATAGCTTAAATATCATTTATTATAGTTAATATCCATTTTTAAGACCCCGCCCTTAGGGGGGGGGTTTAAAGAGACATTTTACCAAAAATATTTTAATGACCCAAATTATTCATAACATTCTTTTTTCACGCTTGGTATTACTTGCATAGTCAAATATAGTTGCGTAATTTGATGACAGAATAAAGCTTGGAGATATTTCCTGTTTAATTAGGGTTTGCTGAAAAAGTGTTTTTTTAGGATGGATAGGAGTCTCCGAGTCAGGAGTCAGGAGAAATTATTGGCTGAGATTTTTTTCCCTATTTTTATTCAAAAACCTCAAAATGTGAGTTTTTTGGAGTTAAAAGCTTGCACTTTTTCCACTCCAAAAAGGCTAAAATGTTTATCGTTTATCTGTAAATACTTTTAGAGTTAATCAGCAAGCCCTAATTAAACATTTATTACCACATTTTTTTAAATTTTTTGTTGACTAATTACAGATTTTTTAGGCAAATATAAATGAGCCTATTCTTAGTCTGACTAAACCACATATTATTAGGATTACTTTTTCATAATTATTATCTTTTAATCTGATTTTTCCCTACGGGATGCTGCGCAAACTGGAACCATATCTTTCTCTAGCAACTCTAAATATTTTAATTAATCTTATTATCTGTTCTACAAATATTCTTTTTCTTGACTGCTGCTTACATTCGCTGTGCGACGGCGAATTAAGCACTCACTTTTTGGCTTTTTCTTTATTGTCTTTTTTGATTTATGGTAGCATTTCTTTTTTTCTTGGTTTCTTTTTCGCTGTAGTTGTTCTCTCTACTCCTTCATCAGCTTTATCTCCTTGAAACTTTTGTTTTTCATCAAACTTATCCGGTTGTTTTCTTAATACATTCACATCACTTACTAGACGTTTTTCTCCTACTATTACATCTACAATATTTCTTTTCCCGTCTTGAGTGCTTCTTACATTCGCTGTGAGACGGCGAATTAAGCACTCACTTTTGGTGTCGTGATTATTTAATTTTTAAAAGTATGATTTTTCTTGTTTCCTGAATAATATTTTTCTTGTTTTTCATATTCACTTGGTCTTTTTCTACTTGGTTCTTTACTATCTACAATTAATTCTAATTCAGTTAATATTTCCTTGACCCATTTCAATTCATTTTCTTTTTTTTTCACTTGTTCTAATAAACTTGGTGGCAGTAATTCTCTGAGAATATCTATCCAGAGCGCGAAAAATATTATTAGCACGCTTATTCACTTATACTAAAATTTATTCCTAATGTTTGAAAATTTGGTATATGATGTAAATAAAATCACGTTAAAATGATTTCTTCTAACTTGATTAAACTCTTTTTCCTGACTCCACCTGCTTTAATTAATCTTTTTTCTGTTTTAGCGTCCCGTAGGGAATCGCCTCTTTCTTCTGATTCTCTTCTTGGGGGATTTTCTATTAATTTTATTAACTGTTCGTAAGTAATACCAATAATTCTTTTTGTTTATGAGTCGATGATTATAAATATATTCTCAACTTGGATTCATTTGGGCGAGGGCATACATAAATGGTTTTGATAATTTTACCTTATTTTCTTTATTTTCTATTTTGGAGATATAGCGGTTCTCATCCTTTATGAAGTACAGTATTTTTCTATTCCTTATTCCCTATTCCCTTCCGGAGGTGTTGCCTGACGGAGCTGTTACTAAAAATCTAAAACTTGTGTATCTCACCAAGAGCGAGAAATGCTATATCTATTGGCTTTAAAGGTTTTAGCTTCTGATATTGTACTTTTTGAATCAATAAATAATTGTCCTCAAAACTTTGATACATTAAGGTTTAATATTTATTCAGTAATATCATGTCCGGATAATTAGTGATAAAAAAACTTTCTCCTCTTTTTCTTCTTTTCTCCTCTTTTTCTTCCCTCCTGACTCCTGACTCCTGTACCTCGCAAATCCGACGGCTCCCCTACCTGACTCCTCTGTGCTTATTTATAACTATTCAACCGGACATGATAATATAAGCCATAATTAAATTTTGTTTTTATGATTAATTTCCATATAACTTAAAAGCCAATTAGCCATAGTTGCACGACGGGCTTGTACTGGAGTAAATTCACCTATTTTATAACCTTTAAAACCCAATTTTTGTTTGAGCAATTGTTTATTTTTTTTGGGAATAGAACGAGTCAATTTAACAGTGGGCGGACGAAACTCTATGAAATTAGGAGGTTCTGAATATTCCTCTCGCCACTCTGGTGCTACCCCCGAAGCATCCCATTTATTAGTAGTAGCATCATAACGATAACCAAGATAATGCCCAACTAACTGATTGACTGTAGCATCATCAATTTTTTCATCAATAATTGCCTGAATAGTTTCGGTATTCAGTGGTGGTAGTTCAGACATAAAAGTTTCCCTCCTTTTGAGTTAAAATTATGTAGAGGCGTAGAGTGCCTCTACCATAATGTTTCACTAGTTACTATTTACTCAAAATACCTTCTTTTTTCGCCATTGAAAGCATCAAATCTATTACCCGAGAAGAATAACCCCACTCATTATCATACCAAGAAATAACCTTGAAAAAATTAGAGTTAAGTTCAATTCCGGCATCTGCATCAAAAATGCTAGAGCGGGGGTCAGTTGTAAAATCAGTCGAAACTACAGGGTCTTCAGTATAGCCAAGAATACCCTTCATCGGTCCCTCTGCTGCAGCTTTCATTGCTGCACAAATTTCTTTGTAACTTGTAGATTTTTCACTTTTAAAGGTTAAATCTACTACAGAAACATCTGGAGTAGGCACTCGTAATGCCATACCTGTCAGTTTTCCTTTGAGTTGGGGTAACACTAGAGCAACTGCTTTTGCCGCACCTGTAGAAGCGGGGATAATATTCTGACTCGCACCACGTCCTGCCCGGAAATCTTTTTTACTTGGACCGTCTACAGTTGGTTGAGTCGCAGTCATCGCATGAACTGTAGTCATTAGACCTTCTGCTAAACCGAAGTTATCATCAATTACTTTGGCAATGGGTGCTAGACAGTTAGTGGTGCAACTTGCGTTGGAAACAACGGTATCTTTAGCAGGGTCGAATTGGTCGTGGTTAACACCCATGAGCAGGGTTTTGACTTTTTCAGGGTCTTTGGTAGGAGCCGAAATAATTACCCGCTTTGCTCCTGCTGTTAAATGATTTGAAGCTCCGTCGAAAGTGGTAAATAATCCTGTAGACTCTACTACATAATCTGCTCCTTTTTCTTTCCAGGGTAGTTCGGCAGGGTTTCTAACTGATACGCAGGGAATAAATTTGCCGTTGACGGTGATGCCTTCATCGGAAGATTCTACTTCTCCTTGGAAAGGTCCGTGAGTTGAGTCGTATTTTAATAAGTAGGCTAAGTTTTCTGGTGGTACTAAATCGTTAATCCCAACAAACTCGATTAAGTCGGGGTGCTTAAGTCCAGCGCGGAAAACTAGACGTCCAATCCGGCCAAATCCATTTATGGCTACTTTTAAGGGCATGGGTAAAACTCCTCTGATGAATAGCTTTAGTCGTCTAAGTAAGACGAGTTAACGATTAGAACCTATCACGAAGATAATTGCTGTAAATCTATTCTTTTCGATATCTTAATAATCTTTCCCCTAGATGGCTGAGGCATTATGAGAGGCTTATACCGTAGGATTATAAATATAGATTTCGTGTTTTTCTGGTTTAGTTGCTCAACAAGTTAAGCCAGATATGCCAAAATGAAAAGTATTTTTGACAGATGTTATCTGTTAATATTTATTCCCTAGAAGGCTAATATCAGTGAAAACTACGCCGTAAATTTACTGTAGCTTCTGCGCGATCGCTAATCCCAATCAACCATTTCTTTCATCTCAGCAGATTTTCCTTTTTTTATCCGTATTTTTTCTCATATTTAATCATTTTAAATAATTTTAGCTATCTCAGTAATAATACTTTATTTTTTACCCACTATTGATGAATATACCGAGAAAAAAGCTTTTATAAATCTTCGATAAAGATATCTAAAAAGACTTGCAATTTACTAAAACAGTAAGCCATACTGTTAACAGTTGAGAAAAAATAAATTAAGGAGATAGAAATGAAAAAGTTATCCATGGCAATTACTACAGCAGCAGTTTTAGGTTTAGGAGTAGTGGGTATAGCTCCGGCAAACGCTATTAGAATTGACTTTGATAGTGTGAATGGAACTGATGGTCAAATCAATCAATTAGATGAAGGTTATATTCTTAAAGGTGATGAGTGGTCAGACTTGGGTTTAAATATTAGTGTCGATACGAATAAAAACGGTAGTGGTAACAAAAATGTTGCTGACGACAAGCGCTTAACTGTCTACGACACAGATATGAATAAAAGTGGTAAGGACAATGATTTGCGTACTGGTGCTCCATGGGGTACTGACCCTCAAGGTAACATCTTGATTATTCAAGAAACTTGGGAGGGTAATAACTGGCAAACAGATGCAAATGGAAATTACAAGACTCCAGACGACGATCGTCAAGGTGGTAAAATTACATTCGATTTCTTGGAAGCTGACAAGCAGTATATATATGAGAACTTGAAAGTAGGTCTTGTGGATATTGACGGTCCAGAGTCAGCAATGATTACTGTTTTTTATACAGACGAAGAAGGCAACCATCAACAGTCAAACAAAACTCTAAAGAGTCAAGGTCATAATACGAACCCTGACATAACTTTGTTATCTAACAATGAGGGTGAAAATTCTATGTGGGAGTTCATGTTTGATGTCGAAGAGGAAATGAAAGGTTTGATGAGTCTCGATCGGTTGGAGATTGGATATAGTGGTAGTGGTGGTGTTGCATATCTAGAATACGATAAGATTGAGAAAGCAATTTACGGTGAAGAAGGCAACGCTAGAGTACCTGAACCTAGTTCTGCTTTAGCTATGTTAGCATTGGGTGCGTTTGGAGGGGGTTCTATCTTAAAGCGTAAACAAAAATAGATTTGATTGAGTTGAAACTAGAGCATTTATAAAATGTTTTATCAATGGGGAAGTATCTACGAATTAACAAGTCTATCAAATATATAAATTATCATAAGCTGAGTTTCTTGGTTGTAAAGAAACTCGGTTTTTAATTTGATAAGCTTAGTCTAATATCATGTTCTGATAATTAGTTATAAAAAAGTCTTTGTTTGTAGGGACAATTCATATTTGCTCCGCATTCAGACCGAAATTGACACTACCGCTTTAGCGCCAAAGACATATTTATGCCCTAAAGCGCAATTACGCAGCCCTATTATCAGTGTTTTACCGAACATAATATAAGAATTACAAAGTAAAAGACATCTCCAGAAAAGAGGGAGTAGGGAGTAGGGAGTAGGGGGAAATAATTGATAATTTCTGTGCGATAATTGATTTTATTTGTTATTATCGGAGATGTCTAAAGTAGGGATAATTTATAAGTTACCCCTACTGCCACAGAAAAATTCCCTAGACTAGAATTGTAGTTAAAATCAACCTACCAGTTGTAACGACTTAGGAGTAAATTCCAGTGGCATCCAACTACCACCATTATTACTAGAATGATTTGCTTTTTCTATGATGTCTAGAACTAATCCCGCTTCCATTAAAGGAAATGGTTGAGTATTTTTAGTTTTAATACAATCTAATAAGTTATCAATCATCCCATTATACCATTTTGAATGACCAGGGTCATCAAAATATGTTGGTACAAAAATATGCTGAACTGGTTTATTTTTTACACTGACAAACACATCGTTATTCTCAATACTAATTTCTCCTTCTGTTCCCTGAATTCGATAAGAAGCTTTTGGCATTGAACCTATGGAGCTTAAGCTAATGTTAATTAATTTATCCTCCCAATCTAAACAAAAAATAGCTAAATCTTCTAGTTGAGTATCTGTTTCGTTGAGGCTTCTGGTATGTGCTGATATGCGCTGGGGGGAACCACCAAATAAAGTTTGAGCAACAGAAATGGCATCTAAGCCATGGTCAATCATAATACCACCGCCAGCCAAGGCTTTATCTTTTCGCCAGTCTGGTTTCCATTGGGGTACACCACGCTGAAAACCAAGACCAAATATATTAAATGAGGCAAACAAAGGTTGCCCTATTTCACCTGAATTGATTAAGTAAGCCGCGTGTACAATTGAAGGGGCAAACTTATAATTATGACATGGATATAGAATACGCTGACGTTGATTTGCTATTTCTACTAATTCATTGTATTCAGCTTTATTTAATACTAATGGCTTTTCACATAAGACGTGCTTATCTGCTGTTAATGCATGTTTCACATTTTCCACATGAAGAGCGTTAGGCAAGCAAATATCAATAATGTCTATTTCATCGGAGTATTCTTCTAGTAAGTCACTGAATGTTTCATATACTCGGATGTTTGAATATTTTCTAAGTGCAGCAGCGCGTCGCGCCGTTACCGGATCGACTACTGCTGTGAGATGAATGTCATCGCGAGCTTTATAGGCTGGTACATGACCTTTCTCTGCAATTAATCCAAAACCAACTATGGCTACTCTCACGATTAAAATCCTCTTAGTATTACTATATGAATTTTTATCATTTGTTTTTAACAGAAAGTTATATTTTTTGTCAACCCTATAATGGTAGAAGTCCACTTTTAAGTATTTGTCTGATTTTATTATATATATCTTTATTTTGTCCTATTTTAATTAAAAATTTAGTAATGATAGGTTAAATAAGTGAAATATTAGCTTCATTTTTAGCTCGCAACTAGGATAAAAGTAGACATGACTTGATGAGATTTTTAAGACTTACTTAACCGATTTTTAATCAAATTCAAGATTAAGCATAACTTATGAAGCAATTATTTTTTTCATCCAATCTATTTTAAAAAAAATTGATTCACAAACATCCTCATGTTAAGTGGTTACACAAAAATAATTGCACAGATTAAACATCATAATATTCTGATTAAGTAATCATCTAAAATATCAAAAATCAATGTTATTACTAAATTACTAAGATAAATTAATACAGAAACGCACAAACTTTTAATAAGAATAAGTTCCTCAAGCCAATTCCCACAAGTGAGAAAGAAAACTCAATGTATAATGTTGAGTTACCCTGGATTTTCTGTACCTGCAATTAATAAAAATCTTTGGAGTTAGCAGAAGAACTATTTATCATTGGTTGAACAGATGGGAAACCCTTGGATTTTTAGGGTTATATAATCAAAAAAAAAGAAGCCGGAAACCCAAATTAAGTGAGGCACAAAAAGACCAAGTAAAACAGTGGCTTAAACAAAGCCCAAAAAACCTCAGAAAAGTCTGGATAAAAATTTATAAACAATGGGGAATAGACGTGAGTCAATAAACGAGCGAAAGAATTATACAAAAATTGAATATGCTCTGGAAAAGAGTAAAAAGAGGACTGGGTAAAACCCCTGTTCGCTGGGAAGCGTGAAGTGAAGACACCTAAATTATTAGAACGGAAAAAACAAGAGGAAAAGGGAGAAATTGACTTGAGATATTTAGATGAAAGTAGATTTTCTTTGAGCCCATATATTCCTGATGCTTGGCAGGAAAAGAGAGTAACAATAATTGCTAAAAGTTGTCAAAGTCAAAGAATTAATGTCTGGGGATTAATGAATCGTAGAAATGAATGATGCGATCGAATTAAGCGAGGAATTATCAACAGTCAAATAGTCAGATAATTTTTCGATAAATTTAGTGAAAATTTGTCTAAACCTACGGTAGTAATTATGGCTCAAGCCTCAATTCAAAGAGAGTGAGAATTTAATGAAAAAGCTAGAGGAATGGGAGTCAATAAATTTGAAGCTATTTTGGTTACCTACTGACTCGCCCAAGCAAAACTTAATTGAGATTCTCGGGAAATTTATTAAATATGAATGGATTGAATTTGATGCTGATGAGAGTTGGAAAAGTTGACTTAACGACCTCAAAAAAGTGCCTGATGATTTTGGTCGAGAATATGTAATTAATTTTGTTTAGGCACTTAATACTGGTAAATTTTAACATCTGAGAAAGTATCTATAAAAAATTGAAAAAAAAGTTGATAAGTAGTCATGCAAAATTAGTAACCTTGTCAACAGAGAAAACAACAAAGGCTGTAATGGCTTAGAATAAAAGAATACAGCGATTTATTATTATATTGAGAACTGTGTGATTAATTTTGCCTAAGCACTTAATAACTTAAAACTATTCGTTAATTATTAATATAGTAATTAACAGTCAGCTTTTTGGTGTTTATGAGTGCTGTCTGGCTTTAAGGGGCATCTTTTCTTTTGTACCTCACCAATCGCAAGTGCTAGTTAAAATAATTGTATAATGCTTCTACATTTGTTTATCGTTCGGTTTACCTTTTTCTTTTCTGAATAGATTTTTCCAGACTAATGTTAAACTAAATATATCAATATATCAGCTCTAACCTGAATCATAAATAAATTAGCAAGATGAAAATTACAATTTCCAGCAATAAAGGAGACAATTTTTCTGCTTACTTGAAAACACCAGTTTCTACACCAGCTCCTGGATTAATTATTATTCAAGAAATTTTTGGGGTTAATGAAGTAATGAGAAACATAGCAGATGAATATGCCGAAGCAGGTTATGTTGCCATAGTACCCGACCTATTTTGGCGTCAAGAACCAGGAATTGAACTTACGCATAAATCTAAAGATGACTGGGAAAAAGCATTTCAACTTTACCAAAATTTTGATGAAAATAAAGGAGTTGATGACTTAATTTCTACAATGAAAACTCTCAAAGAGCTGCCAGAATGTACTGGCAAAGTTGGGAGTATAGGTTTCTGTTTGGGAGGTAAATTAGCTTATTTAATGGCTACTCGTTCTCAGACTGAATGTAATGTGAGTTATTACGGGGTTGGGATTGAAAAAAATCTTGATGAAGCTGCTAATATTCAATACCCATTAATACTTCATATTGCCGAAAAAGATGAATATGTTTCCCCACAAATTCAGTCTCAGCTAACAGTTGAACTAGCAAATCATCCTCTGGTAACGATATATTCTTATCCAAACGCTAATCATGGTTTTGCTCGTATAGAGGGACAACATTATGCTGCTGAAGCTGCGACTCTTGCCCAAAGTCGTACTATGGAATTATTTAAACAATGCCTTGGTTAAACTACATTGTCACAAAATTTCCCCAAAAATAATTCTACTGCCAAAGACAAATTTTTAGTAATTCGGTTGATTTAATCAGAGTAGTTGGAAATATCTTCCAGACTAAATTAATAGAAAAATCGGCGAATTTATATCTATCTCTCTGTAAAGATTCAGGTCGGATATAAAACCATACAAGGCTTGGGGGATAAGCATTTCCAGCAATTGACTTCCAGCAAAGCAAATTCTCAATATACAGCAGTTTTCTAAGTTATGAAATACATATATTGACGAT
>JBARXI010000120.1:0-5478 GCA_049647275.1 Microcoleaceae cyanobacterium
GAATTAGAATTCCCAGTTCATCCATGCGATCGCGCAGAGCCTCTATCCCGGCTGTATACTGTTCAATTTTCTGTAATTGAGCATCTGAGTAGGTTGGCGGTGGAGCCGGAGAGCCACAACTTGCCAAGAACGCTACTAACAGCGCCATCATCCATGCTACTATTGAGCGCTTATTTAACATAATCACCTTTATTTGTCAATACTAATTTTATATTCCATCTTAAATTAAAAATGGAAATGACCATTTTGGCAAGAGGGGTATATGTACTTATTGAGTAAATGCTGTAATTTTTCCAACTAAATTACCCTGGAACTAAAACTCAATTTATTTGTTGTTATCAATATTTTTAAACTGTTTTGCTACTGCACTAACCAAAGTATCTCGTGGTAGAAAACGAGAACTATTAACAATCACCTGATTTATCAACCCTCCTGTTACAACATTCGATTGATTTTTTTCTAAAGCCTTCAGAGCATCTTTTACCACTTCTTCAGCAGAAGTAAATTGTTGATTAGGAATTGCTTTACTAGAATCAGGAAATTCTGCTCTCTGGAAAAAATTTGATTCTGTAGGCCCTGGGCAAAGGGCTAATATTTTAACTCCTGAATCCCTATTTTCTGCCCACAATGCCTCACTAAAACTCAGAACAAAAGCTTTAGTTGCAGCATAAACTGACATATAAGGTATAGGTTGAAAACCACCGATTGAAGAAACATTAATAATTGCCCCAGACTGACGTTGTTGCATTCCTGGTAAAAATAAATGAGTTAATTCTACTAAAGTAGTAATATTTAGTTGAATCATATTCACCTGTTTTTCTAGGGGTCTTTTTGCAAAAGAACCGTAGTCACCAAAACCAGCATTATTAACCAACAAATCTATGATTAATTGTTTCTCGGCAATGGCTTCAAATAAACTATTTGCTGCTGCTGGTGTTGTTAAATCTTGAACTATTACATCTGTCTGAATTTGATATTGACTTTGCAACTGATTTGCTAATTTATGTAGTTTATCTTCAGAACGAGCCACCAATACTAAATTAGTTTTTCTGGCTGCTAATTCTTGAGCAAAAGTTTCACCAATTCCAGCAGAAGCACCTGTAATTAATGCAGTTTTCATTGAGTTTGAGATGAGATAGAATTTGAAATTAACATTATAACGAATAATAGTAAGACTTACCCATGAGAGAGGCAAAATTTAGACTTGAGATTGCTATCCTATAGGTTGCTATCCCAAATCTGGCGCTAATGCAATGACAGAAATACTTTGTATTGCGTAAGTCCTCAATAGTATAAATTTATCTAAATTGACTATTTAGTGAGACTATTTAGTGAAATGTCAATAATTTTTAGCAGATGAATCAAAATAAATACCGGAGATAATATTATGACTTTTCGTATCCTATGCTTGGACGGTGGTGGTATTCGAGGTATCATGCCTGCCCTAATTCTCCAGAAAATTGAGCAGGAACTCGGTAGCTCCTTAAAAAATCACTTCGATCTAATAGCTGGTACCTCAACAGGGTCAATATTGGCTGTAGGAATTGCGCTGGGAAAAAGTGCCGATGAACTGTTAAACCTATACATAGATAAAGGTTTACAAATATTTCCCTACCAATCTCTCTTCTCACCCAAACGGCTACCACTAATTTTTCAATATGGTCTTTCTGCTCCCAAATTTTCAGACCAAGGGTTAATTGCAGTACTTAAGGAGCAATTTGGAGAAAAAAAACTTGCCGATCTTACCCCAGATCCCGATCGATTAATGGATTCACTAAAAGTTTTAATTCCCAGTTATGATACTATTGGTCGCAATCCAGTCGTATTTAAGAGCTGGTCTCACGACCACTGGTATGCTAAAGTTCCGCTCTGGGAAATTTGTCTGAGTTCTGCCTCAGCCCCAACATATTTTCCGGCCCACCGGATCGAACAAGATGGGCAGGTGTACTCCTTGATTGATGGAGGGGTTTGTGCTAATAATCCTGTTTCCTGTGCTGTGGCAGAGGGTATCAGGTTATTACGCGAGTCTTCAAATCAATCCGTGGGAGACGTAATAGAGCAAATTAAAGTAATATCTATCGGTACTGGAGATCCGGCAACTCCTATTCCCTGGGAACGAGTGCGAGCATGGGGACTTGTCCAATGGGGCTTGCGCATTGCAGATATATTCATGGATGCACCGCCTGATATACATCGATATGTTGCAGAAGAAATCATGGGTGTTAATAACAATAATGACCAATCACAGTATATTCGTCTACAGCTACCCCTCCACGAACCATTATTGGCAATAGATGATGCTACAGAAAAAAATTTACACGCCATCTTAAATAAAACAGATGCTTATCTCAATGAAGTCAAGGCGAGGTTAGAAAAATTTATGGCTGACTGGTAGCCTTTATTTTCAAATGAAAGTGCTAGGGTGGGTTTGCTTAGTTTAACAATGCTTACTTTTAACCCACTCCTAAACTCTTGATAATTCCACACTATACCGGATAATATCAGTCTGACTTAAACTTCTTTTCGCCTCAAAAATAACAGTAGTTCATCTGTAATATCTGCTGACCAATGTTCCTGTGGATAATGCGCTGCGTCTGTTAATTTAACTAAATTTCCATTCTCGCAAATCTTAGCTAAATTTTCAGCTTGACTAACATCTAACCAAGGGTCTTTTAATCCCCAAACAATTAATGTAGGTTGCTGCCATCCTTTAAAGCCAGATTCAATTTCTGCCATAGACTTTTGTAAGTCTAAATTTTGCACAATTGCTAATATCGATCTACCAGCAGCTGAACTTTTTAGATAAGGGCTACGATATACATCTAAATCTTCATCAGAAACTGTTAAACGACTACCTTTTTCTAAAGTTCTATCAACAAATAGAGGGTCTTGAGTTAGCATATCACCAATAAATGGTATGCCTAATTGTTTAATTTGCCAAGGTAATTTTGCAGTAGTAGAAAGTGGTGTATTCAAAATAGCTAAACGCTCAATTTTTTCAGGATTTCGTAAAGCATATTGCAACCCCACTGAACCTAAAAAACCTTGCACTACCAGATAAAAACGTTCAATTTCTAGAGTATTAATTAATTCTGCTAAAGCTGTAATAAAAGCTTCTGGCGTGTAGCGAAAATCTCGTTTATCTAATTTCGGAGACAAACCACAACCTATCCAGTCTGGAGCGATCGCTCGATAACCTGCATCAGCTAATTCGGGCATCATAGCAGTCCAACCATGACTTTGAGAAGGCAAGCCATGTAATAATAAAATGGGAAGTTTATCTGTTTCCTTATCGGGTTGAGCTTCCCGATAAAACCATTCTAGAGAACCGACTGTTATATTTTGTTTCTCAATTGACACTTGTTTGATTAATTTGTTAGGTAGATGAATTTCGTGATTATATCATTATCTGGCAATTATTTGTAAATATTAAACCGGACATGATATTAGTCCTGATTCTTTTAGTAGAGAAAGTAAAGATTTGCTTACCCAAAGCTTGATTTATTTCAATCTTCATCTTTAAATTCAGTTGCGATTTTATCGAGTCTTTCATTAGTATCCTTAGTCATTTTTAGTAATCCCACACTTACGACTTTTGCAGAAAGACCACCTGCTGTTGTAGCTGCACCTTCAGAAGTTTTTCCTGATAATAAAAGTGCTACACCTGCCACACTAATAATGGCACTAATTATAGTTAAGCCTAGGGCAATATTAAAGCTTAACTTTGCTTGACGCAGGCGTTCTTTAATGACGAGTTGTTCCATTGTGGTAGGGGTGGGGTTTTGATTATTATTAAATGTAGTCATAGTTGAAACTCCTCTATTACTTTGTTGTATCCATATATTGACATTTAAAAATTAAGACTAACAAGGGGAAAAGGTAAGTAGATAATTGAGATACAAAATATGGAAAAGTTAAGCAGTTTTATCAAAATGTATGGAAAAGTATGGATTTATATGTTTTGGATGGTAAATAATTTATATGATACGATTAATAACGAGTCTATATTTCTAAACTATCCATGAACTTAGAAGTTGAATTTCCTTGGGATATAGCAGCAAAAGTTGCAGATAAGTATATATTTGAACAAACAGGAAAATACCTCAGTGATGTTGAAAAAATAGTTCTGCAAGGTGCTTGGCATAATCATACTTACGAGCAAATGGCAGAAAATTGTGGTTATTCCCCAAATACTTTGAGTAAGGATTATGGGAAAAAGTTATGGGATAAGCTTTCAGAAGCATTAGGGGAAAATGTATCTAAGAAAAATTTTCGAGGGGCGTTGAAGCGGAAATGGCAGGAACAAGAATTATTAAAAATACAGAATTTTTCTGAAGCGATCGCTCAGATACCAGAACAGGAAACACTAGCAGAAAAGGCCATTTATATCGAACGGTCGCCCATTGAATCTATTTGTTATGAAAAAATCTTACAACCGGGAGCTTTAATACCAATTAAAGCACCTTGCAAAATGGGCAAAACTCTTCTATTAAATAAAATTGTTAAATATAGTCGCCAACATAGTTATCATCCCGTTAAATTAGATTTCCGAATATTGTCAGCAGAAAAGTTTCACAACTTGAATATATTTATGCGGTGTTTCTGTGCTTATATCCAAGATAAATTGCCAAATAATCTACCAAGAGTAACTGAACATTGGAATGACGAAATAGGTGGAACGGTTAGTGCCACAAATTATTTAGAAACAGTTATGGAAATATTGGAAAATTCTCTGGTTTTGGCTTTAGATAACGTCGATAAAGTGTTTGATTATCCAAACATTTATCAAGATTTTTTACCTCTATTGCGAAGTTGGCATGAAGAGGCAAATACTATTGATGTTTGGGAAAAACTACGTTTAGTTGTAGTTCATTCCACAGAAGATTATGGACGCTTAGACTTGAATAAATCTCCGTTTAATGTCGAAGCTTTGATAGAGTTAAGAGATTTTACTCAAGAGGAAATTAAAAATTGGGCACAACAACATCAACTTAATTTAACTAACGATGAAATCAAGTCTTTAATGAAAAAGGTAGGAGGTCATCCTGATTTAATCAAACTCGCATTTGATAAATTGGTACGTCAAGAAGTTACCTTAACAAAATTGTTAGAGGATGCTACTACCGATGCTGGAATTTATGAAAGACATTTGCGCCGACATTTGAATACACTAAATGGAAATTCAGAGCTAAAAGCTGCTTTTAGACAAGTAGTTAATGCTAAGGTATCAGTGCAAATTGATTCTATTCAATCCCATAAATTATATAGTATGGGATTAATTACTAGAAAAGGGAACAAAGTAATGCCTCGGTATCTTTTGTATTGTATATACTTTCAGGAACGTCTATAAAATTGACTTATTAATTAGTTTATAATCACTTTTAAATTACACTATATGCTGTCAACTACTAACTATTATAAAGTCGGTGGAAGTTGAAAATATACAAACCCCACCTACGTCAAACGAGAAAGCGATCG
>JBARXI010000121.1:0-58136 GCA_049647275.1 Microcoleaceae cyanobacterium
TATGGCTGATGATTTGGCTGTCGTCTCAGTTAAATCCAGATGATTTACAGAGTATAAATACTTAGCAACCCACATATGTTTGTGCTACTTTTTATGTGACAAATTGACTGACCGAATGTGAGTTATATGAAATCCGTTTATACAGTTGTCGCACTCATAACTTCCATTCAATGCAGACATAAAATGCTCGAATATCCCTAGATAATTACCTCTATCATCCTTTATCCAGACTACTAACTACTGACTACTGACTACTGACTACTGAATAATTATACGATAACTAATTATCCGGATACTATATTAGTTATGATAAAGGTGTTAAGTTTTAAGTGTAAAATATTAGATAGTTATACCAATTTAATGTGAAGTTGCGATGAAATGTGGTCATTTGTCGGGAGCAAAAGTAACCAGCAATGGCTATGGCTAGCCATTGATGTAGAAACAAAGGAAATCCTGGGTTTCTACTTAGGAAAAAGAGGAGAAAAAGGTGCAAAGTCAATTGTGGAATTCATTACCTGGAGTCTAAAGGCAATGTGCAATTTGTTATACAGATTTCAGCTCGGCCTCTGATACAGTTTTCCCTAATTATAAACACTCTCTCACTAGGAAAAAAAACAGATTTAACAGCTTACAAGTGAAAGATTAAATAATACTTTACGTAGCTAGAATTTCTCGCTTAGGAACGGAAAACTCGATCTTTTTTTTTTCTAAAAAGCGCGAAAATCATTTGGGAGCTAGGCGCGTATTTTATTCATCATTATAATGAAGCGTTGGCGGAGCAAGTGTGGCAGCTATATCGCTTCACCGTCATTCGATCGCTACATCTACAGGACTATCCTTATTTGAAAGAACAATGAAATCACAATTAATTAGCAACAAAGAACTATCATCTCAACAAAAAAATGAGATGTATTTACTTCTTTCGACTCATTTTAAAGGAGTAAAAAGAGATGCTTTTGATGAAGATTTAGCCGAGAAAAATTGGATACTTATTCTCAAAGATAAAAATTCTCATCAACTGCAAGGTTTTTCTACTTTATTAATTTACAATACTGAATTTCAAGGAGAAACGATATCGGTTGTTTATTCGGGAGATACAATTGTAGACCCTTCAGCTTGGTCTAGTTCGGCACTATCTAAGGCTTGGATTAAAGCGATAGATTTATTGAGTCAAGAGTTTGCTTTAGGGAAATTGTATTGGTTGTTAATTTGTTCTGGATATAGAACTTATAGGTTTTTACCTGTGTTTTGGCAAGAATTTTATCCCAGATTCGAGCAGGAAACTCCAAAAGAAGTTCAAGATTTAATCGATTTTTTGGCAACTAAAAAATTTGGCAAAAATTACGATCGAGAAACGGGAATAGTTCGCTTTATTCATCCCCATCAACTGAAAGAAGGTTTAAAAGGAATACCTCCCGAACGATTGAATGACCCTCATATTAGCTTTTTCAACAACAATAATCCCGGTCATATTAATGGCGATGAATTGGTTTGTTTGACTGAAATTTCTCCAGAAAATTTAACAAAAGCTGGAAAGAGAATTTGGAAATATCAAAAGACATCTCCGAAAAAGAATAGATTTTTGGCAGAAGTAGGCAACAGGCAACAGGCAACAGGGAACAGGCAACAGGGAAGAAAATTTATGAAAAAAGACACAAAAAATGATCCATAAGTATAATTTATGGAGATGTCTAAAGTAAAAATCAGAATTATTTGAGTAGTTTAAGCAGATGAAAGAGCAATTGACAATTTTTAATAATTCTGATTGTTTTATTGAGGGATGGTATTGGGCAATTCCGACAAAAAAATTGGGAATTGGCAAGATAAAAGCAGTTAGTTTACTGGGCAAAGAATTGGCGATTTTTCGTAATTTTGAAAAAGAAGTCATTGCTGTTGATGCTTATTGTCCTCACATGGGGGCACATTTAGCAGAAGGAAAAATAGAAGGAGAAGGTGTAAGATGTTTTTTTCACAATTGGAAGTTTAATAATGAGGGTAAATGTATTGAAGTTCCTTGTTTAAATAAATCTTTACCTGTGAATTTAAACATCCATCCTACAGCAGAGAAATATGGTATAATTTGGGTTTGGACGGGAAAACAGTCGCCAAAATATTTACCTTTTGTACCAGAATTAGAAAAAGCAGAATGCGAGATAATAGTCGCTAATAGCTTTATTAAAAATTGCCATCCTAACGTATTAACAATTAACGCGATCGACGCACATCATTTTAATACAGTTCACAATTTACCTCTAGAAATAAATTTTGAAAAAGAAGAGATCAATGAAAATGCGATTGCTTTTAATAATACTACTAGAGGAGGTGACGATTCTTTCTTAATTAAACTGATTCGTCCTTTTTATCGCAACGAAGTTACTTATAAAATCTGTTACTGGTACGGTAGTACGGGTACTGTAACGATTGGCCCTGACTTCCTTCATTTTTATATAATGTTTGCTTTGCGTGGGCTGGAGGGAGGGAAGACAGCAGGAAAAACAATCTTAATCGCTAAAAAACGTTTTGGGCTACTGGGATGGTTATTTAATCGGATCGTACTTTGTTTAACTTGGTTGGTAGGAAATTATTTTGCTAAAGGGGATACGCGAATTTTCCAAACCATTAAATTTAATTTACAAACTCCGCTCCCAGCGGATCGAGCGATCGTCGATTTTATTAAACATGCTGAAGCACAACAAGCTTTAAGTTGGGGAAGTTGGGAAGAGGTTGATGGAGATGGGGAGATATTACAAGGGTAAGTTTTTTACCTTTGATGTATAAAGAAGTATGGGAAATGTGAGAAGTGTGGGAAGTGTGAGAAGTGTGGGAAGTGTGAGAAGTGTGAGAAGTGTGGGAAGTGTGGGAAGTGTGGGGAGAGGGAGAAGTTTTGAGTGATTTTTTATATAAAAAAGTACATTTTTGTAGGAATTTTGTACTGAATAAAAGTGAATAAAAGTGATTACTCACCCCTTTGTTAAAAACCTACCCCTGTAAAGGGGGAAATGAAAAAAAAATAAGTTTATGATGAAAAAAAATATAGCAGGTTTCGATTTATCTCAGACAAAATGCTCTAAACTTAAACGCATATTAGATTCTCGGTTAAATCAAGCTATCGCTCCACCACATAGTAATAGTATTTATTGGAATGCTGGTTATTTTAATTTAGACAATAGCACTCTTTTTCAAAATGCTACCCTCCAGCAACAGAAAGACATTCTCAAAATAGCCAGTCGAGAGTTATTAGAAGAAGCTTATTTTATCGAAAAAGCTGGAATGGGTTATATGGCAAAAATGGTGCTATTGTCGGAGACTACAGAAGAAAGGATGCTTTATTCTCTATTTGTTGCCGATGAAACCATTCATTTAGCTAAAATTATGCCCTTTCTCGATCGCATCCCTCTAGATACGAACGATCTTTTTTTACAGTTATTGGGGAATGTGGTCGAAAGTGAGGATAAAAGTGTAATTTTATTTGTACTTCAGGTGGTTTTAGAAGGATGGGGTTTGAGTCACTATCGCAGTTTAGCAAAAGGTTGTGGCAATCGAGACTTAAGTTTTGTGTTTCGCAGTTTTTTAGATGATGAGTCTCGACATCATGCTACTGGGGTAACTTTATTTCAGCAACAACATCTTGATTTGAGTAGTAAAAGGGCGATCGTAGAAATTCTAGCATCATTTTTAGAGATGATTCGAGTTGGTCCGCAAAGAGTTTTAAATGCTGTTGATATGGTTTTGGGGAATTTATCTCGATTGCAAAAAATCAAGTTATTTGAGGAGTTGGATACTGAAAGTCATAGCAATACTCGTTTGAGTATACTTCGTTCTTTAATTGGTAAGGAAGGGAGTGTATTTGTGACTGAGTTGGAGGAAAAAGGATTATTTAGTGCTTATCCTGCTCATTTATGTATTTTTTAGAGTTTTGTTTTATGAATAATATTTTTGGGGTAATTAACAGCTTGACATAATCTATGATTATCTAGTATAGTATAGAGTTATCTATATTTGATTTTATGCTACTAGGATTCAAAACTGAACTGCACCCAAATAATAAGCAAAAAACCTTGCTGGCTAAACACGCTGGTGTAGCTCGTCATGCTTACAATTGGGGCTTGTGGTTAACTAAAAACATCCTTAATCACAATTCAAATAATCCTGATAGTAAACTTAAATTTCCTACTGCAATCGACCTCCATAAACTTTTAGTAGCAATGGTTAAACCATTAAACTATTGGTATTATGAAGTATCTAAAACAGCACCTCAATATGCTTTGAGGTATTTATCCGTTGCTTGGAAACGTTACTTTAGCAAAGTGTCTGGCCAACCTAAATTCAAGAAGAAAGGTAGGGATGATAGCTTCACTCTAGATGGGTCAATATCGGTAGGTTTGAATCATATAAAACTGCCCCGAATTGGATGGATTAAAACTTATGAAGTACTGCCAGATAATGTAACTCCTAAATCTGTAACTATTAGCAAAAAAGCAGGTCGTTGGTTTGTAAGCTTTAAAATAGAAACAGCTTCCATAATTACTGAGAAGTCAGTAGATGTAGTTGGTGTTGATTTAGGAGTAAAGTCTCTAGTCACATTATCCACTGGTGAGGTTTTTGTTGGTGCTAAGTCTTATAGAAAGTTAGAAGCTAAATTATCTAGACTGCAATACCTGAATCGACATCAAGTCAAGTTTTCATCTAACTGGAAAAAAGCGCAACTTAAGATAGCTCAATTGCATAGCAAAATAGCTAATATCAGAAAAGATGACATAAATAAACTAACTACTTATTTGGCTAAAAACCACAGTCAAATAGTAATAGAAGATTTGAATGTATCAGGCATGATGGCTAATCATAAGTTAGCTAAGGCTGTTGCGGATATGGGTTTTTATGAGTTTCGTAGACAGCTAGAGTACAAATGTCAACTGTACGCCTCGGAGCTAATCGTTGTTGATAGATGGTTTCCTAGTTCTAAAACTTGCTCTAGGTGTGGAACTGTTAAAAAATCTCTGTCTTTATCAGAGCGCGTATTCAATTGCGAACACTGCAATTTTAGCTGCGAACGAGATTTGAATGCAGCGTTAAATTTAGCTATGGCGGGCAGTTCGTCCGCGACAGCCTGTGGACTGGTGAGTGCCGACACTGCCAGAGTGAAGCAGGAATAGAACAGATAATCATAGATTTCTATAGATTATCGTAGGTTTCTAAGAACGGAAGTTAAGGATAATAGTTTGTTGAGCAAACGCCCATTTTATCGCAAGTTAGAAGTTAATTATCAGCGCAATCGTAAACAGGATTGTACTGAATTGTTGGATGCTGTTGCTGCTGATTTTTGTTATGAAGATTGTCAAGATGAGTATTGGCATCCAGAGGAGTTTTCTTTACTTTATGGAACTAGTTTGTGGCAGCAATCTAGTCGCAGTCAAAGGATTATTTTAAATCAGCTTTATTGGGTAGCTTATTATTCTCAAATTATTTCGGCTGAAATTGCTACTATTTTTTTTAATCAAACTAGCGCGGCTGGGCTTTATGTTCGGGAAGATTTTCGCTTAGTTTGTGATACTTTAGATTTGGAGTCCAGTCAAGAAAGGGCGCATATTAATGCTTTTAAGATTATTTGTGAACAAGTAGAGGCTAGTTTGTTCGGACGGCGTATTTTTTCTTACCCGATGCGATCGCCTTTTTCTGAAACTATGATTTTTGCCGATACTAATCGGTTAAAAAATTGGTGGAAGAAGGTACAGTTACATTGTTTTGGTTTGCTTTCTTCTGACAATACTTTTTTAGCTTGTCAGTATTTTACGGTTCGCGGACTGAGAACTTTAAATGGGAAAATCGTTCAGCATCAACTCAGTCGTTATTATCAAAATTATGCGGATAAAAATCAAGTACCGATTCCGACCAAAATTTCTTATTATCATTTTCTTGATGAGAGTTTTCACTTTAATAGTTCGACTATTATTTCTCAAGATGTTATAAATTGTCTGCCAAAACCGACTAAATTTGAAAAAATGGTAGCTAATTTAGGAATAAGAGGTTGTCAAAAAGACCACTATCATTTTTCAGTAGCAATTAACGGGATTTTTTGGTACGACCCGGCGCTATATTCGGCGATTTATCAAGTGCTTATAAGTAATATTTTTGGCATGGACTCTCGTGAAGCAAAAGAAATAATGCGGGCTTGTTTTACAACAGAATCGGAAGGATTATATAGAAGTAATAAAACTCATAAAGAAGCTGTAGAGTCTTACAAGGTTTATATTGAATCTCTCGATTATATCTGGCCGAGTAATCGAGAAATGTCTTTAATGAGTTCTAACTCTATAGATAAATATTTGGCAGTTCAAAAACGATTGTTTTCTAAATGGGAAAAAAGCCATGAAAATCTTTAATAATTGGGATGTAGTTGCTAAAGGTTGGTATATTGCTTGTCCTAGTCGGGAAATACCTTTAGGTAAGGCAAAATCTGTAGAACTTTGCGGGCAAAAAATTGTTTTATTTCGTGGTAAAGATGGCAAAGTAAATGCAATGGAAGCTTATTGTCCCCATTTAGGAACGGACTTAGGAATTGGCAGAGTAGATGGAAATTATATTCGCTGTTTCTTTCATCATTGGGCGTTCGACGGCGCTGGTAATTGTCAAGATATTCCCTGTCAAAATACTATTCCTACTCGAGCTAAGTTACGAGCTTATGTTACTGATGAAAAATATGGCTTTATTTGGGTATATCCAGATAAAAAAGCTCCGGCAGGAGTAACAGAATTTGATGAATTAAAAGGTAAAAAATTATTATCAGTAGCAGATAAAGCATTTACGCGCAGTTGTCACCATCATATTTGTATGATGAACGGTATCGACTCACAACATCTACAAACCGTCCATAAGATAAATATCGAAATGGATTTAAAATTGCAGCAAAATCGAACGGGAAATATTATTGACTTTACTCTCAGTGGCAAATTTCCTAACCAGAGTTTTAGAGAGAAAATCGGACGGAAATTTTTAGGCGAAAGTTACGAATATACGATGAGATATGCTGATGGTTGTATGGGACTTTTAACCATAATGAAAAATGTGAAATTATTTCCTCAGTTATATATGATTTATACTTATACTCCTCTCGATGGAAAGACTCGCATCCAACCTATTTATGTTACTGAAAAGCGCGGGGGTATTTTGGGAAATTTAGTTGCGAGATTCTTAATTTTTTGTACTCGACTTACTTATTATGCTTTACGAGATGAAGACGGACAAATTTACGATAATATTCGTTTTAATCCAAATATTTTGCTCGATATAGATGCACCACTGGCAAAGTATATGGAATATGTGAATAAATTAGATATTTCTATCTGGAGTAAATTTAATCTTGAAGAAGGCAGAAGGCAGAGGGCAGAAGGCAGAAGGGAAGGAATGAAATTAGAAGGTAAAAGGTTTTCGACAACTAATTATCCGGATTTGACATAAGGGAAAAGAGCAAAATATTTCCGCTCAAACTGAAGGAGAAAAAAAATGAATCAAAATACTTACAATATCAGCTTTTCAGATACAAAATATCCAACTTTAACCTTAGAAAGAGACTCCCAAATTTCCCAACATCTAACAGTACAAAATTCTCCCGTATTATTTGGATGTCGAACGGGTATTTGTGGAACTTGTTTAGTAGAAGTAGAAGGAGATATCCCACCACCAAATTCAGAAGAATTAGAAATACTAGAAATATTCTCACCCGGAAACAAACAAGCAAGACTAGCTTGTCAAATAAAACTAACAAATAACATCAAAATCAATAATATCATGTCCGGTTGAACAGTTATAAATAAATGACAGAGGAGTCAGGAGTCAGGAGTCAGGAGTCAGGAGGTAAGAAAGAAGCAACAAAGAAGAAGAAAGAAAGAATAAAGAGGAGGAAAAGGAGAAAGTTTTTTTATCACTAATTATCTGGACATAATATAAAATATGAAATTTGAAGATTTTTGGTATGTCGTTGCATCGAGCAAGCAACTTAGGAAAAATCAAGTATTAAGTCGAACAATATTAGGAGAATGGTTAGTAATATTTCGTGACGAAGATGGTAAACCAGTTGTGTTGCGCGATCGCTGTATGCACAGAAATAATCGTTTATCTTGGGGTAAAGTAAATACAGGTAAGATTCAATGTCCTTATCACGGTTGGGTGTACGATGGCAGTGGTAAAGTTGTCTCCGTACCCGCAGAAGGGGAAAATTTTAAACAATTAAACTGTCGTAGTGCAAAATCTTATCAAACCAGAGAAGAAGACGACTATATCTACGTCAAACTTTCAGATAATAACGAGTTTAATCCTTTTCCCATGCCTTATTACCGTCAACCTGGTTGGGAAACTGTACGAGTAATTAATCGCTTTCACAATAATATTACAAATTGCGCCGAAAATTTTATCGATATTCCTCACACCGTGACAGTACATCCTGGGATATTTCGCAACCCCCGGAAACAAAAATTAACGATGACTGTAGAGAGGAAAAACGGCTCGGTATTTGTAAAATATCTTCAAGAAACTAATAATTTAGGATGGTATGCCAAATTTCTTAATCCCAATGGTGCAGAAATTCAACATACAGACAGCTTTCAGATGCCTAATATTACCAGTGTCGAATACAACTTGGGAAAAAATAGAAGGTTATTTATTACCAGTCAATCTATTCCCGAAACAGAGGACTCTACTTTAGTTTACACCGACGTTACCTATAACTACGGCATTTGGAATAAAATTGCTCGTCCTTTTGTCTATTTGACTGCTCAATATATTATTAGTCAAGACGTGCAAATTTTGAACCTTCAGCAAGAAGTCATTAAAAAATACGGAACTAATTTTGCTAATACCCCCGCAGATACTATTCACATTTTTGTCGAATCTATTATTGATAAAATTGCCGTTGGAGAAGACCCTAGACAATTAGCAAATAAAGCAGTAAATGTAAATTTTTGGGTTTAATATTATGTTCGGTTAAATACTTATATTTTGGAGAAAGGAAGGCAGAGGGCAGAAGGCAGAAGGCAGAAGGGAAAGAAAGGTTCAAAGAGATAAGGTTTTTTTTTATTGAACTATAATTGCTCTAAAAATGATTGTTTTTATTACTTTTTGGGTTTTGACGATTTTAACTTTAACTCGTCAAGATGTATGGAAAACAAATTGGCAAGATTGGCTGTTAGATATTACTGGATTATTATTTCAGGGTTTGGTCATACCAGTATTACAAATTACAGTAGTTTATCAAGGTTATAAATTTATTCTCCCTCACTGGGAAAATAGTATAAATCTTACTTCAATCGCAGCTTTCGTTCTCAGTTTTGTTTTAATAGATTATCTCTATTATTGGAACCATCGTCTGTTACACAGTCCCTGGTTTTGGCATCTGCATAAAGTGCATCATACTGTCACTCAGAGAAATGTTTTTGGAACTTCTAGAAATACTCTATGGACGAGTTTTTTCATTATCTATCTTTGGGTACATTCCTTATTTATTTATCTACTAACAGATTCGAGTTGGTACATTTTAGGAGTTAGTCTTACTTCTGCTTTAGATTTATGGAGGCATAGCGAAATTGAACCGAAATCTAACAATTTTCTCGCTTGCTTTTTATCTCCTTGGTTGATACTTCCTCAAGACCATGCTTGGCATCATAGTAATAATCCTAAAATAGGTAATTATGGTGCTAACTTAAAAATTTGGGATGTAATTCACGGGACTAACTTTACTAGCGATAAACCTCCTCAAAATCTGGGAATTACAACTCAACTTACTCTTAAACAAAAATTATTTTTTCCTTTTAATAAGTAATTAGGGTTTGCTGAAAAAGTTTGATGGTGATGATAGGCAACAGGCAAAAGGCAACAGTTTAGACTACCTGCTACGGCCAAATTTTCTGATAGTCAGGGGAAAAGTATTAGCATTTTGAGACTACAATAGCCAAAAACCTGGAAACTTTTACAGGTATTGATTACAATTTTATTCAGCAAACCCTATTTACTTTTTTGCCGAATAATTAAGGTTTAAACCCTCTACTTTAAAGGAGAAAATTTTTCCTTAAGCGTCAATCCTCTCCTTGAGAAGAAGAGGCAATTATTAATTATTAATTATTGAAACATGACTTTATTAAGTATCTTACTATCTTGGTTTCCCAGTATAATAATCTCCCTCGCCATCAGTTCCTTTATCTCAATTTGTCTCCATCCCAATTTTTTGAATATATCTTGTCTAATTTTTTTTCTTTACGGAATACCTCTAATTATCTATCGAATTCATAATTTTTTTTATCCCCTCGAAGCTGGAGTAACTTATTTATTAGGCAAAAAATATTCACCTTGGTGGGGCAGTCATCAAATTCAAACAATATATATTGCCTTTCCAGTTTTAGAAACATTATTACGTCTCATCCCCGGATTGTTTTCAATTTGGTTACGACTTTGGGGCGCAAAAATTGGTAAAAATATTTATTGGACTCCGAAATTAGAAATAGCCGACCGAGGATTAATTGAAATCGGCGAAAATGTAATTTTTGGCTACGGAATAGGACTGTATTCTCACGTTATTAAACCTAAAAATGATAACCTAATGTTGTATGTAAAAAAAATCAAAATAGGCAACAATGTCTTTATCGGAGCTGGCTGCCGTTTCGGCCCCGGTGTGAATATCAAAGATGAAACATTTATCCCTGTAACTACAGATTTATATCCCAATAAAAATGCGAATATTAATTAACTTATTAGCTAAAATATTAACCCCTACTGCCAACAAATTTGAGCAAAGGTTGTTAAATCCAGCCAAAACTCAAAAAGCAGTTCAAAAAGAAATATTCGCTCGTTTTATAAATAGCGAATACGGCCAAAATCTAGGAATAAAATCTCTAGAAGAATGGCAAAAAATTCCGATCGTTAACTACGAAGACCTAACACAATGGATAAAACCAGGTAAAAATAAATTATTAACTCCAGAAACAATCATATTTTACGAAAAAACATCTGGAAGTAGAAGTCAAGCCAAATTAATTCCTTACACAAAATCTTTACGACAATCTTTTAATCAAATGTTTTGTATTTGGGCACAAGATTTGATGAAAAATGGTCCCAAATTTACTACGGGAAAAATCTACTTCTGTATCTCCCCTCAATTAGAAGAAAATCCAGAAAATTTAGGATTAGAAGACGATTCAGAATATTTAGATTCTTGGTTAAGATTGTTTTTGAGTCCTTTTATAATCTTCTTGCCAAAAAGATTCAAAACAGTAGAACAATTTAAAGAAAAGCTCTGCTTCAAACTCCTAGAAACAGAAAAATTAGAAATAATATCAATTTGGAGTCCGAGTTTCTTAAAAATACATCTCGAATATATTCAAACCCATCAAAAAAGATTAGCAGAAAAATTAAAACATCGTATTTCAGAGAAACGTTATAAATTGTTACTAGAATCGCCAATTCCTTGGACAAAACTCTGGCCACAACTTAAACTAATATCCTGCTGGGATAATGCTTCCTCGAAGGAACAAGCAGATTATTTACGAGGATTATTCCCAGGAGTAATGGTACAAGGTAAAGGACTCCTAGCGACAGAAGCACCCGTGACTGTACCCTTAATTAAAGCTGGTGGATGCGTACCATTATTAGATGAAGTATTTTTTGAGTTTGAAGGTAAAGATAAAAATATCTATCCATTGCACCAACTAGAGAAAGATAAAATATACTCCGTCATTATTTCCCAAAAAGGAGGATTATACAGATATCGGATTGGCGATCGCGTATTAGTTACAAAATTTTACTTGAATACTCCTTGTCTAGAATTTATAGGTAGAGAAGAAAATACTAGCGATTTAGTGGGAGAGAAATTACACGAAGATTTTGTCGCAGAAGTAATTAGAAAGTTACCAATTACAAAAAGTTTTTTTAAGAGTCTAATTCCCATAAATAGTTCTCAACCCCATTATGTCTTAGTAGTCGATAGTCTTGACGAACCACAATCAGAAATTGCTAAAAATTTAGACCAACTTCTAATGCAATCGTACCATTATCGTCAAGCTAGATTATATGGCCAATTATCACCAGCAAAAGTTGTAGTTTCTCCAGATATGCTAGAAAAAATTTTACAACAAAAAATAGCCTGTGGAAAAAAATGGGGAGATATCAAACATGAAATTTTAATGACTACGGTGTGTCTGCGCTCCACAAACGCTATTTTGTCCTAAGCGATAGAACTCCGTTGGGCGATCGCGAATGTGGGCTATATAATCTATTTAGAATTTATCACAACAAAAAAAAGGCAAAAGCCAGAAAATTTGACTTTTGCCGGATTTTATGATATCAATATATGAAATACTAGGACTGGACTATCTAAATCTAAGAGTCTAGAGATTTAGAACGTTTCATTGAATCCTGTTTGCGTTTATGGCTAGCAATACGCATTGCTGCGCTATCCACAGGACCTCCAGCAATAGGAATAACTTGATACTGGCGCTCCTGCTCTAAAGCTTTCAGTTCAGTATAATCAACCCACTGAATACAATCAACAGGACAAGTATCGATCGCCTCCTGAATCAACTCCTCAGAGTCGCCATCCTGCTCAAAAACACGCGATCGCCCATAATTTGGCTCAATATAAAAAGTATTACGAGCAACATGAGCACAGTGCTTACAACCAATACAGGTGACTTCATCAACATAAACACCCTTCTGTCGCAGCACCCCACCAAGTTCTGGTTCAAAACCAGAACGCTCAGGTGAATCCCGCAAAAACCCACCTAACTCTGGCTCTAAACCAGAACGTTCTGTGTTAGCATCTGGGGAAGATAAAGAAAAATCTAACATGAGACCTCTTGCAAAAATCAACAATTATTTAGTCAATAGCATCATTTAATGCAGATGAAACTAGCCTCTTTTTTGCAATTAGCCGTTAAGCGCTCCAACGTTGTACAACTAAACGGATAGAGCCATCCCGATTTTTTTGCTGCTCAGTAACTTGAAATCCCTGTTTAGCAGACTCACCAAGCACAGTATGGTAAGCATAACGCTGAGTCACCATATTAATAAACCGATCCACAGACCAAGCTTGTTGCCAGAATTGTAGATCCGCTACCAACTCATATTCATTACCATTCCAAGTAAATCCTAAATCATAGCCATTATTCTGTTCGACTACAACTTCAGCAGTGCGAGTTTGACCGCGATACCCCCGAACTTCTCTGGGGCCAGATTTCCAATCAATACCTAAATCTGCCAGAGCAGACTGTAGGGATTTGAGGTTACGAATTTGAGTTTTAATTTGACTAAAGTGTGACATAGTGATTTTAAAAGAAATAAACGGAACTCAACAACAAAAAAAAGTATTTTACCAATTGCTAAAAGAAGAAACCTGCGTTGTAGCAGTATCAGACTGGTGCTGCTGCTCGGCGAAATATTCAGAAGTTGACTCCTGAGTTAGAACAATTCCTAACTCCGCCTCAATCGCAGCAGTTACTTCCGTACAGGATGCACCGACAATACCAGTAACCTTTTCCTGTACCCTGCCATCTGGGTAGATGACAAACTCCAAAGTTTCCATGTTCATAGCTAACTGCCGAACAGTTGTGAGAATATACACCGACATCAAATATTGAAAAATGATATCTGCTGAAGTCGCTTCTTTATAGTCAAATGACTTGCTCTAAATCTAAATCAATTTTTACTGACTGATACAGAACGAGTCATTAATTAACAAAAGTTATTATACTCTGAAGCAATACATCAGTTATTTGTTAAGTTTGGCGTATATTGTTGAAACCGTCAAGATATATGTCATTCTGGAAAAGATAATTCATCTCCATCCAAGTCAAAAGTCTAAAATAAAAAGTCAAATTGTTTGGATTTGCCTAGAAACCTCTACTTACCGAAAAGCGACGTTGAAGGCCCCGGTGTTTTAACCGGGGGATGAAAACAAGCGAGTCGTTTAGACTAGACAACTAAAGTAGTCCTGTGCTATCTTTAACTGTCAAAGTAAGCAGAAAGCTTAGGGTTAAACTTAAGCCGACTGTGTAGGGGCACAATGAAATTGTCCCCAAAGAATAAATATATCTTTGGTCAGCTAAGAACAGACGAAGCAACATGAATTTATCGGTGTTGCGTAGTATCAACTTAGAATCCCCGTGACTTAAGTCCGGGGAGTAGTCAAAAGAAATCTAAATAACCACCTCTGTTATAGATAACCAAAAATATTTGTCAGGGTTTACGCCTTTTTGAGTTCTCAACACCAAATATCTGTAACGTTATAGTTTGGATTTACTATATATAGCGTTTTTGCCTAAATTCTATTTGTTGTGGCATTATTTCAGAAAATTAGGATCAGATTTGGCACCCATCCCCACCAAGAGCCAAATGGATAAATTTTATTTATTCGATCGTGCCCCATGACCGATAATAAAAGATTGTCCAACTAAATCAAATTCGATGAATTCAGCCCAAATCACAACTTCAACCAATCAACCAATCCAAATAGGTGTTCTTGGTTTCGGCGGTCTGGGTCAAGCCGCAGCTAGGGTACTTGCGCCTAAACAAGAAATGCTCTGGGTAGCTGCCGCCGACCAAAAAGGTTATACCTATAACCCTCAAGGACTAAATACCGATCAGTGCATGGCCACTTACAATACTCAAGGTTCTCTTGGTTATTTAGAATCTAGTGGAGTCTTGAGCGATCGCAGTATTGAAGAATTAATCCAAGTAGCCGATACAGTCGATGGTTACTTCTTGGCTCTTCCTAATCTTCCCAATACCTTTATGGCAAATGTAGCCAAACAATTTATGGCTGCGGGTTGGCGAGGAGTATTAGTCGATGCCATCAAGCGCACCAGCGCCGTAGAGCAACTATTGGCCCTTAAAGACGAATTACAAGCTGTAGGTATTACATATATGTCAGGTTGTGGCGCAACTCCTGGACTATTGACCGCAGCAGCAGCTTTAGCAGCTCAGAGTTATGCTGAAATTCATACTGTAAAGATTACCTTTGGTGTAGGAATTGCCAATTGGGAAGCTTATCGGGCCACAATTAGAGAAGACATTGGTCATTTGCCTGGATACGATGTGGAAAAAGCCAAGGCCATGACGGATGCCGAAGTAGAGGCCTTATTAGAAGAGACAAATGGCCTGTTAAAACTAGAAAATATGGAACACGCCGACGATATTATGTTGGAGTTGGCCGGAATATGCGATCGCGATCGAGTTACAGTGGGAGGTATTGTGGATACTCGCAACCCGAAAAAGCCATTAAGTACAAACGTTCAAGTTACAGGTCGCACCTTCGAGGGCAAAATATCTACTCATACCTTTACCTTGGGAGACGAAACTAGCATGGCAGCAAATGTTTGTGGCCCTGCTTTTGGTTATCTCAAAGCTGGAGTAGAGTTACATCGAAGAGGTATTTACGGTTTATTTACTGCTGCTGAAGTCATGCCTAAGTTTGTTCGGTAATTCAGCCGATCAGGAATGGGAAAAATAGGAATTTAACTTAGGTAGACAAAAATATTTATCTGATTAGACTTCTCCGGAAACTAAAATTGAACAACCGTTGTACAAAGATTTTAGGTTTATCGGAGATGTCTATTATTGTCTTTTAGGCTGTCGCAGACATGGATACATAGCATTCTGTAGTTTTTTATAGACGGAATATTTTTGAGATAAGGCACTAAGATGGCATCATATCAATGTTCATAACTTTATACCAAATTGCTAAAATAACGCAAGTTCGTGAAAGATTTTGTAATGATTTGGAGAAGATAGGAGGTGGTTTGATTGGAATAAACAATTTTAATGACTGACTTGATAAGTTAAATTTATATTTTCATCACTTACGCATTTTCTGACGCTTGACACTACATTTAGTGTAGTACTATAGTTTTAATTTACTGTATATAGTGTTTTTGCGTAAGTTCTGATTTTCTTCTTCGTTGTCTAATTTTTGCTTTGAAACTACTAAACAAAGGATACAAGCTTCCATCAACAAAGAGAAGAATAAACGAAAACAAAACTGAACGAGTTTCAAAACTATCCTTTTCTATATATGGGATTCCGTTCATTAAATCCCAATAGATATGTGCCTCATTCTAATTTGGTTATTGTTTGACATTGGCAAAATTTTGTGAAGATTTGATGTAGTAGGCAATCGCCTGTTTATGCAAAAAAGCTGATTTCTGCGAAAAATAATGTAGGAACATTTTATGGAAGTTTCCTACAATACATCAGGATTTAATATTTTATTTATAGATACCCTCTTAGAAAAAACACTGGAGAAATAATGTCTATTTGATTAGGTTTTTCTTTCTCCACTCTTTCCATACCAGAAAAACCTTACTCTTTCATTAAATCCTTGGTCTCTAATTTCATTAGACTTTCTTGTAGTCTATTAAGCCTGAAAAGCAACGTAAATTTTATTACTCTTGATAATTAATCTTTATAGCAATTCCCAAAAAGAGTGAGGTACAAAATTCTATTCTAGGCAACAGGCAATAGGCAACAGGGAAGAAAAATAAAAGTGTACCTCACGCTTCCTGAGAAACGCTAGATATTCCTATTTTTGCTTTGACCTTACCACTGGAAATAAATCTTATTCCTGCCTTCTTTATTCAAGCATTTAAAATTTGTTCTGCTGTTAAAAATAATTCTGGAAAAGTCAGCGACACAATTTTTTCATTACCTCTAAACTGACTCACATTATATTCCTTTTGTTGATTTAAAATATAAATAAATACACTCGGAATTTTTGGTTTTCCCAAATATTTTCTCCCACCAATAGCTAAATAATCAACAATCCAATATTCCAGAATTCCCAAACGTTGATATTCATCAAATTTATCAACATAATCATCTTCCCAATTAGTTGAAGTTACTTCTACAGCCAATTGAATTGGTTCGTCTAAAGCAGCATAAGCAGAACGGTTAGTACGCCAAACATCACGATTAATTACACTTACATCAGGCTTTCTTCCTTGTTCAATTCCATCTTCAGTTACAGTTTTAATTACTACCGTATTTTTCACTACATAATTGAGGTTAAGACGCTTGATTTCATCCTTGAATGAATCAGCAATAAAATCTGCGACATCATCATGGTTTCTTGTGGCTCTCATTTCTACACTTTCTCCATTTACCAATTCATAAAATTTACCATCATCAGGATAATTATCTATAAATTGGTCAAAGGTTAATTTTGCTTTTGTAATTGTGGTCATGATTGATTATTTGACTTGACTTCAGTTAATGAATTATTTTGGCGATTTCAGTTGTATTAGGAGTGGGATTTTTCTCCTCTTTTTTAGCTCTTTTTTATAGTTATATCATGTCCGGATAATAGCGTTATAATAAACCTTATCTCTTCCAAGCTGACTCTTTCATCTACTCCCTATCTCCACTACTCCCCTACTCTAAAAACTATTTATCAGTATTCAAAAAAACATAATATCATATTATTATATCTCTCTTTATTCCACTCTCCGAAAACATTTGTTATTTCTCAATTATATCATGTCCGGATAATTAGTGATGAAAAAACTTTCTCCTCTTCTTCCCTCTTTTTCCTCTTCTTCTTCTTCCCTCTTTTTCCTCTTCTTCTTCTTCCCTCCTGACTCCTGACTCCTGACTCCAGCAGTCCTCTATCGTTATTTATAACTATTCAACCGGACATGATATTATAGAGCTTTCGTATATTAAGCGGTCGCTGGATTTATTAGTCCTAAAATAGTCAGGATAAAGGATATATAAATATCCCCAACTCATATATTTTCTTACCTGTTCTCTGTTTCCTGTTTCCTCCTTCCTATCATTAATTCTTTGGGACTACCCTAAATTTTTTATTAATAAGAAATACGAGAAAATGATTGTTGTAGTAAAATTTTCTGTATTAGTTGACTAATACAGCTGATATAGCGGTTCTCATATTAATGATACTAAATCCGGTGATGAAAAGGTACTTTTTTCAAATCCTCTCTAACTCTTCAGCCTTCAGCTTTCAGCCCTCTGCCTTGCCCTCCTAATAAAGCTCCTATCTAAACAGGATTTAGTATGAGGTGTGGAACGCAATCCCCCTCTCGGAGAGTGACAAAAGAAGGATAAACAAATAGAGAATGGGGAAAATATTCAATTTATCGATAAATTTTTTCCTCAGACAAAAAAAGCCGATTATTTGTTGGTATTATACACAACATATTAATCGGCAAATCTATTAATCTTTGATAATACTTAAGTTCACTCGTTGCCAAGATACTCAAGATTTTCCACAGCGCTTGAGATAGTTCTCAAAGAAAACACTTGTATTCCCAGATGGGTCCTGTGGATTAGGCTGCATATCAGCGGATGAAGCTCCGAAAGTCGAGCATTCAGCCGTGAAACTTTCGTCATTGAATACAGACTTTGGATATTCCCCAGGATAGTCTTGAGTTTCTCGAGGTGTCATCGAGTGACGGAAAGCAACGCGACGATCGCCCATATCAGAAACAGCAAAATGAGACTTAGACTCAAAATAGCCAATCTGTTGAGCTTCTACTTTTGGATTGTCCGTAAATTCTTCAGAGACATAGACATCAAATAGTCGAACACTGTCACGTTCGTTTATTCGTCCATTTTCATCCGCCGGAATGCCTTCATTCAGAGCTAAAAAGTCTTGTCGGAAATCGTGCTGCTCCTTCGAGAAAGCCCGCCCCTCTGGAGCAACTAGAAATATGAAGCGCGGAGATTTGGGATTTTTGACCTCTTTCCCATTACGCTTAATACTAGCAAGGTGTTCCACCGACAACTCACGAGGATCGACCATCTTCATATTAGTCTCATCTTTGAGATAATCTTGAGTTGTGTTGAAGAAACGGGAGAAAGCAGCAAAACCTGCGGGTTCGTTCTCAGTAAATTTCAGTTTATTCGAGAGAGGATACTCATAATAATTTATATTATTACCTTGACCCGCAATAGAATGTTGAGCGATGAGATTTTCACTACTGTGGTTACCATCAACAAAAAACTTGGCAGCAAAACCAGGAGTAAAACGATTCCAGCTAGTTCCAGGACTAACTGCTGAGGAAAATCTGGCTAGCACACAATTAGAACCTTTTTTCAGTAATCCAGTATAACTGTTTTTAAATTCAGGGTCGATTACTAAACGTGCTTGAGCAAATACACCATGACGATGAGTCACGCGAAGATTATCTTCAGGCTTAATTTCAGGACTATCAACGAAGCTCTTCCAGAAATTATGTGTGGTTCCAGCCAGAAAACTTTTTATCCGATCTTTTTCCAAAGGAACCAGGTTATCGGTTGACTCCCTGCTGGCGTAGATTTCTGACCATAGGATATTAGACTTTTCACAAGCCCGGCCTTGAGTAAACAGGGGGAAACTTGCAATGGCATCCATTTGCTGATTGAGATCGGCCTTGATTATCTCTTCGCGATCGGCAGGTATAACCTCTTGGGGGTCTTGCTGCGATACATCCATTGAGGAATAAGCAAAAGCTGGTTGAGATATCGCCCCTAAAATTACAGTAATTATCGCCACTGCAACCAATACTGTTTTGTGAAACAACCTAGATAATATATAGTTCAGGCTCATAAAGTTTTTGTTCTCCTTCTATTATTTTTAGACGTTAATCAAAGCTCTGATATTGCCAATCTCGTAGCCCAAATCAGCAAATTGCTGCTTGTGACCTGCCAATGTTGTTCTGAATTCTTCGGGGATATCATCGTCTTCATTCTTGAGAATATAGCCGTACTTAATAGAGGTCAGAACATTGACCATATAAATTAGATTGGTTGATTCTAAAATATTCGGTGCAATGTTTGGATCGTCCTCACTGCCAAAGCTACCATTGCGTAAAGCCAGAGAACTATAAAGCACTTCTCCGCCTTCGTCAGCTTGAGAATCATTCACCCAAGAATGCCACAAAGTGATGTGATAGATCACATAACGACAAAACTCTTTTAAGTTGTCAATATCTGCTGCACTGGGTCGATCTGAATTGGTCATCGGGCGAGTTGCCTTGATTGTACCATTAACAGTTTCCCTAGGAATATCAGGTTTGTCAAGTTCATTGTAATCGTACCAGTCGTAGTCGCTATCATCAGAAGAGCCGCTTGGTTGAGATGGCTCATAGGCGACGCTATGTTCAACAATATCGTCAGAGAAACGGCGAATTTCTGCCCATTCTGCCACTATTTCCTCTTGGTAATCTTCAAAAAAGGCATCAATGTATTCAGTTAAAACCTGCCAGTAAAGATTAGCAATTTTAGCAAACGTATGAGTTTCGCAGAGTGGCTGACGAGGTTTCCAACCTTTCCAATCATAAGTCGCCATACTTTCCTTACATACTTGTACCACGGACCCTGGGGTTAATGGTCCATTGGTGGTAACTAAGCCAACGGTAGGGGATACCAATACTTCATCAGCCCGTTGATTAATGTTAACCAGACTCTTGAGATGAGGAGATAAAATCAGGCGCACAGGATTTTTGCGTAAATTTCGGAAAGCTGCAATGGTATACTGTTCCATCTGCAAATGAGCCTTAATATAATGCTCAATCATTTCTGCAGCAAAGAAACTATTCGTCCGAAAAATACGTTTTGCCTGTAACCATTTTTCCCCATCATTGGGAGTATAGGTAACGGGATCTTTGAGGGGAGAATTGGGAGCAATAGAGTCTGGATACCGACTTTGAATAGTTATTGCAGTGGGGACTAACTTCTCATCTTTCAACTCAAAAAAGGCTTCCACATTATTCAGATCGTGGTCATCATCTTTTTCGTACTTATCCCAATTAAATGTCACCTTAAATTGATTAGGATTATTCTTATTGCGTTTTAGTAAACAAGGATTCATCCCATTGAGAACGCGGGAAGCAAAGTATTCATCACTACGGCTGTAGCCTGGATTTTCCCGATCCAATTTTATAGTCAAATTTGGTGGATAAGCTGCCTGAACTTCTGCCAAAGTAGGTTCGTTAGGATTAAGAGTATTAGTAATAACGTGCTTGGCCTTAATAGGGACTAAATTACTAGCTGCATCATAACCTTGAAGAGTACGACCAACAGAATAATCATCTGGTGTACCTTCTAATTCACTAAAAAATAGACGGGCAAAATGGCTACCGGGTTTATAAAGCCAGTAGGGAACAGTACAACTACCAAAATCATATTCTTTTTGCCTTACATTGTCTTCGCCCTTGATGATGTAGGCAATGCGATAGGTAGAAACTGGCTCATTATCACTATCAAAACTAATCCGATTTTCTAGAAGTCTTAATTCTAAATCTGGCGTATCTGCAAAGCCTGCTTGGGTGGGATCGTAATAGATTTCAAAGTTACCGTTGTCGTCACTTACCCCTGTGCCTAAATAATTCCCTGGTCTGCCAATATCCCTGTCCCATAATTCGAGTTCCATATTATGTAAAGGCTTATTAGTGTCACTAAAAACTAACTTTCCAGTGGCTTGGCGTAATTGATCGAGAGGTTTGTCAAACTTCTGTTCATGGCGTTTAACTATGCTTTTTTTTGCTTTCTTTTTGGTTTTACTTTTGCCTAAAGCACTATCGGCGATTGTAATGCCCACAACTTGCTTAACTTCACCGATAATTTTGTTGATTTTATCTGACATGATCATGACTCCTTGTGAATGGATTTAATTGTTTCAACTCTTAAAATCAGCATTATATTCTACTATTGTTTCTACTACCTTACTTTTCTCATCTTGGATAAAGGCATCCTCTTAAACTCATATTTCTACCTAATTGAACTTAGAATTTCCTACTTTTAGCGTTGTCACGTCAACTTAAAATTATCCCATTACTTCAGATTCAGTTTAGAAAGAACTTTTTTTAGATTTTGCGGTCGATAATCCTGGCGCTTTTTCAAACGGTCAACCGTGGTTTCATGAAGTTCATCAGGAATATCACTCACATCACGGAATTTAATTCCTGCTAATTTAAAGAAACCAGGGTCGTTTTTAAATTCAGATTGACTATCAGGATGAATTCCTGTAGGAATTGCATCAATATCAAATTCTAGTCCTAACCCCAGCTCGCCAATGGAATCAATCATCCATTTCAACGCTCCATCTGACAACCCTCTATGTTCTTCTGTACCACCACCGATACAACCATGTTCGCCAGGAAACCACTTTTGAATCACTCGTTGATTTTCAGCTTTAGGGTTTTTATTCATGGGAGTCACATCAAAGACTTGCCGAATTTCGTCGATGGCCATAGCGTGCACTGCATTCTGCACATATTTGTTTAATTTCGTGTCGTAGAATTTATATCGGCGATGAAGCAGAGGCTTAAATCTTTGAAATATGGGGACCACAGGAATCCCTAGAGCACCTACAGTATCAAAACAACCAACTAAGGTAATCGGAACGCGCTCGCCGTGGATTTTCCGATATTCAGTAGCTTCCTTATCCCTTGGTTTAATATCTCGTTGGCGATAAAGCTCGTAAGCTTCCGGTGCTTCCTTAATACGATGACGTTCTAAAAGCCCCGAACAGTAGATCATTCCAGCTAAACTTCTGACGGTATAAGCACCACGACTGAACCCAAACATATAGATTTCATCTCCAGGAACATAGTTGAGACAGAGAAATCTATAGCCATCTCGTATATTTGTATCAATTCCTGCTCCTGCAGCACCTCCTAATAGTTTTTGGTTTTCGGTCCCAATTCCTGCATCGTAAAAGAGGATTTGTGGGGTTCCGTCACTGGCTATTGGTTTCACTGCTTGAGTTAGTTTTACTATGTTACTTGGGTAGGAACTTCCCAAATCTTGCCACGTACCATCACAGCAAATAACTAAACGTTTCATCCTTAATTTTGTACTTAATTTCATTTTGGAGAACTCTTCCAAGACTAACATATGAAATGTGAATTTTCTCTATAAATTATTCACAATCTTATAAAAATAAAAGACTGTTTGTCCACGGCTAGCAGGTCTAATTTTTTTTTATTAAGTTGTATTGACAAATAGTTAATCATGTGATTTTTTTGTATAAAGTTGGCAACTAAGCTAAAACACATTTAGATTTGATATTCTCTGTTGCCGGTTCTCTGTTCCCTGTTCCCCAAAAAAAATTGGAATATATAATTTAAATGCACGACAGCTTAAGCCCCTACCCAATTTTTGACGATCCTTCAGTTAACGAACACAGTATTAATTATTATCCCTGAAAAAACTAGCTCAAATCAACCTTTTGAGAAAAATTTGTGCTCTTGTAGAAATAATGGAAAAGGTGTGCTCATATATATTCGTTTTCCAAAAGCTAAAAAGGCAAAACCGACAGCTCGCTCCACATTTTTGTAGAGGTTTTATTTTCCAACTCCTACAACATCTCAAGATGCAACTCAATCAAGAAAATCCCTTTCATAACTATAAGCTTTGATAAATTTTAGCAAAGCAACTCCCTAGTCTTCGTCAATATTTTTATAGTAATTAACAGAAAACTCCGGCAGGAGCTTTTGAGTCTTTTTTTAGACTATGATTAATCTAACTATCAACTACAATATTCTCTCTCAGAAATATTGTCAGGGGTCTGTTGAAAACAAAAGCGATCGCTTCACTTTTTATTCATTATCTTCTCTATAGTAAATTACTGAATTACTGAGTCGTGTTTAAACATTTTGTGAAGCTCATATTAACGGAAAAAAAATTGCCCAAAAAGAGTTGATTTCCCAAAAATTTGTGCTATATTAAACATAATGGAAAAGGTGCGCTCATATATAGTCAGATTCTAGAGGGTGAAAAGCGCCATTGACAGAGAAATAGATATTTTACTCCTGAGAGTGTAGAAGGAAATTTGACAAGTAAATTCTAAGTCTCAAGATTCCACTCAACCAAGAAAACTCCCATCATAACCATAAGCTTTGCAGAAATTTAGTAGACCAACCCGCAGGTCTGTGTCGATATTTTTATAGTCATTAACAGAAAACTCCGGCTTTGGCTGAGAGAATTTTTTTAGACTATGATTAATCTGAGTATCAACCACAATATTGTCAGAAATATTCTCAGGCAAAACTGCCAGAGAATGTTGATTAACAAAACTCACAACATCATCCACACAATCTTCCACCTTCAGAATTAAATCCGGCGATCGTAACTCAACTATTTTATTCCATCCCAAAAAAGAAGCAATGGCTTTTTCCAGGGGAGAATTAAATTTATCAATATCAAAATTTAACTCTCGGATGATATGACCTCTTCTAAAATTAAACGACCTTTCAATCCTGAGAACTTGCAGATATAAGTTAATAAATTTTTTCTGATTTTTATCATCTACATTTTCTTTGATATCCTCTAACAGAATTCTGGCATTTTTAATATCTCCAAGTTGCAAATAGTTTCTTGCCAGTGTTAAACAAACATCAATATTACCGGAATATTTCAGCAGAGCAGATACCAAAATATCCTTAGCTTTTTGATAGTCATACTGTTTTTGATAAAAGTTTGCCTCAGCCATTTCAAATGTTGATTCTGTAGGGAAAAGAGATTTAGCAGTAGTGATTGATTTTTGAGCTTCGGCGTAATTATTGAGTGACAGTAAAACGTTAATTTTAGACAACAAAAAGTTTGATTCTTCGGGAAAATTTTCCACAGCAACCTCCCACCTTTGCAAAGCCAACTGCCAATTTTGAGTCTGCATCGCCACCTGTGCTAAACCCTGATAACCGAAAACTTTCTCTGGATACTTATCAATAATTTGCTCAAAGATAATTTCTGCCTCTTCAAACTTACCAAGTTGCTTCAAAACATTAGCCTGACTATTTGGAAACTGCGGATTTTCGGGAAACTTTTCCACGCTTTACTAAAGTATTTGCTTTTCTGCGGAGAAATTCAAAATTACGAGGAAAATTTTTTAATCCCTGATTCCATCTTTCCAGCGCCAACTCCCAATTTTGAGTCTGCATCGCCAATTTTGCTAACCATTCATATCCCATTGGATTTTTAGGTAGCTTTTTAATTAAATTATCAAAAATTATTTCCGCTGCTTCATTCAAATCATTTTTCAGGAAGTTCTCAAATAATTGTTGATAAAACTGGCGAGGTTGACGAGGATTTAACTCTATAGCTTTTTGATAATACTCAACAGCTTGACTGAATTTTTTCCCTTTGAATAAATTATCTGCCTGCTCAATATAATCTTGAGTGGTTAAAGAATTAGAATTAGTTTTAGGCATTTCTTGCTGCATAACTACGGCTAAAGTTTTGTCTAAAATAGGATGGTTAGGAAGTGGCATATTTTCTTGATACTCCCTCATTATTTTTCCCATTTCCTTCTGATTATGTAGGTGATAATCATTGAACTTATCACTACCCCACTCTCGGCGATCGCCCAAATGAAAAGTCAGATATAAATCCTTAAATTCGGCAAACTTCTCTGCATTTAATAAACAGTTTATATACAAACATCTGCCAACCCATCTCGCACCAATACAAATCAAACCCAAACGAAACTTTGGATAAACACTTCTCTTAAAAATAAAACAATCGTGATCTGGATGAGGATTGCCTTTTTCCCCATACATTAACGGAATATCTATCACATCTTGATATGAATCAGATATAGTCCGTCGATTAATGACAAAAGCATCATATCCTTGCCCAATAAATTTAGCAACCTCTGTATAAAAATTTGCCTGTAAAGCAATATCTACATTTGTATAAATCAAATAATCCGCATCAGGAGTCGCTTCATATAATCTGTCTAAAATATCTTTAATTAAAGGCAGTTTTCTAGATACTTGAAAATTACCGAATAATTAAGGTTTAAAGCCTCTCCTTTCAAGGGTAAATAAGGAAAACTTTTCCTTTGAGTCAATCCTATTCTTTTCAAGGAGAGGTAATTGTTAATTATTAATTATTAATTATTAATTGTTGAACAATATCCAGCACCGAAGTTTTCAAATCTGGCGTTTTAACAAAAGCATCAGAAACCATAGATTTATCTTCAGGATATTGAGCCGAATATAGAGTCACATTAACTTTGCCCATAGCATAATTTTGAGCATTTTTCATGGTCTCAAAAGTTATAGGTTGTGCCACGAATAAATCCGAAGATTCACCCACAACCACAGGATTAATAATGTGAGCCAAGTTTAAAACTTTTGGCTTTGCTCCAATATAGAAACCATTAATACATTTAGGAATTGTATATTTTTCTCCCTTTGGATGTAAATTTTTTTCTATATAACATTGAATCGCGATCGACTGCAGCTTTTTAACATCTGCCTCAGTTTTTGTATAAAAAATATTTACCCCTTGTTTCCGAGCTTCAATATATCCTTTTCCCGACATAAAACTCGTCAATTCTGTTCTTGCTAAAGCTGAATTAGCCTCAACAACCACAACCCTAGGAGCATATTTATCAAAATCCAATCCTTGCAAAACATCTAACTCACTTCCCTCAACATCAACCGATAAAAAATCTATATATTTATCCGCTTCAATATATTGACTTAAAATCGAATTCAAAGTAGCTGCAGAAACTTTTTCTTTAACAAAACCATCAAAATTTAAACCTCGATTATGATATCTCCGATTAATATCTAAGTCTCGGTCTTTAACAACCCCAGATAATAAACCCAACTCTTCAGAATAAAAATCTATATCATTAACCTTTTCATCTCCAACACAAGCAAAATTTAAACATATAGACTTAGGACGATTTTGTTGACAAATAGGGAAATAACTTGGATGCGGTTCAATACATATTCCAGCCCAACCTGCAAGTTCAAAAGAATAGGAATTACTCAAATGAATACCATCAAAAGCCCCTGCATCTACATAAATACCATTTTCTTGATAATCAAAAAAATTCCACAAAAGATAATCTTCACCGTGTTGACTAAAATACTTGTAATTACTATTTTGTTTCATTATCTATCAACTGTTAAAATTTATTGTTCTTGGATAATAACAGAATAGAATAATATCAAGTTCTGTTACATAAATATTTAGGATAGGAGCGAGTTTATCTATAAGTATTGGATTGGCAGTTTGACATTTACTTTTTAATATAACCTTTATTACTAATCAAACCAACATGATATAACAAATTATTCACTATAACTCATCATAAGTATTTCTAAAATCAACGATTTTCTGCTTGAATTTTAAATTACTATAAACATTTCAATATAATAATTTTGATTCAGCAAAAAAAACTAACAATATTGCAATTTTACTTAGCCTCAATAATTATCAACCATCATCAATTCCATCATCCATCTGAGATAAAATCGTCTGAATCTCAATACCAGAATCTTCTACTTCCACATCTATCGAATCAAAAGTTGGCTGTACAACAAAAGGTAAACCAGCTCCTATTAATCCTCTTTTAATCCTTTCAGGGGTTTCTGAAAACAAAACAAATAGAGGATAAATTTCATCAGCATCTTGAGAATAAATATGTTTATAATCTAGAGGCATTACCCACTCATATTCCCGGTCTAATAAAATCTGAGTTTGCCGCCAACGACTAAGCAAATCAGAAAAATCTTCTTGAGGTCGATAAATAAAAATAAAAATTTCTACTCCAGTCTTAACTTTCCATTCAGGGTCGCACATAAAAATCCCTAGATCGCAAGGCAGAGGAACAGTTTTTCCTGCCTCATAACCAACCTCCCGTAACCGAATTACAGGTAAAGGAATGGAAATTAAACTATCTTCTGAACGACGCATACTTGGAATCATTTCCAAATATTTTCTATATTGTTTAAGCAGTGCTACGGCAGCTCTTGAGTTGCTGTATTCTGCCAACAATGCTTCATAATCTGACTTTTTTACTACCATAATAATTTTAAGAATATGTTATATTTAACTTCAAATTTTCGACTGAATAGTCTTGCTAAAAAGTATCTATCAAATAAATGTTAAAACAGAGATTAAGTCTTAGGTATAAATTTTTTTATTTATGCAAATCTTGTGGGAGATATTCCATCAATAAATCCAGTTTAAAAACCAATTAAATCTCCCACTTGACTATATTTATTTCACTCTACAAATCTTCAAATACCTTAAACATAGGTAGATACATAGAAAGCAAAATAGCACCAACCATTGCACCAATAACAACAATCATCAAAGGTTCCAACATACTTGTCAAAGATTTTACAGCCTCTTCCACTTCTTGTTCATAAAAAGACCCCACCTTCATCAACATCGCATCCAACTCACCAGTTTCCTCACCAATAGCCATCATTTGAACTGCCAAAGAAGGGAAAACCTTCTTTTCCTGCAAAGCCAAACTAATCATCCCCCCACTTTGAATTTCTTGCCTTGCATACTCAACAGACTCAGCGATCGCCGCATTACCCGCCACATTTCTCACAATTTCCAGAGACTTTAACATTGGCACACCAGAGCGAGTCAAAGTACCAAAAATCATACAAAAACGAGCCACAGCCGATTTTTCAATAATATCCCCAAAAATCGGAAGCTTGAGAAATATCTTGTCAAAAAACAGCCGACCTTGTTCGGTTTTGTAGACCATTGTATAAACAATATAAATGAAAATAATTGTACCGACTGCACTTACCTGGGGAATCGGAGGCCAAGTTCTACAAAACTTACTTATATTCAACATAAATATAGTAAAAACTGGCAGCTCTGTACCAATGTCCTCAAAAATCTTAGCAAAGGTTGGTAATAGAAAAGTTGTCATACCAAAAAACACTGCCAAAGCAATAAACATAACAGTTTTTGGATAAGACATAGCCGACTTAATTTCACTCAAAGTCTTAGCATTTTTCTCCAACATAGTTGCCAGACGCTCTAGCACTTCATCAAGCACACCACCCACCTCTCCAGCAGCCACCATACTCAGAAACAACTCATCAAAACAAGCTGGATGTTTTCTCATTGCTTCGGACAACTCACTTCCTTCTTCCACATCTGCACTAATCATTTTTAGAGCATATTTAATCTTATAATTAGAAGCTTGCTCTCTTAATACTTTTAAGCATCTGACCATCGGTACGCCCGCATTAAACATCGCTGCAAATTGACGAGCAAAAACAGCTAAATCTTTAACCGTAATTGTCGCCATGGCGACATTTAATTTTTCCTCAAATTCCTTTAACCGTTCCTCTAAACCACCTTTAGGTTTTTTTCTGGCTATATTACTTGTCATAGTTTAGTTTCCTCATTTATTTAATCTTTAAAAGACTAACTATTTTGCGATTATTTTTTAGACTGAGAGACTGTTTGTTAAAAGATTCAATCCCGATTTAGGGTAAGCTAGGCAGGAATATCGACTCTTGCTTTCCGAATTTAAAAGCTGTCCGCCGTAACCCACCGAACATTAAAAATTTTACCTGTCTTCTCTTAATATTTGTTTTCCCAAAAGTCTCTCAATACAGATTTTTCACATGAATTATCAAATTTTACTTTTCATTATTTCTCCTAAAAAAAAGCTTTCTCATTATCTTTAAATTTTTCCTTTTTCCTATCTTTTATTAGTTTAGTGAATTAGGAGAGGAGGATCAGAAAAATGTTATTTATTTAAACATTTAACTATCTGTTTAGGTCTTAGATGTAAATACTCATGGTCATTTCATTCTAGATTTTGGCAATGAATTTATTTACTTTCAGCCAGCGAAAGATAAAATTCCTACAGCTTGAAATAACGTGGTTTCGTAAATACATAAAATGGCACATTTTAGAATTAAACAGCCCTGTGTAAATGCTAAATATAGCGTTTATTACTATCGTCAGGCACACAAGTTTTGAATTTGACGGAATAGGAAAGAGAAGAAAATATTATACCCGATCGATATGAGAACCGCTATAGCAAATTTCACTTAATTGCTATATTAGGATAGGAATCCTAAATGATTTGTGAAAAATTTAGATGTATTTATTTTGTCTTCTACCTACCACCTAACACCTACCACCTACCACCACCAAAAATTTATAACTGAAATAGGATTGCTATATACGATGAATAAAACTGTCAGTTGATAGGTTGTAGATTCTACCGTAAAACATCATTTAAAACCTACTACCTATCACCTAATATTTAACGACGAGCCCTAGCCTTTTCTACCTTCCCTTTAGGTTCCGGGCCAATCAAAGCTGCCAATTCATCCGGCTTAACTGCCTTAGCCATAGCATTAGCCCAAGTCGCCTTTCCTTCTCTATAAATCTCGGCAAGAGCCATTTCCATAGTTCTCATTCCCAATTTAGCTCCCATCTGAATCTGAGAGTAAAGTTGAGCATTTTTAGATTCCCGAATTAAGTTAGCGATCGCCGGAGTATTAATCAAAATTTCCTGAGCTGCACAACGACCCCCACCCACCTTTTTTACCAAATTTTGGCTACAAATACACACAATAGAGTTAGCCAACTGAGCCCTAATTTGAGGTTGTTGTTCTGGCGGGAAAACATCCAACATCCGGTCCACGGTACCAGAAGCAGAGTTAGTGTGCAAAGTTCCAAATACCAAGTGACCTGTTTCTGCTGCCGTACTAGCCAGAGCAATAGTTTCCAAATCCCGCATTTCCCCCACCAGAATAATATCCGGGTCTTGACGAAGTGCACCTTTTAGAGCATTAGAAAAACTTTTTGTATCTTCTCCCTTCTGGCGTTGGTGAAACAAACTCTTAATATTAGGAAAAACATATTCAATGGGGTCTTCCACAGTTAGAATGTGTTCGGCACGAGTACGGTTAATTAAATCTAGCAAAGCCGCCATAGTAGTTGTTTTTCCCGAACCAGTTTGCCCTGTTACCAGAAACATTCCCCTTGGTCGCTCAGTCAACTCCCGTAAAATCATCGGGACTCCCAACTTATCAACATTAGGAATTTGAGAAGACAAAGCACGCATACAAGCAGCCCAACTACCCCGCTCCCGGTAGACATTTAAGCGGAAACGAGCTAATCCTTTAACACCATAAGCACTATCTAACTCCCAGTTTTGCTCCAAGTGCTTGCGCTGCATATTATTGAGCATCTGGAAAATCAGATTTTGCACTTCTAGTGGGTCTAGACTTTCCCCAAATTGTGGTTGAGGAGTTAGTTGTCCGTTGATGCGGAAGAAAACAGGGGCTTTTGCTTGAATATGGACATCTGACCCCCCTTGTTCAATCAGAGACTCCAAAAGATCTTCAATCATAAAAGACATAATTTCTATCTCCCTAAATATTTATCAATCAAAAGAAATTTCAGCCTGAGACTTTTCACCCACTTATGCTAGAGCTAGAGCAAGTAGCTAGTGCAAGAAGGCAGCTATGCTGGAGGCTCCAAAACAGAAGGGAAGAAAGCTTGTACAATCAGCTTTTTAACTTTTTGTAATTGGTAGAAATAACCCACCAGTTACAAAATTAGGACTTAGGCAAATCAACCAAGAAACCCGGTTTTTTGCCCTGATTATTGTCTTTCAAATCACGAAATTTCGTCGATAAACCCGGTTTCTGCGTAAGTCCTAAAAATGCTAAAAGCTTTAGCGATCGATACTTTTGCCTTTTGACCTCCACATAGATAACTTCCCTATTCAAACCGAGCTGTGAGACAATAAGGACAATCTAGCCACTCTGCCTGCAATTCAGCATTACAAGATTTACAGATTAGATTCTGCTTGGCTAGGCGTTTCATTTCTGCCTCCAGACCAGAGTCAGTAAATGTTACCCGTTCCACCTCTTCAAAAGTAGTATGACCTTGGCGCACCAAATTCAAACTGTATTGCAACAAACTGACCATTCCCTCTTCAACTGCTGCTTCCTTAATTTGTTCTGTTGGTGCTCTTTGGGTAATCAGAGTTTGTAGTCGCTCCGTAGATTTCATAAATTCATAAACACCTACACGACCTTTATAGCCAAGACCACTACATTTTTTGCAAAGTTCGTCCCTTTCTCCCAATATTCTTCGGTCTTCAACCGATATGATGTTAGCCTTATAGAATGTGATATCTTCCTCCTGAGAAGGAACTAAACCATAACGACGCAGCTCATCAGGTTCAGGAATATATGGCTCTCGACATTCAGTGCAAACCCGACGCATCAGACGTTGTGCCAACACACCCAACAAAGCAGCAGATACCATGAAAGATTCGACCCCCATTTCATCAAGTCTGGCGATCGCTCCTGCCGCGTCATTAGTGTGTAGGGTTGTCAAAACCAAGTGTCCAGTTAATGCAGCTTCCATAGCTGTCTTAGCAGTTTCCTTATCTCGCGTTTCCCCCACTAGCAAAACATCAGGGTCTTGTCGTAGAAACGCCCGGAGGATATTAGCAAAAGTTAAATCTTTTTCCCGAATCACCTGACATTGGGTAATTCCCGGCAGAGCATATTCAATCGGGTCTTCCGCCGTACTAATATTAATCCCAGGGTCGTTTCGTTCTGCCAAAATTGAGTACAGAGAAGTTGACTTACCCGAACCCGTCGGCCCTGTCACCAGAATTAATCCAAAGGGACGGGTAGCAGTTTCCCTCACCAGTGCCAGTGTGGCTGGGTCACTGATTAACTTATCTAGCCCCAACTGGGTACTAGAGCTATCCAAAATCCGCAAAACAATTTTTTCACCATAGCGACTAGGCAAACTATTTACCCGGAAGTCGATAGTGCGTCCCTTAAATACCTTACGGATACGACCGTCTTGAGCTTGCCGTCGTTCAGCGATGTCTAAGTTAGCGATAATTTTGAAGCGTGAAGTAATAGCAGGGATAACCTTTTTCGGGAACCGAAAATATTCTTGTAAAACCCCATCCTTACGCATCCGAATTTGAATAAATTCTTCTTGGGGTTCCACATGAATATCAGATACCCCCTCACTCAGTGCTTTAACTAAAATGACATTCACAGCCTTAATAACAGGAGCATCCTCAGCAGCAGATATTGCATCTGCTATATCCTCCATTTGACTTTCATCTTCAGCTTCTTCTAAATCTGGATTTTCAAAGAAACCAGATTCCAAATTTAACTCTTTCTCTTCAGCCTGTTTCGCAGCAGCAGCATCTTTCCTCGTTTGTTGATCCAAGTAATAATTGATTAGATGCTGATAATCTTCTGAAGTAATAACTAAACGTTGTAAAGTTAATCCATGATGCCTGAGAATCTTATTTTTCAGCTCATCCAAAGCCTGAAGATTATCAGGATCGACCATCGCCACCATCACAAACGGCTGCTGTTTTTCATAATCACTAACCAGATTTGATGGCAGCGAATCTCCTGCAAATTTTTCTAACTCATCAATTAATTTAGTCTGTGAGCTGCTACGTTGAGCCAAAGCCTTCAGCATTTGCTCTTGAGTCATACTCCCAGCCTGAACTAACTGATTTGCTAGATGAGTTTCGTGACTAAATAGTGGTATAATCCGATTTCGACGGCAAGTTTCAATAGGAATTATCTTATTAATTAGATAACATACCTGTTGTGGTGGAATTTGAGTAATCTCTGGGTCAAAAGCAGCCACCCCATACAAAAGCATTAACTCAAATAGCTGCTGCTTCTTATAGTTCCTTAGTAATTCAGGAGGTAAAGGTTGCCCCGTTAAAGCTTCCAATAGCTCTGTGAGAGATTTACCTGTTTTACGGCTTTCAACTTGGCATTGTTGGAACTGCTCAATGTTGACATAGCCAGCCTGAATCAGTTTGTTTCCAAAAGGAGAAAGATTACTGAGGGCAACTATAGCGGTCCGTGAAGCACGTGAAGAGGTTTGGGCCATGGTGGATAAATAAATTCTCCTAACTCTAAGTATTCCCTAAGTTTTTGATAAAATTTACACTTGCTGTGGCAAGTTATTAACTGAATTTACTCCTAAATGTTAATACAATCACCGATGGTGCAGTTTATTACCTGAATAACTGGCTTATATACTATTATTAGTTAAACAATTAGCTCCTAAGTGTCAAAAGTAATGATCTTCACCATACACCATTATAGACTCCAATTTTTGGGCCATTTACTAATCCCCGGACTAAAGTCACAGAGATTCTAAGGAATGAGGATTTTATTATCTACACAAGTTGAATTATGTAAGCTCACTATTCATGTGAGTTATAAAAAAAAGTTTTGGACTTTATTTGAATTTAATCCTCAATCCTAAGCCGATACTACTCAGGCAGATAAATCCAGGTTGCTTTGTTTTTTCGAGCGCTGTCCAAAGAAATATTCTCGCAGGGATGAGTAACATACCGCTAAACAGTGCGCTCTTTTCTAGCTCTAGCTTTATAGTTACTTTTCAGATCGTATTTGCACGTAGCTGTATTAAAATCTGCATTCGGATATCGAAAAAACATCTATGAATTATCGGTAAGATTTTTAGTTATATATCTAGAATAGATAGAATGAGAATGGCAAATTCCAGATTGCTAGGCATTGGGACATAAAAGCTATTTAAATCAAACCAAGGCTTACAGGTATTGTTAGGGTGGAACTCTGAATTTGATTGTCTTGGAGTGTTACTGCCTGCGCGTGGATAACTAACTGTAGCAATCCCCCCTTTTTTTTTCTATATGTTAGATTTTAGGTATTTTGGATTGGTCTATTATTTTGCCTTCTTTAAAAGCTTTAACTAGACCATAATTAATATCTAAATAATTCAGCCACAGTTTTCAGTATTTGTTGTGCTGATTGTGAATGTAAAACTCGAGCGTGATTATTGTTTTTGTAGACCTTTTTTAACTCAAATTTGCCAATGCCAATACTTTTGATTAGCTTGGGAATATAATTAGGACTTACGCACTACAACCTATTTACGTCATTGCGACCCACAGGGTTTGCGGAGCAGTCCGGAACGGATAGCAATCTCAAATCCTAGTTTTTCGTACCTCGTGCGTAAGTCCTGATAATAATTGCCTAGCATATTATCTTCCCAATATTAGTTAGCTTGTGAGCTAATTCACAACAGTGGTTAAGTCTTGATTTTGAGTGACTAAAACTTGCTAGCAAAAGTAACTTATGTAGGTAATATTATTTTACGACTTTCTAAAGTTCTGTGCAATAGTTGAATGCTACCACAGAGCGGTGTTAGAATTAAAAGTCAGGCCTTGGGGTCGCGGTTTTATTCTTTGGAGCAACTATAACTATAAGACCCAAAACCCCATCGACTTAGAGCCTAGGTGCGATGTTAGCGTTTGCTCCGCATGACCAACAGAAAGCTCCTCTGTTAGCACAGCTCCGACCCAGGAGGCAACAGGAAACAAAAAGCAAAATCGTCTTAGCACGTTGCGGTACATAAGGTTTAGGAATTACTCGTAGCGGCTCTATCGGTGTCGCGAGGATATCAACCGCCTGACTAGCAAACCTGTAGAACCGGAAAAATTTTGGTTAATATGAACTGATTGGGTATAATAACCTGAATCTATCAGTTAGGTAGGCGTTAAAAGCCTCAACTATATAAATATATGTAAATTAATCAGAATCTTTACCAGCCAGAAAATAGGGTCTAGAGCAATGTCCCTTTAGGAGGACTTTTGTGTTATAGTAAACTAGGTTCAGGTTGAAAAACCCTCCCAACGTACCAGTCAAATTTGGCCAGGCAAGGGGAGATGCGACAGCGCCACACAACAGCCCGGAAAACAATAAAGCCGAAGTTGTGGCGATAACAGTATAAATAGCGATTGCAGGCTCAAACCAGTTGCACAACCAGAAAAGTTAAAATTTTTCCAAACATTATTATTGTATCCTGGGGCAAACCATAACCCTAGGCTAATTATTCTAATGCTTCGGTCTATATTAGCCCTCTGGAGTCAACTAAATTAGGCTGGTTGGTTTGTTCTATTAAACAGCAAGACGGTTTAAACATTCCTACTGCCGTGAGACACTAAAATAGTTCATTATTGTAGGGTGCGCCATTACGGTAAAAAAAATATAAGCTGTCAAAGGTATTTAACAATCGGTCGTAACGCACCATTTGATATGTGCCAGTCCACTACGGCTTACGCCAGGTTTTGCGAATGCCAGAGATAGTTGATTTTAAGGTTTCTTACCGAAAGACGAAACTTCAGAAGCGATTATAAAAATCTCCGCCTGCTTCTTGCCTCCTAGGTCGGAGCTGCGCTAACAGAATAGCTCAAGCAATTCAGACGATCTGCCGAAACAGGCCGGAGAGAACCTCAAGATGATTAGTATTAACACTGTGTATGAAAATTCAGTTTTTCTGTAGCGCTTTTTTCTTCTATGATAATCAGGAAAAGAAGCCAAATAATAACCAATAACAGCCGTCAGTATCAGGAGAAAATTAAATGGCAGGAGAGATACCGTCTACAGAAACAAAAAATCAAGAAAATGTACAGGATGTTCAAGCTGCCGAGCAAAATGCAGAAGCAGAGTCATCTCAAGTGCTCAATGAGAATACCGAAGTTTCTCAAGATAATAGCTCTGTGAATATGGAGTCGGAGACTGTACAACCAATGTCACAAGAGATGGCCCTTTTGAAAGAGGCCTATGAATCCTTACAAGCTCATTTAGAAGCTACCAAGGCCCAACTAGAGGATATAACTAGTCAACATAAAAGACTAGGGGCAGACTTTGACAACTTCCGTAAACGGACGGAAAAAGAGAAAGAGGAATTGGATGTAAAAGTCAAGTGTGCCACAATTACTGAGTTGTTGCCAGTAATTGACAATTTTGAGCGGGCTAGATCCCAGCTCAAACCGGCAGATGACGGAGAAATGGCCATACACAAAAGCTACCAAACTGTTTATAGACAAATGGTAGACTGTCTCAAACGGCTAGGAGTTTCCGCTATGCGTCCAGAAGGTGAAGAGTTTAACCCAAATCTTCATGATGCGGTAATGCGAGAACAAACACCAGATCATCCAGAAGGAACCGTAATTGAAGAGTTGATGCGGGGGTATATGCTAGGCGAACGTGTCCTTCGGCACGCGATGGTAAAAGTAGCTACAGCTCCAGAAACTATAGATTCTTCTATAGATTCTTCTGAAGAGAACGAAACAAATTCAGAAGATTAAATCATAGCTGATCGTTGGTGTAAGTCAGCTACTTCCAAGTTGCGTTCAGATTACTATAAAATTAATTAGGTAAGAGGAAAACTGCAAAAACTTAAATCTAATTATTCTAATCTAATAGTATTTTTTCTGAATGCAACTTACATAAATAAATTCAAAACTTATCTCAACTAAATTGAGTCCTAGAGTTAGGTTAAATATTATAGCAGTTCTCAAAAAGCTTGAGGTACAAAATTCGTTTGTTTTAGGCAACAGCTCCAGAAGAGAAGAGGAATAAAAAAGATAACTGTACCTCATTAACCTGAAAAACGCTATATTATTTATGATAAGTAGTAAATCAAATATTCTCTCGTCATGTAGAGCTTCAAATATAGCTAAATTTTGATTGTTGTACTTAAAGCCGAATAAATATATTTTGATTAAGTAACTCAATTAACATTATATTTATGTTGATTGAGTAAACTTAATTCCAAACAAGCTAGAAAATTAAGATCAAAGCTATCTTGAACTTTCTCTTTTAAACTATTAGCACTAGCTAAGTGTTTAAAATTATAATTCTAACAAAAAAGATTTTTGACTGGAAGAACGCCGAAGCGCTATGGGAAAAGTAATTGGCATTGATTTAGGCACAACTAATAGTTGTGTAGCTGTCTTAGAAGGGGGCAAACCAGTTGTAATTCCCAACTCAGAAGGTGGGCGTACAACACCCAGTATTATCGGATTTAGTAAAGGGAGCGAACGGTTAATCGGCCAACTAGCCAAGCGACAATCCGTAACAAATGCAGTAAATACAATCTACAGTATCAAAAGATTTATTGGCAGAAGATGGGAGGACACAGAGGAAGAACGTTCCCGAGTTCCCTATACCTGTATGAAAGGCAAAGATAATACTGTAAATGTCCAAATAAGAGGTAAAAACTATACCCCTCAAGAAATCTCAGCAATGATTCTGCAAAAATTGAAGCAGGATGCAGAAAAATATTTAGGTGAATCTGTTACTCAAGCTGTAATCACAGTACCAGCCTACTTTACCGATGCACAGAGGCAAGCTACCAAAGATTCAGGCACAATTGCTGGTCTAGAGGTGCTGCGGATTATCAACGAACCCACGGCAGCTTCCTTATCATACGGCCTAGATAAACAAGACCAAGACGAAATAATCCTGGTATTTGACCTTGGTGGGGGCACTTTTGATGTGTCAATTCTACAGTTGGGAGATGGAGTTTTTGAAGTTAAGGCAACTTCCGGTAATAATCATCTGGGAGGAGATGATTTTGACAATTTTATAGTTCTGTGGATGGTAGAGCAATTTAGAGACCGCGAAGGTACAGATATCTCCGCAGATAGAATGGCAATACAAAGACTGCGAGAAGCAGCAGAAAAGGCCAAAATAGAATTATCTTCTACTACTAGTACCAATATAAATCTGCCATTTATTACTGCTAATGAAACAGGGCCAAAACATTTAGAGACAGAGCTAACCCGTGCTCAATTTGAAAAATTAGTCCAAAATTTAATCCAAAGCACGATTAAGCCAGTTGAACAAGCCCTCAAAGATGCGGCTATGAAGCCAGAAAACATAAACAAGATTATTCTGGTGGGTGGGTCAACAAGAATACCAGCAGTCCAAGCAGCAATAGCTAATTACTTTAATACTAAGGCTCCTGATAGTTCTGTGAATCCAGATGAAGCGGTGGCTTTGGGAGCAGCAATTCAAGCAGGGATTCTGGGTGGCGAGCTCAAAGACTTATTACTATTAGATGTTATTCCGTTATCTTTGGGATTGGAAACCCTAGGAGGAATATACACCAAGGTGATTGAGAGAAATACAACAATTCCTACCAGTCGTTCCCAAATGTATTCGACTGCAGTCGATGGCCAAACTTCTGTGGAAATTCATGTGCTCCAAGGTGAGCGGGCAATGGTCAAGGACAACAAAAGTTTAGGCAAATTTTTGCTCAAAGGAATTCCTCCAGCTCCTAGAGGTGTGCCTCAAATAGAAGTTAATTTTGATATTGATGCTAATGGTATTCTCAAAGTTAAAGCTTTGGACCAAGGGACGGGTAGGGAACAAAGTATTGAAATAAGTAATACCGGTGGGCTGAGTGAAGCGGAAATTCAACGAATGCAAGAGGAGGCAGAAGTTTATTCAGAAAAAGATTCCCAGCAAAAACTTCTAGCTGAATTGAGAAATCAGGCAGATACTCTTTTGTATAACTATGAGGCAACTATCAAAGAACATGGTGATTTTATAGATGAACAAATAGGGGCAGAAGCTGCAGAAAGCTACGAGGAATTAAAGGGAGTTATCATTAATTCTGAAACGGAAACTAACTATGAGGATCTGAAGCAGCAAATTGAAGTCTTCAGGCAAAAACTATTTACTTTAGGTGAAACTTTATACGACCAAGTAGGAAGTGGAAAAACAGCTTCGCCAGCAGCAGATGAAACTTCTCAGTTGGTTGGGGATGTGCCAATTTCAGAGCCAGAAACCCCAGCAGAATTGGAAACTACTGAGGTGGAATCAGAAGTAGAAACTGACACATTTACCGATAACAACCTCATCACAGATGAAGCAACTTCAGCTGAGGTTGAGGAAACAACTGAAGAGCCTGAAAATGAATTTGGAAAAAATCCATTTCTATAGTAAAATTATATGTTTTTACTAAATTGTTATAAAAAATAATGGATCTAAAACCTCTCTATAAGAACCTACTTGGTATCAATGTCCGCCATTAGCGTTTTTTCACTTCGTGAGTCACCCCGCCGAGGAACTAAGGTTCGGTAGGAATCTCTGTGCCTTTAGGCCGGAGAAAATGTCAAGAAGACCGAGGAGCTAAGTCAGAAGATAGAGGGAAGGAATAGGGAAGGAATCGGGAAAAAAGTTGAAAAATCTGACCCTTCCGACTTCCCTCTCTTCCCACACTCCCACCTCTATTTATTAATTAGAACTCAAATGGGTTCTATTCCTCTTCTGTCACTCTCCGGTTTTTTCTATTATTTGAACTTCCACCGAAAGGAGCTATAACAAAAAATACAAAGTTTGAGCATCGAATGGGTGGCAATTTCACGGCTATCTGGAATTTCTAGGAAGAAAAAAGCAGGCGCTCGCCCGATCTACAAAAGCTCTAGAATTTAGAAATTACAAGAGTGTTCCGAAAGTGACAGAAGAGGAGTATAGTAGTACGTTTTTTGGCGTTTGACAAGAAATTTTGGTTGTAAGGAAGTAGGGAGTAGAGAAATGTCCGCGCCCTATTTGCGTAGTGATATATCTCTAGGGGGAGTCAATCTTAAGGTCAGCAGAAGACCCACGCCAACATTCTTGATGCCGTTGAGATGAATGCTGACAATTGTGCTACAATCAAAATGGTCACGCACCCACCGACTGTCTCGGAACAGAAAGGTTAAACTTATACAAAAGTAGGCTATGGCCTCACCGCAGAAAGAGCAGAGATATCGGGAAGAAGGGAAATCACTGGTCCAAAAATATCACCAATATTTACCTTCACTAACTTCAAAAAAAAGTTTTAACCTGAAGGCCTTGGGGGTTTTCCTGAGTAGTAGTTTGAGCTACTATGAGATTAACTCCCATCGTCAGATGAGTAAAACTTCTAGAGACTGAATCAGACAAAAACCAAATTTAAGATTTGGTCGAGGCATCAGTCTTTGAAACAGAAAGCCCACGCCATAGACCAGTCTAGGCATTGGGTACATCACTAAAATTATTAATTCTAGGCAAACAGCTCTATGGCCCGCGATTATTACGAAATTTTAGGTGTTTCTCGCAACGCAGATAAAGAGGAACTAAAGCGTGCCTATCGTCGTTTGGCTCGTAAGTACCACCCAGACGTGAATAAAGAGCAAGGGGCGGAAGAACAGTTTAAAGAAATAAATCGTGCTTACGAAGTCCTCTCAGACCCAGAAATGAAGGCCCGCTATGACCGCTTTGGGGAAGCAGGAGTATCAGGAGCAGCAGCATCAGGTTTCTCAGCAGACTTTACAGATAGCTTCGCTGATATATTTGAAAGTTTCTTTAGTGGGTTTTCTGGAGGAGTGGGAACTCAAGGACGTAGACGTACAGGTCCAGTTAGAGGTGATGACCTACGTTTAGACCTGAATCTGGAATTCCGTGAAGCTATATTTGGTGGTGATAAAGAACTGCCGATCAAGCATTTAGAAATTTGTGAAACCTGTAATGGCTCAGGGGCTAAACCAGGCACAAGACCCCAAGGTTGCTCAACTTGTGGCGGTTCAGGTCAAGTTCGCAGAGCAACTAGGACTCCTTTTGGTAGTTTTACTCAAGTTTCGGTTTGTCCTTCATGTAACGGTAGTGGACAGGTAATAGAGGACAAATGTTCAAGTTGTTCAGGTCGTGGCCAGAATGAAGTAACCAAAAAACTCAAAATTACTATCCCAGGAGGGGTAGACAATGGTACTCGGTTGCGGGTCTCCAATGAAGGGGACGCAGGTAAAATGGGTGGACCACCAGGAGACTTATATGTTTTCCTATCTGTAAAAGATGACCCAGAGTTTGAACGTGATGGAATTAATATTCTCTCCCAGATTAAAATCAGTTATCTACAAGCAATTCTAGGGTGTCGCTTGGAAATAAATACAGTAGATGGCAAGGCAGAGTTAACAATTCCAGCGGGTACTCAGCCTAACACAGTTTTAACTCTTGAAGATAAAGGCGTACCTAGGTTGGGTAATCCTGTAAGTCGTGGGGATCATCTCATTACAGTTGAAGTGGAAATTCCTACAAAAATTACTCCAGAAGAACGAGAACTACTAGAAAATTTGGCGAAAATTAAAGGCGCTCACACAGGAAAAGGAGGTTTAGAAGGATTTCTAGGAAATTTATTTCACCAGAAGTGATGGATATTTTAGAGCTGACGACTGATAATAAAAACTAGCTAAATGAAGTAAGGATTGAGGATTTTACGATCTACACAAGTTGAATGTCCTAAGCTTACTATCATGTTAGTTAAAAAGTTCTGGACTTTATTGAATCCTCAATCCTAAATAAAAACAGTCGTACCAGCTAAGACTAGGAAACTATAAAGAGTTAAAGAGTAAAAAATGGCAGAAAAAATATTAATTTATGGATTCTAAATCCCAAATCCAGAAGGAAAAAACACCAAATGCTCAAATGGATCTGCGTGGTACTCCATGCCCAATTAATTTCGTCAAGACAAAACTGTGTCTGGAAAAAATGATGCCTGGAGAAATTTTGGAGGTATGGTTAGATCCAGGAGAACCTATTGAGCAAGTTCCTGATAGTTTGATAATGGAAGGTTATCAGATAGAAGAAATACAGAATCATTCTGAATATTTTGTGATAAAAGTGCGTTGCCCGGAAACCGTGGCATGAGTTTTACTTCAGATAAAGATAATTTATTAGAAACTAATGCCCAATGGATAGGAACAGTTGTGGCCGTTCAAGCAAATTTTTATCAAGTAAAGATAGAGCAAAATCATAATTCTGTAGAAGCAACAACGGAAAATTTACCAGAGCTGATTCTGTGTACCCGCAGATCGCGATTGAAAAAAATTGGCCAGAAAGTTATGGTGGGCGATCGCGTGGTCATGGAAGAGTTAGACTGGGCTGGAGGACGAGGGGCTATTGCTGAGGTTTTATCCAGGAAAACAGAACTCGATCGCCCTCCCGTCGCCAATGCAAATCAGATGATGTTAGTATTCGCTTTGGCAGAACCAGATTTAGACCCTATTGGCTTAACAAGATTTTTACTCAAAGCAGAGTCAACAGGTTTAGAGGTATGCTTATGTCTGAACAAATGCGACCTTGTCACCCCAAAAGAAATTGAAAAATGGCGCGGACGCATTTATGGATGGGGTTATGAAGCATTGTTCATTAGCGTCGAAACAGGTATGGGTTTAGGTACGAAAGAAAATATATCTGGTTCTTTGTGGGAAAAACTTCAAGATCAAATTACAGTCATTTGCGGCCCGTCTGGTGTGGGAAAATCAAGTTTAATTAACTATTTAGTTCCCGATGTAAATTTACGAGTGGGTGCAGTTTCTGGAAAATTAGCACGAGGACGACATACTACTCGTCACGTTGAATTATTTGAACTACCCACCGGAGGGTTGTTAGCAGATACACCAGGTTTCAATCAACCACAGTTGGAGTGTGAACCTCAACATTTAGCATATTTGTTCCCAGAAGCACGAAAGCTTTTGAGTGAAGGGAGTTGTCAGTTTAGTGATTGTTTGCATCGCGATGAACCTAATTGTGCAGTGCAGGGTGAGTGGGAAAGATATGAGTATTATTTAGTATTTCTCTGTGAAGCGCTCGCTCGTCAGGAGGCTTTGCAACACCAACCTGATGCTGAGTCCAATTTAAAGACAAAAACTAAGTCAGGCGGTAAACAACAGTTTGAACCTAAGCTGGCCAGTAAAAAGTATCGGCGTTCTTCTCGCAGAGTACAGCATCAAGAGTTACAAGATTTGTGTGAAGAGTTTGATGAATTTTAATCGTTATCCGTTTGATTTTAATTGTTAAAAATAATGCCGAGCTTTAACAGGATTTAATAATAATTAAAAGCAGATTTAGATTTAGATTTATGCCAGTTTTCTGAAATATTGCTACAGTTACAGCAGATTGGAGGTTAATGACCTGCAGCTAACGGGGTGGTGTCGCCTACTCCCAAACTCCCCAAACTCCGCACACTTCCCACACTTCCCACGCTTGCCACTCCCTAAAACCATAAAAAATATATATATAATATATGTACTTCATCCAGTTGGAAACTGCTGTATGTTTCAGGGAACAAGGAACAGGAAAAGATAAATCAATCCAATATTTACAATGTCTGCAAACAATAAATAAAATTTTCTACTATTCCTTATTGGTAGGGTATCAAGAAAGCGTGGGAATGGTAATATGAGCATTATACCTTGGGATGAGATTTGGTATAATAGGTCGTTGAAAAAGCGATCGCTAATCGTTATTTGATAGTAATGACTTACTAATCGCTACAATTACAATAGCAAATAATTTGACTTTAGTTACTTATAATACTAGCCATCGCTCAAGCCTAAACATCATGGTTTCAAATTAGAAGCGTCGATATAAACTTAAACCCCAGTTATAACAGCAACGCGAGTAGCCAGCGTGTTGAGCCATCAGAGTTTTTTGCTGATTATTTAATTTGAGTTTTGTTCTGATTGACTTATACATACTTCTGGATCATTTTTAATTTTAGGAGTGTATTTTCTCAGGCCATAAAGTCTACTAGAAAAGCAATGTAGTATTGCTAAAATATCTTCAACCATTTCAGCTTCGGGTGACAAATCTTTACTATTTAGAACTATTAGCTCACAGTGATTTTGTTCACAAATCCAATTGAATAAATCAAATCCAAATCTAGCTAACCTATCCTGATGAGCAACTATTACCCGTTGAACCTCCCCTGCAAATATTTGAGATAACAGTTTCAATAGTTTTTTACGCTTAAAGTTTAAGCCACCACCTACTTCTTTAATAGTTTCAGCATTAGGGTATAAACTTTGCAGTTCTGCTACTTGCCTATTTAAGTCTGATTTTTGAGCATTGCTTGACACCCGACAATATAGAACAGTCTTTCTAATAACTGTAGGTGTGTTTTTGATGTAGGAGTCTATGTCATAACGTCTTTGTCCTGATGGAGTTTTTATGGCATTTATTTGCCCACATTGTTGCCATCTGACCAGGGTACGCACATCAACTCCTAATATTTCAGCAGCTTGTTTGGGTTTTACGAATTTTACCACGCTATTATTTAATATAACTATCGTATAATAACGCTTTGTAACGCAAGTTGTCAACTAAGTAGCAACTCTCTTATGCTTTCTTATGCTTCCATAATTGTAGTTAATGTTCTGGACTAAAATCTTAAATCTTTATAAAATTCTTGAAAACCTTTATTTACATTATATGATGTAAACATTAATCAATGTAAAATATATATGTATCTTAAAGATGTTCGTCAGTGGTCTGGAACTGCTGATGGCCTAACAAAAGAACTAAAACGACAAATTGAACAACTTGGACTATCTCTTGAACCGCCAGCCTTACGAACAGTCCGACTGTGGAGAGCAAAACAGCTCTTATCCCAGGCTAAAAAGGAAAAATTCGGGTTTCGTCAAATTCTGGAAGGATTAGCAACAACTGTTCTATTAAAGCGAGGCTGGACATTAATAGCGATCGCTGAAGTTTTACCATCATTCTCTGATATGGCTTTAGAACAGCAAATTATTGCCGAAGCTAATAACCAAGACCCCACTTGGTCGCCTGCTTTGCAAACAACCACTCTAGCATTACCCACCGGACACGCAAGTAAACTTGACTTAGCCGAAAATGCTGTGGTGTTGTTCGCACAGGGAATTATACGACAATACACAAGAGTTCTTAACCAAGAAATAATCCGTCAAGAGGATACTATGCCACCAGAACTCCATCGAGGGATGTGCAAATTAGGTCGTCTATATATAGAAGAAGGACAACCCGATAGAGCAGCTTGCATCCATTCAGTTCTAGAACGTGCTAGATATCCCCTGAGTGCTAACGAATGGAAGTTGAAAATTTTTCGTCATCCAGACTTTCGCTTTCGTCAAGCAACTCTCATCGAATCCGAGTTGCGAGTACCAACCCCAGACTGTGCTGAAATTGCGAATTCAAAAGGCGCTTTTGGAGAAGACAATGTAATAGAACGTCGCTTGTACGAAAGTTTAATTCAAATAACTGAACAATTAGGCAGTCGTCGCCAACATAAAGCTTATACAGCAATACGAGAACTATTTGGCAGGCGATCGCTCATTGGAGAACATCAATTACTAGACTACATAGAAGAAAAGGAACTTACTCCTGTTCAGGGAACAATTATTGAGACTTTTTTTGACCAAGTTCCCGATATTTGGTTAATTGAGGGACTTGCTCATCGCTGTGGTTATTGTGGCACATTAATGCGACCTCATCCCAATGAAGAACGCTTTCCGTCAGGGCGATGTCCGATTCGCCAATGTCAAAATTATGAGCCAAGGGTAGCAAAAATTTCTGAAAAACTAGACCCCAAAAAAGAGCGTTTACTCATTGCTAAACCACAAATATTAACATACTGGACTGGACCAGGAATTGATGAAATAGAAATATTTGATGTTGCTCAAAAAAACGGACTCGATACGGAATTATATCCAGACTCCGACAAATGTGACATAGCAGTGAACGGTCGCCGTATTGGCATTGATGCTAAATCTTACACCAGTCCAGTCTCCCTCGCCTTGCGACTCAATCGCAGTATTGGGGGACTAATTTATTATCGTCGCCGAATTATAGCAGTTAGCGATCGCTTAACAGAGGATAACCCAGATTACCTCTCAACTTTACGGTCAACTCTAGAAAAAAAAGGTGATGCTGCGACCTTAGAAATTTGTACAGTTTCGGAAGTTATTCAGTTATTAGAAAAGATAAAGCATGAGAATTAAACCCAACTTATGGACGGGAGTAGATAAAATCTGCTGGCTTTGTGTTTTGATGGAAGAATTTATAGGCATTAACTCACTAGAAAATATTCCTCTACTGATGTCTGGTATGGCAAGTATCTATAACGCTCCCCGGTTGCAAACCGCCCGTCAAGCACTATTCAATATACGTCAGATGTCTTTGGCTTATGTTACCAAACCATCATTAATACACGCTGTAGCTATTTACAACGACGAACACTATCGAGAGGGAACTGAGGGACCTTACAAGATTAACTTGGAAACACTTGATTTTGAACGCACAGACCCCTTAGAAGACCCAAGCATTAGCAAGGCACGTCAAATACTCAGTCAGCCTTTACGGCAACAAGACTACACCATCAGAGTTGCTAATCCATCTCAACCAATGGCAGTTAGTTTAGGAGAAACAACAACAGCGGTTAGGATACCAATAGGACCGATAACAGCACCACTAGCTCCACGTCGTACCCATTCTCTCAACCGAGTACCCAGGGGAAATATCCAGATTCCTCTATCAGAGTTACGCGATATAGCAAGACAGATGGATGAGCGTGAAACGAATTATCCAGAAAGAAGACCGGGAAACTGGGCGAGACGTTTTCAGCGTTTTATTCTGATGGTACCAGAAGCAGAAGTAGGGTTGCGTGAAGACAACAAAGTTGAATTAGAAGCGATAAAACATTTAATTGGATTACCAGGAGCGGGTAAAACAACCTTGCTCGTGTTGTTAGCTGTGTGGTTGGGCATAAATGGTTATAAAGCGATGTTTGTATTTCCTTCCATCGCAGTTGCTAGACAATACATGGCAGTATTAGCATTTCACAAGGTACGAGTAGGAATGCTGGTTGGTCAGAGTGATGAAACTCGTCGCCGACACGCCGATAATATTGCCGAAGCGATCGCTGCATCAGGAGGAAATAGCGGTTTTGCTCATACTATGGAACAAGCAGAAACCTTCAGTCTTAACTGCGTATTGCCTGCTTTTTCCAACGCCGATACCTCAAACTGGGGTTTTGGATATGCACCATGTCAGCAAATCTTACAAACTGACGATAGAAACGAGAAGATGAAAGACTGTCTCTGTCCAGTTTGGACGATGTGCGGTCGCAACAAATCTGCCAGAGATTTGTTAGATGCTGATATTTGGGTCGGTCATATTCTGTCAATGGATACTAGAATTACACCTCATGCTATAGATGAGCAAATTCGATATTTTGAATTGATTGCCCATACATTTGATGTTGTAGTTTTCGATGAAGCAGACATGGTACAGTCTGTTTTAGATAATTATGGAGCAGCAACTTTGAAACTTTCAGGAGCAGTAAATTCTATCCATTTAGTTATTCAAGAGCAAATCCATAATCGTTTTGCCAGAGGAGAAAACCATAGATTATCTGACCGCACTGTTGAACTTTATAGTCGCGACCTAGCAGAATTTGGCAATCATAATATTTCACTTGTCAGCACCGTGCAAAATTTGCAGAAGTCATCGCGTATTGGCAAACGCTATGAAAATCAGTTATTAAGTGTGTTAAGAATTATCAGCGATCTGTTAGATGGTTTAGGAAAGACATCTAAACGAGAAAAGCTTAGTGACGAAGAATTTCAAGTTAAAACACACAGGAATCGCGCTCTCAAAAACTTCTGGGAAAGTGCTGCTTATCGAGCATTTTATGACCGTTCTGGGATTGAAACTTCTCAACTACCCTATATAGAATTGTGCGTTCAGAGATTAGAAGTCAACTCACAGGAGCTTCAACAACAGTGGGAAATTTTGATTCGTCATTTTCGTCGTTATTTAGCTGAACCTCTCACCCAACAACGGGATCGAATTGTTGAAGAAATTACCGAATTATTTTTATCTCTATGTTTTCCTCGTGAGGAAGCACCAGGAGAAGCGGAGAGTGTAATTAAATTACTCATCTGTATCACTTTCGTAATTTTAGGATACCAAAGAATTGTACCAGGAACGCGGACAATGGTAGCAGAGGGGTTAATTCGCGAACCTATTGTCGAATCAACCGTATCCTCAGAACTGAGAAAAATACTTTCTGAGAGTCTTTTAGGTTCTTTTTCGGGAGTAAAATACAGTTTCAGAACAGCAAAAACTACTCGCACTCAAGCACAGAATGTAGAATTATCTTACATAATATTTGTGGGTGCGCCTCGACTACTGATGTACCGCTTTCATAATTTGTTTGAAGCGGATGGGAATTTTTCCAGACCTGCTATTTTAATGACTTCAGCTACCTCATTTTTAGAAGCTAGTCCTGCTTATCACGTTAGTTCTGGACCTGATTATCTGCTCAAACCTCGGACAACAACACAGGGGCAAAACGAGAGCATTTATTATTTCAAATGGTTAGCAGACACAGAACAGAACGATAAACCACTTCGATATAGTGGAGCGGGAGAGTTGAGAAATCGCAATTTAATTAAAATGGTGGATGCACTTGTAAAAGGAGGAACAAGATCGGAGGTATATAAATCTATTCGTAAATTTGACGAGAAACATGGAATATGTCGGAAAGCTGCTTTTGTTGTTAACAGTTACGAACAAGCTCGCGATATCAAAAAATATCTCAATGATTATTATCCTGAAGTCGGGAGAAGAACAAAAGCTATTGTTCGTGCTTTGAAACATGGGGAGGGGGCAACTGATTTTGTCACGACTTCTCAGTGCGAAGCATTGGGGGATGATGAAACCTGCGACCTGATTATTTTTCCCATGTTAGCAATAGGTAGAGGCGTGAATATTGTTTTCACTAAAGGAGAGAGAAAACTTGATGCTGCTATTGGTTCAATTTATTTTCTAACTCGTCCTCATCCTACTACTGACGATATGCAACTTTTGTATAGTTTAGCGGGTAAAGCAACCTTAGAATTTGACCGACAAATTTTTACCGAAGCAGATGATTTATCTGAAATTTATCATGCTTTTGAACGGTCAAAAAGGGAACTACGAAGAGTAACAAATCGTTTGTTAAGAGAACCTTTGATGGCTAGTCGTTTAGGAGCAGATTTGTTTAAATCATTTACTGCTAATCAAATGGTAAATATTTTACAAACAATTGGTCGGGGAATGCGAAATAGTTGTCCGGTACAAGTTTATTTTGTTGATGCAGCTTGGGCATATAATTCTACTCAAAATCTGCCCGACTCAGGACGAAATAGTATGTTAGTCCAAATGCGAATTATTTTAGAGGAATGTGTTAATCATCCTAATCCTGTAATTCGCGAAATTTATCGAGAACTTTATGGGGCATTTCTAACACCTTTGCAAAATGTTCAAGGTGTAGTTTATCCTAAAAGTTTTTCTGCTTCTGAAGATTTTACAGAAACAGATGAAGATGAATTTGATAACTTTGATGAAACTTTGGAGATGTAATTATGAATGAAGAATTTGTTGACGAAAATGAAACTAAAGTTGTTTCAAATACTCTTTATATTCCTGTGGGAAATCCTAAAAGTATTGAAGAAATTACTCTAGCTTTTACTGTGCCAGATGATTTACCTCCTGTAATAGTGGAAGGTTTTACTTTGGCTTGGCAAAAAGTAGCTTTAGGAATTCTCGAAGATATCCAAAAAGCAACTCGGACTCAGGATAAATCACAATTAAAAAATCTCCCTTATGTTTCTCTAAAGGGTTTATTAGAAAAGGGGCTAGATAACGTAACTAGAATTCAGTCAAATTTATCTCTAAGTCAGTATGATTTTAATTCTCAAAAAGAACCTCAGCCATTTGCTTATTTAGATGGAGGAGATAAAAATAAAATTATCAAATTGCTGCGCTCTATTCTTAATGATTGGATTACAAATTATTTAAAACCTTTTGCTGAAAGAGAAGATGTAGTCCCGAAATTAATTGAGGAATTATGGGATTTATATGAAACAAATGAATTACTAACAATTCAACCCTTAAAATCTCAAATATTACCTTGGCAATGGTCTGAAGAAACTGGCACAACACAACAGAAAAAACCTTATGACTATCGAGTTTTAATAGACTATTTAGCTCGACAAATTGCAGGTAAAGAAATATTCAAAGATTTAGGACCAATAAAACGAATTATTTCTAGTAGTGGTAGTTTCAAAACTGGTACAACACAACTAATTACTAATCCGATTAGTCTGGAAAATACCAAGGGAAAATTTAGCCTGGTAGTATCCTTAGAAATAGTAACATATCCTTCTTTACATCAGCCTTTATTAAAGATTAATGTTTCTAAGCGACGTTGGTTGTCTGACTTACAATCTCCTAGTTTTAATTTAGGAAAAATTAGTGGTTTTATCTTTTCTGAAAATCATAGCGATCGCTGCTTTAGTTATCAGGTACTTTGCCAAAAAGATAAACAGAAAACAAAGCAGAAGGAAAAGCAAAAAAAGAAGAATTGGTGTTGGGTACTCAGTTCAGATTTTGAAGCCTTACGTCGTAAATTAAAACTGCCATTAACAATCAGTAATCCTCAAGAAATTGCTTCAGGTAAAGCTTCAAATGATAGCTGTCAAGTAATGTTAACTCACCGCAATGGATTACAGAAACATGACATAAATGTCGGCGTACCAGAGATTGATAAATTAGAGGCTTTTGAAGCAATTAAAGAAATTCTTCAGCCGATTGGTATTACACCTTTTAATAGTTACTTGCCAGTAAAACCTCAAAAAGGTGAAGCCCATAAGCCAGATGATACAGGCTCTCGCATGATTAACTTTCCGACTCTAATAAGTGCTGCTTTAGAACTTCTAGAAAAAGGTAATTGTGACAGTTTTGAATTTACAGATAATTATCTAAAAAATGTTGATGAACAATTAAATAATTTGCTCAAAAAACACTTTGAAATTGAGACAGAAAAAATATATGGGGGAAGAAAAGCATTTACATTTAATCAAAAAAAATTACCACAGTTTAATGAACTTAAGGATTGGATTCAAACCAACCAAGGAGCAATACAAAGTTTTTATTCTCAAGAAAAATTGTTACTGGTTATTTTCTATGAAAGTCAGTTAAAAACAGAAGTAAAACTGTTAGAATCTCTAATAAAAATGCTTTGTGGTGAAGCAGTTCAAGTCATGGCAAATCGTCTGCCAAAAGATACTCATGGACCAAAAGAATATTTGCCTGATGCCAAAACAGCTAAAGAGCGATCGCGTAAACGAATTGAAGCATGGCAACCAATAGTCAAGCAACTTGCTTTGCGCAACCAACGAACTTTTTCTTTGATATTAGCACGAGAATATTACCCAGATAGTAAAGAAAAGGGTAAATATAAACATGACGACAACGTAAATAAACCTTCAACTCGTCAAGCTTTAGCTCAAATTGCTAATGCCTGCGTCCAGTTTCTTCTGCCAATAGAAACAACAAAAGAAAAACAGCTTAAAAAACTAGAAGACTTTTTTCATCGCGCCCAAGCAGCTTTAAAAGATTTACTTTTTGCTCACTCTGGTTACATTTATGGTGTCAAAGAAAAAGTAGATAAATACCTCAAAGATATTCCAGAAGAAAACAGACCAAAAGAAATTATCGCCATTACCATTGTTCGCAAACAAAAAGGTCGAGTTCGTGGTAAAATTGAGCAGACATTTTTGCCAATAGCTATACGTCTCAATGTAGAGACAGGAAAGTGTGAACTCTGTTGTGCTTATCAAAAAGGAGAACGTTTAAAAATTACTCCCTGGAGTCAATTTGCTGATGCTATTTCCTTAGTTTCTGATATTTCTCCCGTGAAACTAGCCGATAAACAAGAGGCACGTCAGAATCGTTTTATGGAATTTATGAAGCAGATTATTTCTGATTCTGTTGAAGCGGGCAACCAACCATTAGTAACGATCGATTCTTCTAATTGCGTACAACTATGTCCTTGGCTTGCAGATAGTAGGATAAATGCCAAAGAAATTAATTTGACTCGCTCAACAGGTGCGCCTTTGTCTCAAAATATGGAACAAGAGTGGGAAAGCGCACGGATAATTAGGATTCGTCAAGACCTTGCTCCTGGTATTATAGACAAGAAAGAACGACACCTCGTAGAAACTTCCCTTGAAGATACGCGACAAAAGAAGGATTTAAAGAAGCTAGACCCAGATTATCGTATTCCTTCCGCTTCCAGTAAAACGGGATTATTTCGACTGAGCGCAACTAATGAAACTGGTTGTGTAGCTTATCTGTCAGTAGGACGTAAAACTCTCCAGCAACAATTACGCGGTCAAAGTTGTTATCGTTCAATCGAAATCACCCAAGAATGGAAAAAAACTAACAATTCCCAGAAGAAAGAGACAGTTCTCAATAAAGCAGGTGAAAAAGTGCATCAGCTTGTTAGTCGCCCCCCTTTTACAGGACAATATCCTACTCCTAATCCTCTGGAAATAGTTGTTACCTTGCGACAACCACAAGACGATCCAGATAGACTAGCTCTATTAGTGGAATCTTTGCGCTATGATTTTGGTCATTACAGTGATTGGTCTAGTTTACCTGCTCCCCTTTTCTTCGAGCGAGTTGTACGAGATTATATCAGTGACTTCGTTTTTGAGGATGAGGAGGACAGAAGATAATCTGATGCAACAGCTAAATATAGCCAGGTAGCTAGGGCTTACTAAATTAGCTATCAGCTTAAAGCATTTCCTTTCCAACGGAGATGCGGAGCAAAGGTCATGCTGCCTCGAATAGAGGAGCTGCGATGGCCGCAAACAGCCGAGTAGGGGTAATTTCCTCCGGAATGCTCCGCAAACATGAATTACCCCTACTCAATTTAAAGACTCTAAAAAAGTCATAACTTCTCCATCAGAATTCAAAATTACACGAATTTTAGCAGTTTTTCCTCCCTCAATATTAGATACAAACATCTCCTCTTCTATAGGCATATTTGTAGTACTATAAAAATCAACTGATGCTCGGCTAATAGGAATTACCTTTTGCACCGAGCCGTCACCATTTAATAGCAAACTATACTGCAAATTTTTATCTAAATCTTTAGGAGGTTTCCAAGTAGTTTGAAAATATTCTCTGACTTCTACAACTTGGGGAATTTTATCGAATAATGGATATTTAGATTTAGACCCTTTTGCGGGTAGATTTGGATCGAGTGCAGCAGTCGCATCTTTTTCCTGCTCCATAACGGTTGGCTGTACATCTTCCAAAGGAGGTAATTCAATTTTTTCAGGAACATTTACAGGAATACGAGCCACATCAACAAAAGGTCTAACTCCCCTTCTAGGGATCTGTGGGGGAAGTTGAGGTAGGGATGGGGGTGGTGGAATTTGCAGATTTGGAGGAGGTTGCACAAGGGGTCTAGGTTGTGCAGGAATTCCTCCATAGTTAGGTATTGCGGGCGGTGGCAGAGGTGGGGGTGTTAATGAGGGTGCTGGTGGAATAACTAATGTCGCAGCACCACCCTGATTTTGGGGAGTGCCAGAAAAATCGGTCAGAGGTGGTGGTAAGTTTGCAGGGGGTATGGGGGCAGAATTTGGCTGGGGAAACAGAGGAGGTGGAGTCTGAATTGGGGAAGGTTTGACTATTGGTAGTGGGGATGTTGTTGGTGTTGGTAAATTAGGTGGTGGCGAAGGTAATGTTGGAGGTGGACTTGTGGTTGGTGTTGGCAATGGGGTAGCAGTGGGAGATATCTGGGGAGAAGTTGGTTGATTATTGTTAATTGCTGGATCTGAAGCAATGGTTTCATCTTGTGGCTTTTTATTAACTGCGTAGCGGTCGTATAATTTAATCGCACCTGCTGTCATACCAGCAGTAATCATAATTAAGATTGCACTACCCAACCACTCAGGAATAGTTTTACCTTCACCATCAGACTGAAACTGAGGCAAGGTCTGTAAATCTGCTGCACATTCATCAAGGGCGATCGCCAAGTCAAATATTTGTAGCATACTCAGAGTAATAAAGCTCCCTGATTCTTTGTTGGCAAGCTCTCCCAAAAATAGATCGTGGTTGAGTAAGCCACGGGGTTGCAAGTAGATTTTTTGATTTTCTAGATTTTCTATTGGTAATGGGGAATCGGGAATTGAAACTTGTGCATCGGTAACTGGAAAAGTATTGTCCTGAATTTTTGTATGTGAGTATTGTAATGTGGCATTGCCATCGTTTTCTACTCCTGTACTTTCGGGATATAGGGGCACGTCAGCAGAGTTATTGAGAAATTCCTGAATATAAGTCGTAATAACCTTGTGCAGGGTATCAAGTTGAGCGCGCTCGCCCCTGATTGTAATATGTTCTGCTTCTGATACCCTGGGGTCATCAAAACTTAGGTGAAACCTTTGTCGTCTCGGTAAGCCCATCCATGCTAATAGTGCGAAGCCTTTAGCTGTAACTTTTAGTGTGCAAGTTGGGGGTGTGTAACTTCGTGAGGCCATCAGAGTAAATCTATATCTAAAATCATCCCATCTACAAGTTGAGCTACCATTATTAAAGTCATCTCTAAGTTTTTATCTACACAAATCAAATATTCAGAAGTAAGAATTGAGAACTAATAGTTTAAACTTGCTCTCTTATTTTTAACTCATAACCCTTAATTCTGTATGTGCCCAAGATTTTTTTTTATGTTATTTTATTTTCTACTTTTTTCTGAAGAAAAAGCTTTATATCCAAAGTTTTTGTTCATTTTTTACGATCGATTATTAACTATGGTATTATATGCTGCCATTAGGCTCGGAGTTTTGAACAAAGACGGTTACAGCCTTGAGGAGCACTATAAAACAACAAATCAACTAACAGTTTTGAAGCCATTTCTTCTGGGCTATCTGGTGAAATTTTTTCTTGGTTAAAGTGATATTTTTGATAAGTTTGTTGAAAGTTATAAATATATTCCCTTAATAAAGTAATTGATTTAGGTTTGTAGTTTTGAGCCGCTGTTTGTTCCATTAATGCCACTGCACGGCGAATTAAGGCTTGGTTTTGTTTTGCCAAGTGACAGATAATCAATACTTTTGATTGAGCTACTTCTAATTTCAGAGTTTGATTTTGATTTAAGGATACTCCCCGTTTTACTTCAGTCCTTTCTTTGACCAATACAGCAATTTCATCGGCAACTCTAGCAGTTATATTCAATTTCCTAGCTACTCGGACTATATTATCCGAACTTATACCTGTTAAAGCCTTGAGGGCCAATAACACCATGTCCAATTTTGTTCTCATCCGATCCAACTCAACTGGTTGGGCCACTGGAGGTTGAATATAATCTTCTATCTGAGGCTGAGGAAGTACAAAGACTGGGGCTTTAATTGGAGTAGCAGATATTACCATATTGCAGACCTCTTTGAAATTTAAACTAAGCACGTCCATTGTAGTGCTAGTAACGTAAATTGTGTCTACTTATAAAAAAAAAAAATAATCTGCTTTATCCCTTGACTAATATGAATCAATATGATACTAAAAGAAAATCACATTTAAAAATTATTGGTATAATTTTGCCAAGCTTGCCAAAAAATATAAATTGATAGAACTGCCAACAATCCACGAAAAGCCAAACTAACAAATTTTTCTGGTAATTTGGGGAGAAACCTGGTACTAAATTGAACCCCTAATAAACCACCACATCCTAACAATAACCCGGGCATTAACAAAACATTGCCTCTAACTGCGTGACCGAGACAAGCAGAAATAGCAGTAATGACAATCACACCTAAACTTGTTTGAATTGCTACCTTAATAGTTTCTCCGAGTAACAAAATTTGTAAAGGTACCATAATTACGCCACCACCAACACCAAACAAACCTGCTAATAATCCAGCTAAACTTCCTGTAATAATTCTAGAAGTAATTTTTATGTATTTATCGGGAATTTTATAATTACTTTCCTTGGAGGTTTGCTCAAATATTAAGGGTAACTGATTAGCAGTAAACGAATTTTTCTGCTCATTTTCAGACTTTTTCAGTGAATGACTTTCTAAATTATGATGATTTTGTAATGCTTCTTCTTGCTTTTTTTTATTGGTTATCTGTTTGCGCAACTTTACTAAATAGACATTTAAAACTAGCAATAATCCAAAACAGAATAATAACCAATGAGCAGAAAACAAATTTGCTAAATACACTCCTAACTGAGCAGTAATCAAAGCCGGAAATCCAATTCCTAGCACTCGATTAATGTTTAAATATCCCATTCGCCAGTTTTGAATACTGCCAGAAAGAGCGATAATTACAATGGACAAACTGCTGGTAGCTACTGCTTGAACTGGTTGATATCCTAATGTTATTAATAATGGCACAAGCACAGTACCACCACCGATACCTAAAAAGCCTGCTAGAACACCAGCAAATAATCCAGAGACTGCGAGAATTAATAATTCTATAAAGGTCATTTTTATTGAATAAAGAATAAGAATAGATGATAAGCAGTAAAATTTGCGTTGGCGGAGCCTAGCGGCAGCTATATCGCTCGATCGAGTCTATAGGGTATTTCTGCTAGTATCAAAATTTCATTTAACCTAATAGCATTAACCTGGCATAGTAAAAAAATCTACGACCAAGGCAATAAATATATTTTTTTATAGTCGCTCAATAGATAAAGTATATAAAGTATTTCTGCTAGTATCAAAATTTCATTTAACCTAATAGCATTAACCTGGCATAGTAGAAAATTATACGATAGAGGCAATAAATATATTTTTTTATAGTCACTCAATAAGTTTACGCTCGACTGGATTTTTTGGTAAAGGGGAAGTTATTTAGATAATTGTGATAATTAATCGCTCGGCTTTACCCTTGGCAAAAATTTAATTTTACAATAAATTAACAATAGTCAGACACATAAATATAATTAGAATAATAAATATTTTATGACTACAAAAAATACCAAATCATCACTACCCCTACCCCCAGGAAATTTGGGTCTACCCTTTGTGGGCGAAACTATCAGCTTTTTAACTGATGGAAATTTTGCCAAGACGCGAGAACAAAAGTATGGACGAATTTATAAAAGTCATATTTTTGGTAATCCCACAGTATTTATAGCGGGAGCAGAAGCTAATCAATTTTTGTTTTCCAATGAGAATAAATATTTTTCGGTCAAGTGGCCGAAAAGCACAAGCATTTTACTTGGCCAAAATTCTCTGTCTGCGCAACAAGGTAGTATTCACCAGCAAAGGCGGAGACTACTGGCTCAAGCTTTTCAACCACGAGCATTAGCAGGTTACGCCCCGACAATGGAAGGTATTACTACTGGGTATCTGGAAAAGTGGGTAAAAATGGGCACGTTAACATGGTATCCCGAATTGCGGGATTATACTTTTGATATTGCTGTGCGATTCGTTTAACCTAAAGCAAGCCGAAAGGTAAGCGGGACGGTTAGTGCAGCTCCATTCGCTGTAACAACTGATTACACTTGAGGTGCAAGTCCTCCCTCCCAATGCAGGAGTGAAAGCATGACCCCTATCAATTAGGCCAGCAACCTAAAAGGTAAAGCGGGGACAAAAGGCAGACCACTGGTAGTCGAATCCGGTGACTGTCAAGCAAGAGTCCATGTGTAGCGAAAGCGAAGATGCACCCGAACCATCGTTAATAAAGATGGCCACAACGACTGTACAAGGCCAAGCCAAAAGGCAAGGATAAGGGATAGGCGACTGGTAGTTCGACCTATTGCATTACCAAACAAACCCGGTGGATAGCATCGCACTAAAGACTTAAGACAATGTGTAATCGGAACGAAGTAACCCCTATATATCTCTGGAAATGGTCGATGTCCAGTAGGTGCTAACCGCATGATATTTAAGGGCAGGA
>JBARXI010000122.1:0-26213 GCA_049647275.1 Microcoleaceae cyanobacterium
GTGTTAGGTTTTAGGTGGTAGGTTTTAGGTGGTAGGTTTTAGGTGGTAGGTTTTAGGTGGTAGGTTTTAGGTGGTAGGTTTTAGGTGTTAGGTTTTAGGTGTTATATCATCTCCGGATAAGAGCGTGATACAAAAAACTTTCTCCTCTTTCTTCTTCTTTTCTCCTGACTCCTGAAGACTCCGTAGTTTATTTATAAGTATTCAACCGGACATGATATTATCTAGAGTTCGGTATTATCAAGTTTATTTACTTTCATTTGTCTATCTTGATACAGTCAACCCCGATTAAAATATTATTCTACGAACTTAGAAATTAATTTGGTTTGACTTGCCATTAATAGTCAATATTAGGTAAGATTTTTTCTCCCAATACTTATGCAATTTTTGGGCGAGCGGTTATGATTCGATTTATCGATCGGTAGCTAGAAATAGTTTTGTATTAGACATTTCCAATAATAAAAAATTAAATCAATTATCGCACTCTTATTTATCAATTTTGTACCGACAAATTGGGTAGTTACGCCTCCTCTTAAAAGAGGAGAAAAAAAGAATATTCCCTATTTTCAATTCACTTTGCTTTCCTAGGTCATGCTGCCCAAACAGCTAGAGGTACTGAAAACTGAGAACTGAAAACTGAGAACTAAAAACTGAGAACTGATAACTGAAATTACCCCTACTATCTCACATAATTAAAAGCTGTTTTAGCCAATTACACAATATATTAATTTTGCTCGATAACTTTGACTATATCTCCATCTTTGAGATAACCTGCACCTGATACAACTACGCGATCGCTTAATTTTAAACCATTTTTTATCTCAATTTTGGCATTAGCTAAATCGCTATCTTTACTAATAACTTGCCCTACTTCTACAGGCATTGCTTGAACTCGATCATTTTCTGCCAAAACATAAACAATAGACTTTCCATCTGCTTGAGGTAATACTGCCTTAGCCGGAATTTTCAACCCTTGATTAGTTGCCGTTGTAATTGTTGCCCGTAAAAACATTCCTGGTCGTAATAAATCGCTTTTAGGCAAGTCAATTTTCACTGTAGCCTCACGACTATCTTGGTTAACTAATGGCGCTATTTCTCTCACTACCCCTAACATTTTTATCCGACTATTGGCATCAGAAGTTATCTCAACTTTTTTGCCAATTTGTACCTGTGCTAACTGAGTTTCTGGCACTTTTAATTGTAGCTCCAACTGATTATTTTTAATAATCGAAAACAACATTTTACTACCAGAAGTAACATCACCAACACGAGCTACCCTTTCTGCCACTATGCCATCTGCTGGTGCTCTGAGCAAAGTTCGCCCTAACTGAGTTTGTTCAACTTCCAAAAGAGCTTCTTTACTACCAACATTTGCTCTAGCACTGTCAATATTTGACAAAGCACTGTCAACATCTGCCTGAGCGCTGCTGACATTAGCCTTAGCACTATTAACTTTGGCTTCGGCACTCCGGAGTTGAGCCGTAGCGCTACTAATATTAGCTTCTGCGCTGTCTACCCTAGCTTCAGCACTGCTGACATTGGAGCTAGCAATGTCAACTTTAGCTTTGCTACTACTGATGTTAGCATCAGCAATTTCTATTTTCGCTTTGGCACTCTCAATGTTAGCATCAGTAATATCAACTTTAGCTTTAGCACTATCAATATTTGCCTCCGCAACTCGTACCCCCTCTCGCGCAGTTGTCACAGCAGTGCTGCGGGTTTCCAGCTCTTGAGCGCTAATGACTCCCTCTGACTGTAGAGATTGATATCTTTCAAACTCCCTGTTAGCTTGTTCGAGGTTAGCTTGGGCTTCTGCTAACTTAGCCTCAGCTTGGGCTACAGATGCTAATGCTTCATCTTTACTTGCTTGGGTTTGTTTCAGGGCAGCAAGTGTATCATTACGGCTTGCTTGAGTTTGTTTCAGGGCAGCAAGAGCATCATCCCTACTTGCCTGAGCTTGTTTCAAAGCAGCGTTCGACTCATCCTTACCAGCTTTAGCTTGAGCAATAACTGCCTTGACTTGCTCGCGGTCAGCTTCCGCTTGTTGGCGAGCAGCAAGAGCTTGCTCAACCCCTGCTTTTGTTTTGCTATAGGCAGCTCTTCTTTGGTCTACTTCACTTTGGGCAGATTGTACTTGGGATTTTGCCTGGTTAATTTGTGATTTTAAAACAGAGTCATCTAAAACTGCCATTACCTGACCTAGAGTTACTCTGTCTCCTTCCTCTACCAAGACTTGCTGAATTTGCAGTCCATTAGCTTGTGGTAAAACAGGTAACAGGTCAAAAGCAACGACGCTACCTGTAGCATTTAGAGTGCGTTCCACTGTTGCTAACTCTACTGGTGCTACTGTGACGCTCATACTGGGAGCAGAGTTAGTTTCGACCGTATTTGTAATAGTCTGTGTGGAATTGCTGTTGCTTTCGGTTTCTTTCGGTTGGGAAAAAAACTGCATACTAAGTACACTTACCATCACACCAATACTAATACCGATCAACAGTCCTCGCCATCCACCTCTATTACTCTGGTGGGAAAATTTTTTGGTATCACTAACAACATCTTCGTCCTCTTCTATTTGAGATATTTGAGAATATAGATCCAGGCCATCCAAGTGATTAATATCTGTTTGGTCATCATATTTTAGATTTTTACTTTCTTGCCTTTGTCTAGCTTCTTCTGGTATAATTGTCTGGCTCAATTTATTTTCTCCTGTTTGCCGCTCTCTCATATACTCATATTGTAAAGAAAAATTACTGTTTTGTTAGAAATCTTTAAACTAGTCAAGTAATTTTTAGAGATAACTATCCGTTGAACTAGTTTTGACTTCCTGAAAATACCTCTCCGATAATAAAAAATAAAATCAATTATCCCACATAAATTATCAATTCTTTCCCACTACTCCCTCTTTTCTGGAGATGTCTAAATAATTCAGATAGAAATTGTGTAAATATGAGCGGATGTGGGGAAGTGGGTTTAATACCACAATTCCAAATATATGATTTGCTGGTCGTTAATTAGTGGCTCGAATCCCCACTACTAATTAATTTTGTCTTCTGGCTACTCTACCTCGCCAATCCGACGGCGACCCTACCTGACTCCTGCTTAAATTATCCCTACTCTGACTAAATTATATATAATACAAAACTATACATAGACTTGATAAAAGGTTCAGTAAAAAACAACGAAAAGCAATTAAAATATTCAAAAAGTCTAGAACAAAATCCAACTCAAAATTACTTAAGTATCGAATATGTTCAATGCTACTGAAATACTAATTAATACATTCGTAGAAAAAATTAGAGAAGGTTACCATCGGACTTACGGCGGTTATAAATCCGATTATGAAGATATTATTGGTTGGGCAGGAAGTATGGCATTAGAAAATATTGCCAATAGTGATGCCCTCTACCATAACGTAGAACATACAATTTTGGTAACTCTTGTAGGCCAAGAAATTCTCCGGGGGAAACATATTCGTGAAGGTGGGGTTTCCTGTGAAGATTGGTTACACTATATTATTTCCTTAGCTTGCCATGATATTGGATATGTAAAAGGAGTTTGTCGGCAAGATAGAAGGGGATGGTACGCTACAGGTAACGCTGATGAAATGGTGAATTTGCCATTAGGTTGTAGCGATGCTAGCCTGACTCCTTATCATGTGGATCGGGCAAAATTATTTATTGAGCAAAGATTTTGCGGTCATAAACTAATTGATGTAGAAATTATTAAACATAATATTGAATTGACACGATTTCCTATTCCCACAGCATCGGATCATCAAGATACTATAAACTATCCTGGTTTAGTTCGAGCTGCAGATTTAATTGGTCAGTTAAGTGACCCCCGCTACCTCAACAAAATTAGTTCTTTGTATTATGAATTTGAGGAAACAGGTTTTAACAAAAAAGTAGGATACGAAAATCCCAGCGATCTGCGCGATAACTATCCTCAGTTTTTCTGGAAAGGGGTTCATCCTTATCTGGAAGATGCTCTAAATTATCTATCCTTAATACAGGAAGGTAAGCAAATTATTGCTAATCTATACTCAAATGTATTTGTGGTGGAACATGACAAAAGTCAAACTGTTTCTGTTTAAAATGTAGGATAATCAAAAGATTTATCAGCACCTACACAGAGTTGATTACCTAGTATAATTCTCCGTAAACTTTGCAGTAAAAAAGTATCAATATTATAAAATGTGTAATTAGTTTTGTGTACCTGCTTAATTTTATGTAAGTAGCCAGGCATAATTAAATGTCACTATGTCCGAAGCTACTGGAACAGAGTGGAAGGTTTTCGGCTGTCGCCGACATGTTTGCTCCGCATTCCGTCAGGAAAACGCTTCGCGACATGAATGCTCAGTATTTCGTAAGTAAAGCAATCTCAAGTGTTTGGGCGGCATGAACATTTTGTTACATAGTTAGGCTTATTTTCCCCTACCTACTTAGTATTTTTTATGTAAAACTATTGGCAACAAATAAGGGATAAGCACAAAAATAATGTACCATTGTCTAGCTTTGCTCGGTGGGCAAAATATTCTTTCGGGATTTTTAATTGAGTCGAACTCTTCGTTTTGCCCACCCTACTTTAATCGGTACTAGTATTTCTTATATAAAACTATTGGCGACAAATAATTGGCACTTCATTTTGTCATGCCGAATGTGATATATAAATTAGCAAAAGCTAAAAATTAGTCAAAAATTAACTTATGATGAATGTCAGATTTTCACCTGTTCAACAGTTTTTAATTACATGGTTACTGTTATTAGTAGCAGGATGGTTTACCATTGGAGCAATCACTTATGTAGGTGAAATAGTTAGTATTTTAATCACAGCAGGATTAGTGGCTTTTTTGCTTAACTATCCAGTGGCGAGATTACAAAGGTTTGTGCCCCGAAGTTTGGCAGCAGGTTTAGTCTATCTAACGGCTGCTTTAATAGTAGTAATTATCGGTCTAACTATTGTACCACCTGTATTTAATCAAGCCCGACAATTGGGTCTTAAATTTCCCGAACTTTTGGAGTCTGGTCGGTTACAATTAACAGAATTTCAAACCTGGAGTGAAAATAAAAATTTACCCTTTGATGTAGGTATTTTACAACAGCAACTATCAGCAAAAGCTCAAGAACAAATACAGGCGATCGCTGCGACAAGTTTTGGTTTATTATTAGGCACAGTTAACTGGTTTGTAGATTTTATTCTGATTCTGGTAATCTCGTTCTATATGCTTTTAGATGGGGAAAGAGTTTGGGATAATATCACTAGTATTATTTCTCCAAAGGTACGAGATGTATTTACAGAGTCTTTAGAAGGCAATCTCCAAAGTTTTGTTTCTGGGCAGTTGCTATTAGGCTTATTTATGGCAACTCTCTTATCAATCGCTTTTTGGTTTCTCAGAGTTCCCTATTTCCTATTATTTGCAGTATTTATAGGTACAATGGAATTAATTCCATTTATCGGAGCAACTTTAGGAATTGGTACTGTAGGAATTATCGTTGCATTTATTGATTGGTGGTTAGCATTAAAAGTCTTGATAGTAGCAATATCTATTCAACAAGTTAAAGATAATATAGTTGCCCCTAGAGTTATGGGAAATTTAACCGGACTTAGCCCAGTAATTATTTTTGCAGCATTATTATTAGGTGGTAGAATAGGAGGACTTTTAGGAGTCATACTAGCAATTCCACTTACCGGCGTTTTAAAAAGTATTGTAGAAGTTGTACTGAATCCTAAACTACCACCTCAAACAGGTTCTTTTTTTTATAATCCTCTGGATGAAGAATCAGAAACAGAAACAGACAAAAAACAATTCACTCAACCACATTCTTCCTAACTTCTTTCTTATTTATTCTTAATTTTTCCTTCTAATCACCCGTAGATCGGCATTCAAAATTTCTATCGTGCCTTTCTTATTACTTAGACCTCTTTGCCATTCTAAAAATTAAATCTGTATATCTTCCCTTTTTCTTATTCCCGAATTCTGCAAAAATTCTCTAATATACCTAATAAATATAAAAATCAATGAAGTGGTGGAAAAATCTTAAAAAAAATCCTTTAGCTAGATGGGGCGCATTATTACTATTAATTTTTTATATAACAGTAATTGCTGCCGACTTTGTTGCCCCCTACGACCCCTATGTATCTCAACCCAACGGCTCCCTATTACCACCCACTCAAATTTACTGGCAAAATCAAACAGGTGAATTTATCGGGCCACACGTTTACCCCACAACTCAAGGGCCAGTAGATTTGGAAACGGGGCTGCGGGAATTAAATGTAGAATGGGAGCGACCATCCCGTCTCGGTTTATTCGTCAAAGGAGCACCCTATAAATTATTTGGTATTTTGCCCTGGGATAGACATCTATTCGGCACCACAGCAGAAGCCAAATTTAATTTATTAGGCACAGATGAACAAGCAAGAGATCAATTTAGCCGTCTAGTTTTTGGCGGTCGTATCAGTCTATTTATTGGTTTGGTCGGCATTATGATTTACTTTCCCCTCGGAATGATTATTGGGGGAATTTCTGGTTACTTTGGCGGTTGGGTTGATAGTATTTTGATGCGTTTTGCTGAAGTGCTAATGACAATTCCAGGTATTTATTTATTGGTAGCGCTAGCTGCTGTCTTATCACCTGCTTTAAGCAGTGCTCAACGATTTTTCTTAATTGTAATGATTACTTCATTCATTCGTTGGGCAGGTTTAGCCAGGATAATTCGCGGGCAAGTTTTATCCATCAAACAACGAGAATTTGTCCAAGCTGTCAGAGCAATGGGTGCAAATCCGTTTTACATTATCATCCGTCATGTGTTGCCCCAGACTGCAACATATCTGATTATCTCAGCAACTTTAGCTATTCCTAGTTTTATTGTCTCAGAATCAGTTTTGAGCTTAATTGGTTTAGGCATTCAACAACCAGACCCCTCCTGGGGAAATATGTTGTCTTTGGCTACTAATGCTTCAATTTTAGTATTGCAACCCTGGTTAGTTTGGCCCCCTGCATTGTTGATTATTCTGACGGTGCTGGCATTTAATTTATTGGGGGATGGATTGCGAGATGCTCTCGACCCCAGAAGTTTACGGCGCTAATATAGCGCTACGCACAAGTCATATCAAATCCGGTAGCATTGGTATAATTAGTACAGGAGGGGCGATTTCCTACGGAATGCTCCGCAAACGCGTTTGCGACAGCATTCGGAACGAAATCGCCCGTACAGCAGAGAAGAGAATTTAGAAAGATTTGTGCTCTGGGTGAAGATGAAACATTTTTTTATACCTAACCTGAGCGGATTTGATATCAGATAGGGGAGCCGTCGGTAGGGCGACCTCGAGAAGTTATAAGTCAGAAGTAATTTATAACTGAGTTTCAGCTACACAAAACTCCGACCTGAGTTTTATCAAAAACAGCGATCACTAAAAAAACATCTATACATTTAACTCGCCCTTCTGCAACAAACAGAATAATACCAATTCCAGCCCTTCCTAAGACTCAACTAACAACGCCCTTTCTACTTGAAGAGCGAACTCCAACTAGACATAGGCGTGAAAAAGATATAGACTTTTTGTAAGAGTAGGCAACAGGCAACAGGGAACAGCTCCCGAAGGCAATAGGGAAGATTTTTTTAGGAAAAAGGTACGGAAAATTAAATTCAGCAATTAACAATGAACAATTAATAATTAATAATTACCTCCGATTAAAATCAGGGGATTGACTAAATTGACTAAAAGAAAAGTTTTTGATTTATCCCCTATCCAAGGGGAGGCTTCAAACCTGAATTGTTGAATTAATAATTATTAACTATCGACTCTTAATTATTAATTATTAACTATTAATTATTAATTATTCGGTGAAGTGACTTTTACTTCTCTTGCTTATGCTAAATAAAGGGCAAATTTATTTTCTGGAGATATCTACTCAACCCCATCGTTTTAATAAGATGAATAAGGAGATGTTTCACGGCAGTTATGTCTCCATTTAGTCAATACTCGTTCCCGATAAATATCCTGATTTCCTCGTCTGCGTATAAACTCCGTATCATTAACAAAATAGCCAGTGCGAGTATTAACAAAACCATTATAGGCAACTTCTACAGGGAAATTGTTCCAGTTTGAACTATCTTGAGTGCGCTCAAACCAGGCTAGTTTGTTACTATTACTGTGGCGACAGATATGGATGAGGCGGTTTTCAGTACGGAAAAATGCTTCCTGAGACCAACCACTATTCATATTTCTACAACTCCAGTTATTGCCGGAAACAGGAGACTGTTGAAATTGTGATGGGTTGGAAACACCCGAACGGTTTTCATACTGACCATATTTGAGATAATGGTCGTAACCAGAGCTAAATTCCCCACGGCGTATTGCTTTTACTACGTCAGGGTTTTGGCGCAAATATTCTTGCTCGTTGAATGTTTTATATGCGCCTCGACGATTTTGATATTGCCCCTGTCTGACATAATGGTCATAGGCAGAGTTAAATTTTCCCAGACGTATTAATTCTGCAACATCTCGGTTTTGACGTAGATATCCTTGTTCGTCAAATTCTCTGGTGTAGTTTTCAGCTATTGCTATGGGAGCGCTACAGATGGTTAGGGTTATGGCGAGGAGCGCAACGATATTTGTTTTAATATTGTTAATGTTGAGCATTTACTAATACCTGATAAATAATTGTTCTTAATTATCAAGATATCCTCTCAGCAAATAACCAGTGGGGAATTTTAGGGAGTTAAAAAATTGTCAACAAATTTTTTGAGCTGAAAATTTATCAAACCCTGATTTCACCAGATTTCAAAAGAGTTATGTTTATTCTGTAGTCAATTCGTAATTGTTTTTTAACTGCCTTAACTTATGAAATTTTTGTTATCTTCCTCTAGTGGGATACGAGTGTCTGATAGGGCGAATTTCGGTACAAGATAAAGTTAATTTTGAACAGGTCACAGTGGTTTGACAAAAGGCTTATATAATTTCCACCTCTATGTCTATTTATCTTTACATCGACCCCAACCCCAAATATTACACAGATTATCAATAGACATCTCCGATAATAAAAAATAAAATCAATTATCATACAGAAATAATCAATTATTTCCCCCTACTCCTGTACGGGTGGTTTCCTCCGGAATGCTGTCGCAAACGCGAACCACCCCTACTCCCTACTGCCTCTTTTCTGGAGATGTCTAATATTTATTTAGTGCCAGTTTGTTAAGTGTCTACTGATAATATCATCATTTCTTTGAGTTTAGGGACGCTCGGCAAGATTAAGATGATATTCAGGTGTTGTAGTCGAGATAGTGGCATATCTCTATCACTATCAGGAAATAAACCTTCGTAGAGTTAAAGCATAGAGTTAATCAAGGAATTTAGCAATGACATCTAACACCTGCCTGGCACAAATCAATTCTCAGTCTCCTTCCTTTTCCACTAACAACGTTGATATAGACAACTGCACTACCATTGCATGGCTTGATTTGGTAGCATCAGCAGTGGACAATTTTGATGGGGATGACTGGCTAGCTTTATGTGGAGATATTGATGAAGGTGAAATGTACCGAGATTGGTTTATTTGGCAAGATACAGATTTTTCCGGGGAGTGGGAAGCTTACGATCTGATTACTAATCAAAGATTTGTGGCTACAGATTTATCTCTACTTAAGGCCAATATTGACGAAATAGAAGATGCCAGAAGTCAAATGTCTATCTTAAATTAAGAAAATTATGACTGAAAAACAGTGCGATCGCAGGTAATAGCATTTATATCCACAACTTATTGCTTTTTGTCTGTTACCTGCATCACTGACTCTGGTGTTTTCAATCACATTAAAGACAAATATACGATCGCTCACATCATTGATAAAGGTCACAGTTAAGTTATGGGATAAATCACTTACATTTTATCTATCAGCGTGGAAGATTAAACTATAGAGTTAAGTAATAAATGCAGTTAAGCATTTTACCTGAAAAATTATTTATTATAAGTTTTTAAATTAATTAATTTATTAAATTTTCCTCTTTTCCTAGCAGAAACACAACAGTTTTTTTTAATATGTAGTCTTTTGAGGCTGCATTTTTTTTTGTTGTATTTGCTAAACTCATAATTGGTAATTAACAAAAGTAAGAATCAATAATGACAAAAGCTATCTGGAATGGCGCGGTTTTAGCACAGAGTAATTCCTGCGAAATTGTCGAAGGTAACTATTACTTTCCACCCGATGCTGTTAATCGTGAATACTTAAAAGAAAGCAATACCCACAGTAACTGTTTTTGGAAAGGCGAAGCTAGCTACTACAATATTGAAGTTGGCGGTCAAGTTAATCAAGATGGTGCTTGGTATTATCCTGACCCCAAAGAAAAGGCCAAAAATATTCAGGATTATGTGGCTTTTTGGCGTGGGGTGCAAGTAGAAGCCTAAAAAGAGAATATGTCCCAAAAAAGCTTTTAAATTTGGCCAAAATTATCCAATTAATTAATCCGTCTTTTCCAAGGCGGTTTTTTGGCGAAAAATTGGTGACACTATTGTCTATAATTTTCTAGACATCAGCTTAACTATATATATATAAAAAATGGTTTCCAACGGCTTAATATTTATACTATTTCTGATCTTTCTGATTCTACTGTTTTTGGGTGCTGGCCTTTGAAGTCATGTTTTGCCAGAGAAAATCTCAGATTGGTACTTGATGCTGTAGGGAACCTGGCACAGAGGCCACCCCCGACTAAAGTACAGGAGCATTAAAACTCTGAATACCTTACCAGACTAAGTGGTTAGACCACTACGTTTAATTGATGAAGTCTGACCCTAAACTATGTGATTATTGCTTCATCTTGACCTGTCAATCCCAAATAAATTTAAAATATTAAAATTTTTAGATATTTTAAGACATTTGACATTATAATATAAGACAGGTGACTTTGAGAGGATGTCCAGATGCTACCCCCAGATCGAGTTTCTCAGAGCTCGGAAACTAAACCAATCCCTAAAATTTATCAAATTTTAGGATTTGACAGAATACCTGAAAATATTTTGGAATTGCCCCAAGAACTGCAAATAGTCAGTATAATCCGTCAAGGGTTTTCAATAATTTCTGTAATTAAAGTAGCAGAATATTGTGGTATTTCCGAGTCACAAATGGCAGCTTTATTAGCAACTTCTGAGCGCACTATATCTAGACGGAAGAAAGACCAGAAACCACTCGATCTTTCAGAATCAGATCGGCTTTTTCGCATAGCCAGAATTTTTGCCCGCACATTAGACATATTTGAAAATGTGGAAACAGCAAGAGATTGGCTCAAGAAATCAAATCGTGCTCTAGCAGGAGTAACTCCATTAGAACTATTAGATACGGATGCAGGTACACAACAGGTAGATGAACTTTTGAATAGAATTGAGTATGGAGTATATAGCTAATTCTATTTTGAGGCTTGATTTATTATTAGTTCATTATTGTAGGTGCGTTAGACGGCTAAAATTTAGACTTTGAAAGGCATTTAACAATCCCTCGTAACGCACCCATTTTAGCTGTGTCATTCTTGTGATTGTAGGGTGCGTTAGACGGTTAAAATTTAGACTTTGAAAGGCGTTTAACAATCCCTCGTAACGCACCATTTTAGCTGTGTCATTCCAGTAGGTCGGCATAAATAAACGCATAATGTGGGCAATGCTAAACAAAGCCAAAACCTTTATATAGATACATTTATAGGCATTGCCCACCCTACAACTGTTTGATATTTAAATTATGCCCACCTACTTAGTTAGTTAGATAAATATAACAAGGTTACTTTTATTTCTATTAAAGTAGCTTTCTGATTATCAATATTTAGGGGCGGGCGGAAACATTAAAATTTTATTCTCAGAATTTGTAGCTTGATTTCAACCCATCCTGCCCTTGAATTTATTTCCTTTCTTTTTCTTTTTCTTTTTCTTTTTCTTTTTCTTTTTCTTTTATCTGCCAAAAATAATAATTATGAGTCTAACAGTATGGCGAATTTCTCATAAAAAACACATTGATACTGCTTTTAAAGGTGAAGGTGCTCGTCGTGGTAGAGGTCGCTGGAATTCTAAAGGTACGGCGTTAGTTTATGCTTCAGCGACACTTTCTTTAGCAGCATTAGAAACTTTAGTAAGCATGGAAATAGAGAATTTTGGCAATATATTTGTATCTATTGGGGTAAAAATTCCTGATAATTTTCCGATTAAACAACTAGATGAAAGTGTGTTACCTCCTAACTGGCGCGATACTCTTCCACCTAGATTTTTAGCATCTATTGGAGATAGATGGTTAGCTTCTAAAAGTACGGCAGTTTTGAGGGTGCCTTCTGCGATTATTCCAGGAGAATATAATTATTTGATTAACCCCCTACATCCAGATTTTGAGAAAATTGCAATTTATCCACCACAGGCTTTTATTTTAGACCGTAAAATGAAAAGTATTTAGGATTTAATCTGCGAGTAAGAGCGATTTTTATCATCTCCGGTTGAATACTTATAAATAACGACGGAGGAGGGAAAAAGAAGGAATAGGAGAAAAAAGTTTTTTATCACCCTATTAAACGGACATGATATTACTTTATTAATTTTTTAATGTTTGATATTCATCCCAAATTTTGTCTGGAGAATAATCATCTTTGAGCAATTCATAATCTCTGGCAATGAAAAGTATTTAGGATTTAATCTGGGAGTAAGAGCGATTTATATTTATATTATCTCCGGTTGAATACTTATAAATAACGACAAAGGAGTCTCCCAGTCAGTCGGGGTAATTTATGGAAAGCGGAGTGTACCTTCAGAAATTACCCCTACAGGAGGAGGAAAGAAGAAGGAATAGGAGAAGAAAGTTTTTTATCACCCTATTAAACGGACATGATATTACTTTATTAATTTTTTAATGTTTGATATTCATCCCAAATTTTGTCTGGAGAATAATCATCTTTGAGCAATTCATAATCTCTGGCATAAAAGTCAATTAATTTTTTCATAGATTTCTCTGATAATTCCGCTAATGATATTTTTATACCTCCAGTATTCAGTCTGGGTAAGTTGACTTCAAAGCCAGTAATTTCTGATAACTTTTTTCCTAATTCCCCTAAACGCTCTACTTGAAATACGCGCTCGAATCCTTTTATTTCATTGCCCATCCAGGTAGATTCGGGTTTTATATGCACTTTCCATTCAAGGGACATTTCTGAATATAATTCTAAGTTTTTAATTGACCAATTGATATCGGGATTAACTCCTAACTTAGCAATTGATAAATATTGAGTAGTAGTTAACAATTTGTGTTTTTCAAATACTGCTCTATGAAATAAAATTATATTAGAAAATGCCGATAGAAAACGCTTGACAGGTTCTCTCACAACTGCAAATTATTTTAAATTTGCAGGTATATTTTCAATATTAACCCAGTATATTTTAACAGATTGATGTTTGGGTATACTAACGATTTTAGAATCATCATTAACACAGTTTTCTAGCCATTGCATAGTGTTTATTACTGTCCTAGAAGCAGATTTAGGGATAATACCAGCATAAGCAATTTGAAATTTATCGCAAAAAATTACCCTTAGCATCGTTTGTTTTTCAAATTTTTCTAGATGCCTACAACTTCTTAAAACACCCAAATTTTTATCAGCAGTTTGAGGATTTTCTTTCAATAATTGCTGATGATATTCTAGCGCCTGTTGTTTATTTCCTTGAGCAACTAAAATAGATATCAAAACTTTTCGACTGTGGTATCCATCACCAAATTTAGTTTGAACTTTATGGGCAACTTCCAGAGCTTCTTTTGACAAACCTTGTTTAACCAATAAATTGGAAAATTGTTGATAGATTCCCAATTTTGGATAGCCACTATGGATAAATTTATGATACTTAGAGGAGACCCATCCTATTAAAGTTGCGCTTAACAAAGCAAAAGCTAAATTTAATTTAACTGCTTGTCCGTAGTTAGCAAATGCAGCTTTTTGTTTTCCTAGCTTCAGTAAAGCATAACCCAATTTAATATACGCATCATAACTATAAACAGATATTTCGATGCGCTTTTTTAAATATGCCAAACCATTCTCAGTTTCGCCAAGGTATACTAATAAATAACCCAGTTGGGAATAAATGCCATTCCCATCAAAATCGCCATTAATTAAATCTGCCTCTAGAGCTTCCTTCGCTAATTCTAAACTGCCATATTTTTCTGGTAACTTAGCTTCTACTTGATGCTCTATTTTTTGAGAAAAAAGTCTATCAATATGTTCGGGATAGTCAGGAATAAATTTTTCTACAATGTCATCCATTAGATTAATATAAATATCTATAGCAGCACGAAAATTTGCTTCAGAGCAAAACTTCTTTGCTTGCTTTAAGTCTACATTTTCATTCCCTAATTTTTGAGCAATTAATTTCTTAAAAGTACAAGCTAATATTTCTCCAGGCGATACCTCTAAAAAGCCGTCATCTAATAATCTTTTGACAGCTATACCAATACTACCTAGAGAAATAAAAGCACTACTATAATTAGTCAAGGTTCCACAAAAACTATAAACCCCTTCTAAAAGTATTTGATGATAAGGATCAATAGTCGGAGAAGCCTCTACCCTCGATAGTAAAGACTTAAAAAAATCTTCTACTTTTTTGAAAGCAGTGATACTTTTTTTATACTGATAGCGACGCAGTACAATATTTTTCTGAAGAGCGTATTTTTGATGGTGATAATTAGGATATTGACTAAATATCCTATCTGCCAAATCTTGGGCTGAATCAAACTCATGCAACTCTATATAAGCATTAGCCTTACCAACTAAAAAAGGAAGATTATTAGAAAACTTATCTATAGTAGTTTGCCAGCGAGTCAAAGCTAATTCCCATTTTTGCGCCTGCATTGATACTCTAGCTAAACCATCATAACCTTGATGTCGATAGGGATATTTTTCGACAAGTTTCTCAAACACATTTTCTGCCTCTTGATACCTAAACAGAGTAATTAAGACATTCCCCTTTTGCACATAAAAATTAAAATAGTGTGGCAACTGACTAATCGTATATTCCCAACGCTCTAAACCTAATTCCCAATCTGCCAAACTATGACTTACTCTGGCATAACCTTCATAACCATGAGGTTGAGCGGGAAACTTTTCTATTAATTCTAGAAAAACTCTCTCAGCCTCATCAAACCGAGAAAGATTAATCAAAACATTCCCTTTTTGAACCGCAAAACCAATATTTCCCGGAAACTGACTAATCGCATTTTCCCAACGCTCTAAACCTAATTCCCAATCTGCCAAACTATGAGAAACCCTAGCATAACCTTCATAACCATTTGGTAATTCTGGATAAATTTCTTTTAACTGTCGAAATACCTTTTCAGCCTCCTCAAATTTGCCTAAAGTAATTAAATTATTACCGCAAGTTCGATAAACTACTACTGATTGTTGAGGGTTGAGAGCTAATGCTTTTTGGTAATACTCAACAGCCTCCTTTATCTTTCCTTCCTTACTTAACTTATTTCCATTCTCGACAAAATCTCTGGCAACATCAGTTTCTAACCAATGGATTTTTTTGGCTGCCACGAAATGATTAGGATTAATAGCAATAATTTCTCGCCAAATCTTAAATTCTGGTACAAAATCCGACTTAGCCTCATAAACTTCAGCTAGAGTTTGCTGATAAATAGTTACGTCTGGTTGTAGATAAATAGCCGTTTTTAAATACTTAATTGCCTCATCTAATTCTCCTTTTTCTATTAAAACTTTAGCCAAACCATAGCAAAAAGTTGCAGATTCAGGATTTAGTTTAACTGCCTCTTGATATTGAGTAACTGCCTCTCCCCATTTACTTTCGGCTGCTAATATTTCTCCCAGATAGTAATAACTCCAAGCAAAATTTGGATTCAATTCTATTGACTGTTTATATTTTTTAAAAGCATCACCTAATTTACCCGCTCGCCACAGTTGGCAAGCTTGCGTAAAAGAATTAGTAGTTACCATCATTATTTAACTTACTGATATTTCCAAAATAATGAATTTTCAAATTCTACCGTAACATTTTTGCACCAGGAAAAAGAAATTTGGCAACTTAATAATTAATCTGGCTATTTTAGAATTAGGCGTTGGCGGAGCCTAGCGGCAGCTACATCGCTGTTATACATCTGCCAAAACCATAAATTAATGCCTAAAGGTGAGCGAGTGCTAACCCTTACAATTGGCTGTATACAGAAATTGAGGCATAGCATTACTCTTGAGAAATTCTAAGTGCTTAAGAAAATGAGGTGACTATTTCTATATTCGCAATAATTAAACATTCACAACCGACCATACCCTTGTTTTAGATGCTTCACAAAATGAGGCGACTATTTCTACATCCGCAATAATTGGCACGGGGCAAACCATAACTTCGAGTGCTTCATAAAATGAGGCGACTATTTCTACATCCGCAATAATTAAAAATCCACAACAGAACATACCCTTGTTTTAGATGCTTCATAAAATGAGATGACTATTTCTAGATCCGCAATAATTGGCACGGGGCAAACCATAACTTCGAGTGCTTCATAAAATGAGGCGACTATTTCTATATCCCCAAGGAGCGCAAAAAACCATAACTCTGAGTGCTTCATAAAATGAGGTAACTATTTCTATATCCGCAATAATTAAAAATTCACCACCGACCATACCCCTGTTTTCGAGTGCTTCACAAAATGAGGTGACTATTTCTGTATCCGCAATAATTAAAAATTCACCACCGACCATACCCTTGTTTTAGGTGCTTCAGGAAATGAATCTACTATTTCTATATCTTCAAGGAACGCCAAAAACCATCTTTTCGAGTGCTTCACAAAATGAGGCGACTATTTCTATATCCGTAATAATTAAAAAATCCACCACCGACCGAACTCTTTATAATTAATCTGTCTATTTGAGGATGAAGCGCTCGCTCTTATATATCTAAGTCCTTGTCTTAGGTACTTCAGAAAATGAGACAACTATTTATATATTTATATATCCCCAAGAATTTATGGTGAGATTTATATATCCCGAAGAATTTATGGTGAGGGTATCGCAATATTGATAACAGCCATTTTTCAACTTTCTAAATAGAATATATATGAGCGCACCTTTTCCATTATCCTTATACTACCATGTCAAGTTTTTTTGTCAAGCACTTTTTTTCAATTTCTGGCTCAATGCAACATTTGCCTAGTGTCGATATATCTCCTGATCCCAATAATCAGAAAATCTACAACTCACCTAATCATCATAAGTGCTTCAGAAAATAAAACTATTATTTCCTCAACGAATGTTCAATAAATTAAGACAAGCAAATTTTTAGGGTGGGAAAAAAATTTAAGGATTCAAAAAATCTAAATGATTACCATGTTGCGCCCGCAAAGAAGCCACAGATCCTTGCAACTCTAACTTCCCATTATCCAATAAAACAATCCAATCAGCGCGACTAATTACTCTTGGTCTATGACTAATAAAAATCGTACTTTTACCCCGACGATGAAACAATAACTTCTCCAAAACTTCCGCCTCACTCACCGGGTCTAAACCAGAAGTTGATTCATCCAAAATTAATACAGCCGGGTCATTAACAATACCTCTAGCTATTGCCAAACGTTGCCTTTGTCCGCCAGAAATATTAGCTCCAAACTCTCCTAAAACAGTTTGATACTTATCAGGTAAACGACTAATAAATTCATCCGCCCCAGAAATTTGACAAGCCTTAACAATTTTTTCAAATGTCACCCCCGGCGCTCCTAATTGAAAATTATCAATAATCGAACGACTCCAAAAATGAGCATCTTGGGGAACTAATACCACCTGTTTTCTGAGAGAATCTATATCTAAATCTTGCAAGTTATAAATCCCAATCTGAATATTACCAGACTGCACCGGATATAAACCCGCAATTAATTTTGCTAATGTACTTTTACCACAACCAGATTCACCAATTAAAGCTATAGATTTACCACCAGGAAACTTCACAGAAAAGTTTTCTAATAAATCAATTCTACCGGCATAGTGAAAACTAACATTTGAGCAAATAATATCAGCATTACCATTAATTTTTACATCAGGCTTTTGATACTTTTCATCTGTTTCTGGTGGATAATCAATTACTTCCGATAGCCGTTGAGTAGCAGTTTGAACTCTCGTTAATTCGTCCATAAATCCCACCAATGTAGTAACTAAACTCACCACATATTGATTCATCGTAATAAAAGCTAATAACTGACCAATACTTAATTGTTGGGCGATGACTAAATTACTGCCAAACCACAACAGAAAAATATTACCAAGATTACCAACTAAACCCGAAAAAACATCATTCACAATACCAATCTGAGTTGTGCGAAAACTCAGATTAGCTAACTTGCCAAATCTACCTTGAAATTCTTCCCAAAATTGCGGAGCACTGGAAGTAGTTTTGAGAGTCATCGCTCCTTTAAAAGTCTCTACTAATACACCTTGAGTTTCCGCCTCTAAAGCAAATAAACTCCTAGTTTTTTGCTGTAGTATCGGTAACAAAGCAATAGTGGATAAAGTCATAACTACTGCCATAAAGGTAGCAACTATGGTCAGGGAAAAACTATAGAGACACATAATAATCAAAGAAACCAAAGCAATAAAAAATTGACTTGGCAAACTGACAATTACTTGAGAAACTAGCTGGTTAATCTCTTTAATATCTGTCAGCCTACTAACAATTTCACCACTCCGTCGCGTCTCATAATAATTCAATGGTAAACGTAAAATTTTTCGCCCAAATTCCATAACTAGCCCTAATTCTAAACGTTGGGCAAAATGGGCAATCATATTAGATTGAACTAATTCTAAACAACTACTAAAGATATTCATCACAATCACAGCAATTACCACATTTGTAAGTAACTGAATATCACCTCGAATCAGAACATCATCAGTCAGAATTTGCACTAGAAAAGGAGAAGCAATCGAAAGTAAACCTAAGACAATATTTAAAATAAATACCTGAATAATTATTTGACGATAATACCAAACTCGTCTCAGCAATCTACTAATATTACTAACTTTTTCATCAGTTTCAGAAAAAAAGCGCTTTGCGTCAGGCTCTATTAATAAACAAACCCAATCTCCCCATGCTTCAGCTAGTTCTTTTTTTGATAAAAAACGAATCCCAAGAGCAGGGTCAGCAATTACATATTTATCGCCTTGTTTGCCATATAAAACTACCCAATGATATCCTTGCCAATGAATAATTGCTGGTAAAGGAGCACTGTCAATTTGGTCTAAAATTCCTGGATTTGCTTTGACAGACCTGGCATTAAAACCGATAGTATCTGCCCCTTGTTTTAGACCTAATAATGTGGTGCCTTGTTGATTAGTACCTATGCTTTCTCTCAGGCGATTTATTGTTAAATTACGACCATGATATTTAGCAATTGAAGCTAAACAAGCTGCCCCACAATCTTCTTCACTTTGCTGGAGAATTACTGGATATTTATTAAAGTTATTTATTTCGCGATCGCTAGATGCTTTTGGCAATATTGGTACTGGTACAATGTCTAACATAATAATTTGATTTTTGATTTAAAAATAACTTAGAGACTATTTATAAAATAATGTTTAAGATAGAGGAATCTAGTGCAATTCGGCAGGAGGCAGAAGGCATGATGGAATAAAACTTGTACAATAAGCTTTTTAACCTTTTTTAACTGGTTAGTTATTTCCGCCATCCTGCACTAGTTTGTCGCCCAAAATATCATAAGTTGCAAAAATTAGGTTTCTATCAACTACTGAAAATTAGGTTATCATTCCCGAATTAACCTGGTTTTTTATTATAAATTATCTCTAAACTTATAAATGATTACATCCCAAATAAGTCTTTCTATTCACCAGGTATAAAATCAGAAAAAAGCACCCATGATTTCATGGGTGCTTCATTTAATTCAACTTAAATCCTAGTTATAATGCCACGATAAAATAGACACCTCTAGAAATTACATAAAGGTTTTAATTCAAGCCTTGTAGATACGTTCCATGAAACGTCCTCTATGGGATTACCAGATGTCTAATACCAAATCCGATTGCCATAGCCCACTTTCTTGTTTTTCGCGTTAAACCCTTATTTTATAGATTTATTTGCGATTCGTTTTCTTTACTCATAAGTTGATTTTCAGAACCGGATTTAGTATAATAGCTAAACTTTAGTAGCAGCCACCACGACGGCCACCAGAGCCGTAGCTGCTATAACGGTAGCCGTAACTTACAGGGCGACTATATTCGTAACGATTGGAGTAGTAGCGAGGGCGACCGTAGCCATAACTTACAGAGCGACCGCGACCGTAACCATCACAACCACAACCACCATTAATAGTTGCAGATTCTTCAGTGGAAATATCAGAAAATAGTTCGTTCTTTTGAGTTTCTTGCATGATTAGTTTCTTTCTGGTTAATTACATTCACAAGTTAGTATAAATTTATCTATTTTTATTTAACTATCTCGTGCTTTATAGTTTATTATTCTTGTGATATGTACGGCTTCCGGATATATTTTTTATTTCTATTTAACTGCTGTTTATAATTAAATTTAGCACCTACCAAATTATAGGTGCTAAATTTAATTTAACTTAAATTAGAGTGACAAAGCCAAAGTTTAAATAGCTAAATTTTAGTAACAGTCATTATAGCCTCTATAGCTGTTATAGCCATAACCTACTGAACGACTTCTGTAGTGGTAACTACGGTAGTGATAATTAACAGGGCGACGCCGGTAACGTACAGAACGACCGTAACCGTCACAATCATAGTAATGACCACCATTAATAGTTGCAGATTCTTCCGAAGAAAGGTCAGAAAATAGTTCGGTGTTTTGAATTTTTTGCACCATTAGTTTCCTTTGGATTAATCAAATTCACAAGTTAGTAAAAATTTCTGTGTATTTATTTAACTATCTCGTGATTTATAATTTATTATTCTTAGGAGATATACAGCTTCCGGAGCAAATTTTTATTTCTCTAAAACTGCTCTTTAAAATTTTAAGTGAAAAAAAAACACCTATAATTTTGTAGGTGCTCAATTAAATTGAATTTAAATTAGAGTGACAAAGCCAAAGTTTAAATAGCTACATTTTAGTAACAGTCGTTATAGCTTCTATAGCCGTAACGTACAGGGCGACTATTATAGTTGTAACTGCGATAGTGGTAGTTAACAGAACGACCATAACGTACACGGCGACCGTGACCATAACCATGACTATAGTAATGACCACCATTAATAGTTGCAGATTCTTCGGAAGAAAGTTCAGAAAATAGTTCGGTATTTTGAGTATTTTGCATCATTAGTTTCCTTTGGGTTAGTTACATTGATAAGATAGTTAAAAAACTCTAGATATTTATTTAACTATCTTGTAATTTCTAATCTATTTTTCGTTAGTGACTTTTAGCATCCGGATAATTGTTTTTCTTATTTAGTGCTATTTATTAACTGATAAATAGCACTATTAAATTTGCTTGTCACTTAATTCAAAAGTAGAAGACTACTATTAAAAAGGTTTTAATTAGTAGCAATCATAGTAGCGACGACGGGAGGAGTAACGTACACGCCGACGATAATAAGGGCGATAACTAACACTTTGATAGCGACGACGATAATAGCCATGACCGCCATTGATAGTAGCAGACTCCTCGGAAGAAATCTCTGTAAAAAGTTGATTATTTTTTGTTTCTTGCATCAATATTTTCCTCAAGCTTAACGACATCAGTAAAGTCTAATAATTCCTGTGGATTTACTAGGAATTACAATCCATTATTCCTAAGTGGTTAGCAACATCCGGATATCTAATGATATAAGTAATTTTCAATCATATATCACTAATTTTTTTTGTACTGTTGTCATAGACTTAGACGGTATAAATAAATCTTAAAAATAAAATATAAGCGCTTTTTTGGAGCGCTTCAATAAGCTAGTTTCAACAATTAATAATTAATAATTAACAATTAATAATTACCTCTTCTTTTCAAGGAGAGGATTGACTAAAAGGAAATTTTTTTTGTTTCCCCTTGTAGGACGAAAGTCCGTGGCGCAGCCAAGGAGAGGCTTTAAACCTTAATTATTCGGTAAAGCTTGTACAATCAGCTTTTTAACTTTTTTAAACTGATGGGTTATTGACGCCACGCTGTACTAGTAGACTATTTACATTAAAACTGTGGGTATAAGCGTTTCTATTTATTATTTGCCATCAATTTCAATCATCTGTTGCGGTAAATTTTTCCGGTTTTATTTCACAATTTTAAAGCAAATGCTCTGCTAGTATGATTTTTTAAACTAGCCACTATTAAGACTAAAACTTTACCTTAGTAGTAGCCTCTGAGATTCCCCTTATAGTAATCGGAATTATAACGCTGGTAGTTGGGAGAATTACGGTTATAACTGTAATAACTACGAGGACAAATGTGAAAACCTAAAAAATTGCGACGGTATTCGGAACCTTCATTGTAACCACCATTTATTGTAGTGGATTCGTCAGAATTCAGTTCTATAAAAAGTTGCTGCTTGGGAGGTTTTTCCATCATTAACTTCCTCATAATTAATTATTTCTGTAAAATATTGGCAATCCTGCCTGATTTCTTGAACTGCCACAATAATTTTACTCTATACTTCCAAAATAGTTCTTACTATCCGGATTAATTTCTGAGATTAATGATAAGTTATTGTTAAATTTGTCTATTTCAATGCAGCCGATAATTACAAATGTTTTTGATATTTTCGGGAGTGAAGGCTTTACTTAGACCTCTAGATTAAAAAACCTTCAGCAGTTCAGCTGTTCCTGACGAAATCCTCCGCAAACAGCGCCGTATTTATACTAAAATTGAGATAAATACAATTAAAAAAGGGATTTCAATCTCTCTTACATTATCCGGTGTCTATAAGTCGGGGATATTATACCGTTTCACTAAAGTCAGAAGTAGGGGCGATTCGCGAATCGCCCGTACAGAAGTCAGAAGTGATATTAATGGAACTTTTTGCCTCTACTCTACAGTAATTTCAGCTTATTATTTGACTTCATCAGTTACCAACTATTTGTGATATTTGTTAAGTGAATTGGTATTAATCCAAGCTGATAGCTAGTTAATATATATTTAGTCTATGAATATTGAGCTTAATTCCAACTTCTTAAATTTTTGATTGAATCCGGATAGGTTGGAAAAAATCTGCAAGAATTACTAAAGGCTAGATAGATGTTCGGAATCATCAAATAAACGATAGTAATTCTCACCACGATTTTCGATAAAATATCCCGATAAAAGTAAACAGGGAACAGGAGTAAAAAATTCATAAGCTTTATCTACTTCGGGATTTTTTACAAATTATGTAAGATGGTTATAGATTCTCTATTAACTAAGAAAATCAGCGATCGCTATATATTTCAGCTCTTAATCATACTGATTTGTCACTTAGTCTATTGAAACTTTAAGCAAAGAGTAAAATTATTAATAAAACTATTATAAAAATAGTGAACAGAAGTCGCCGATGTAGCAATTTCAAATCAAAACCATTATCCTAATAAGTGAAGAGCAATTATTATGTTCGGTAATTCTGATTCTATAGAAGTACAACCTTTAGAAAGTGATGAATTTCTCCCTCCTTTGAGTCGTTGGAGTAGTCTAGGGGGAATGTTTTTAGTGGCAACATTTGGTGCCGCCATTGCGATGATGAGCGTAGTCAAATATAATCCCACTGTTAGAACTGAAGCTATTGTCAGACCAACAGGAGATGTGCGAATTGTTCAGGCAATTACAGAAGGTAAAGTAGAAAGTGTCGAGGTCAAAGAAAATCAAATTGTTGAGGCAGGAGACGCGATCGCCCGCATAGATGAATCTGTTCTGAATCGTCAACTGAATCAACTACAAGAAAAAATAAAACAGTGTGAAGTAGAATTAGAACAGATAAATCAACAAATATCTGCCCTAGAAGTTCAAATTTTAGCTACTGCCCAACCTCAGACTTTCCGCCAATCTCAATCAAGTACGGATACAACTAATAAAATAGATGAATCATTTGTTGAGTCAGCGATTTTAGAGCTATCGCGCTCTCTACCAACAGTTGCTCAACAGTTTGCCAAAGACCGGCGCGATCTAGTTGTCAAGCGTACAAAACTTATTAAAGATTTAACTCGTGGTCAAAGAGAATTTGAACAGGTGGATATTAAGCTTGATAATAGTGTAATTCGTGCTCCTGCAGATGGTACTATACTCAAGTTATCTTTGCGTAATCCAGGACAAACTGTTGATTCAGGAGCACCCATAGCTGAAATTGTTCCTAGTGATGCACCTTTAGTTTTTAAAGCTAGGGTAACAGCAGCAGATATTGCTAGGGTGAAAGTAGAGCAACCAGTACAAATTCGGGTCTCAGCTTACCCTTTCCCTGATTATGGTATTCTCAAAGGAAATGTTAGCTCTATTTCCCCAGATGCGATCGCTTCAGAAGTTCTTCAAGAGGCTTATTATGAAGTGACTATTAAACCAGAGAGACCTTACCTAGTTAAAAGCGATCGTCAATATCCGATTCAGCCTGGAATGGAAGGTAGAGCTGATATTATTTTGTCACAGGAGACTGTATTAACCTTTGTTTTGAGAAAGGCTAGACTCTTAAGTGATTTTTAGCTGTTGCTAGTAATTAGGGAATGCTCTTAAAAGTCTTTTGGTGAGGGTAGGAGTCAGTATTTCCTCCTGGCTCCTGACTCCTAGCTCGGTGACTCCTCCGTCGTTTATTTATAACTGTTTAACCGGACATGATATAATTTGCTTATTTTTTACCATGAAACGGACACCCTCCGCTAGTTAATTTTCCTAGAAATTCACTATTATCAAAATAATGTTCTAAAGACAAAATTTTCAACTCTTCAGTCACCTTAGCAATACTAATACCAACAATTTCTATTGTTTCCCCAGTGGGAGAATAATCTTTAAAATTGCCTCTAAAAGTTCCCCAATGTCGCCATTTAAAGGTAACATTCGGCGGTCCAGAAAGCACTTCTACAACTTCCCAAAGAAACCCATCGGGAAAAGCCGTATGAAAAGTTTCAAAAGACGATTCAAAAGTTTCTGCTGCGGGACTATAATATTCATTTTCACCAATAAAAAGATTATATGTTCCTTGTTCTGCCACTTCTTGAGCATTGTATTCCTTCCCACCATTACTACTCATCCGAAATTTATCGGCAACCACAGATAACCATTGATTAGGATTACTTTTATTAGATGCTTCCATCTCAAAAGTTCTGACCAAATTATGAGCAATCATTTCTAAAGAATCCTCTGCACGATCAAACTTACTTTCTTGTTGGAAAACTTGATTATTGTGAGAATAATCTGGTCGTTCTCCCTCTCGCCATTCCACACCTGCATCATTAGCAATTACTTTATCTCTATCTTGGACCCAAATTGGTAGTTCTGTAGATTTTATCTCACTCATATTAATTATGAATAATATTAGTTGGTCAATATTTTGTAATATACTATATTTTTGATTCGCGAACTATCAATTAAATATTGATTTAAGTTTTTTATCATTTATTGAGAAGATTGATAAACTAGAAAGAAAAATCTGTATTTTATTTTACTAATTTTTTTTAGCCAGACTAAATATATATAGCAATCCTAAATAGGTTGTAACAAATCAAAAAGTAGATAAAAAAGCTGGAACTCCCGCCTGTTCCCTGTTCCCTAAAAGCGGTAAGATTTTTATACACAAATAAAATAGGATTGCTATATATTAAAATATCTGATTAACATCGCATTTCTCTGTTTACTAAGGTAAATTTATTTTAGTGTGAACAAGGCTATTCAACAATGAATAATGAATAATGAATAATGAATAATTAACAATTACCTCTCCTTGAAAAGAAGAGGATTGACTAATTATGAAAATTTTTATTTATTATCCCCGATCGAGGGGAGGCTTTAAACCACAATTTTTCGGTAAGTAGGTAGGTGTAATTAAATAGAACTATTATAAATATCCAGAAAAGAGGGAGTAGGGAGTAGGGGGAAATAATCGATAGTTTCTGTGCGATAATTAATTTGATTTTTTATTCTTGAAGATGTCTATTATACCTATAGCAATCCTAAATATAGCAATCAGGAATCAGTTGTGAGAATTGAGGTGTTCCTTAAAAGTATAGAATATGGCAATTATTATATTCATATAATACGTTTTTTCTTCTTCTCTGTTCCCTGTTCCCAGCTCCGGTGTTC
>JBARXI010000123.1:0-29722 GCA_049647275.1 Microcoleaceae cyanobacterium
GTTGTTGTCGGTACAGATATTACTGGAATAGATAGTAAAGTCAAAGCCTATCTAATGGAGATTAGTGATTAAATAAGTAGATAAAATTTAGCGATTTTATGGATTTGATTAATTCGATCATAAGTCGAGATTTTGAGTTAGGCAATCGTAGAATTTAAGTTGATACAAAACTGCTGTAAAGTGCTTAGGCAAAATTAATTACACAGTTCTCAATGTAATAATAAATCGCTGTATTTTTTTAGTCTAAGCTATTACAGCGTTTATTTTTTTCTCTGTTGACAAGGTTACTAATTTTGCATGACTACTTATAGGGGATTGCACATTATGGAATGATGCTGCCAAAAATTGATCTGGATAATGGTAGGAAAAAACAAGGCACGTTAATCATTCTGGCAATTCCCCAAATCCCAAATTCCAAATTCCAAATCATTCGTCATTGTGCAACGCCACTTATAGTAGTTTTATTTGTGCTAATATATTAATTTAGTTCTCAGGGAAAATCTATAGTAGAATGTCATTAGATATACTACTAATTATCAACTCGAAAAGTAGAATAAAATAACTGGTAATTGACCACAGAAATATAAATTATAATAAATTATAAAAGTGGTTAATCGTCCGGATATGAAGCAGGGTGTAGAGAGAAATAAATATGACACACTTATGCAGTAAAAATGGCTCAAGAATTTGGTTTATATTCTAACTTTCCCTACGTTGCCAGAAGCACTGTGCAACAAACAATATCAAAACGTCAGAGCTTGGTACGAGCATTCGTAATGATGCTACTTATGACTACTTTTATTGGTATTAATGCTTATCGTGTAGCTCAACTGCAATTAGTCCAGGGAGAATATCACCGGGAACGAGCAGAAAACAACCGAATTCGTCTAGTACCTGTGCCAGCAAGTCGAGGCACAATTTACGATCGCAAAGGCAGAGTATTAGTTAGCAACCGCCTCTCCCGTTCAGTATATTTATGGCCTCAAGAATACTCTGCCCAAGAATGGTCAGAACTTGCAGCTAAACTGGCTCCAATTTTAGACACACCAGCCAGTGACATTATCCAAAAGTTAGAAGAGGTAGGCTATAATTCACCTTTGCCAGTAAAAATAGTCTCTAACCTCGATCGCACTTCTTATGTAGCACTTGCAGAACAAGCTGGTAATACAAGAGGGCTAGAAGTTCGGACTGAAAGCATTCGGCAGTATCCCCACGGGAGTTTAGCAGCTCATTTAATTGGATATATTGGAGAAGCTACTAAAGAAGAATTGCTAGCTAACCCCAAGTATCCAATGGGAATGATAGTTGGTCAAATGGGAATCGAACGCACAGCAAATTCTCAGTTGGAGGGAGTTTGGGGAAACCGTCTGATTGAAGTAGATAATAAAGGTAACGAAATCAAGGAGTTGGGAATAAACGACCCCATTCCTGGAAAACCACTAAAATTAACCATCGATATCGATATCCAAAAAGCAGCAGAAGCAGCCTTAGGAAATCGCCTGGGTGCTGCAGTTGCCATCAATACCAAAACTGGCGAAATCTTAGCAATGGCAAGCGGACCCACATTTGACCCTAGTCTGTTCACTGGCAAGATGACAACAGAGGAATGGCAACGTCTGCAAGGTGCAAGTAAGCCATTTTTGAATCGCGCTCTCCAAGGTTATCCACCAGGAAGCACTTTCAAAACAGTTACTTCTACTGCAGCGCTACAGTCAGGCAAATATTCTCCCAATTCTAGGGTGGCAACTTACAATGCAGTTACTATTGGTGGTATCACCTTTAACGAACATAGTGGCGGTTACGGAGTAATTGGTTTTCGGGATGCTTTAGCTTACAGTAGCAATACATTTTTCTATCAAGTGGGTGTTAAGACTGGTGCAGAAGCAATTTCTAAGTGGGGGCGAGAGTTAGGTATTGGTGGTAGTATTGACTTAAAACTATTGGGGATAGATGGTAATCACGGTCAAATTCCCACTCCTAAGCAAAAAGAAGAAATATACGGGGAACCTTGGCATATTGCTGATATGGTGACTATGGGAATAGGTCAGGGTTTGGTGTTGGTTACACCTTTAGAGTTATCGGTGATGGCAGGTACGATCTCGAATGGTGGGTATCGAGTGCAACCTCATTTATTCGCATCTCAAACTAACACTGAAGCTACTAAACCAATCAAGACAGGTCTAAAACCTGACACTATTAATACAGTGAGGGAAGGATTAATTGACGTAGTTAGGAAGGGAACTGGGCGTTCTTTAAATGATGGTACTATTCCACTATCTGGAGGTAAAACTGGTACGGTGGAATTACCAGGGCAAGCAGATAATGCCATGTATATAGGTTTTGCACCTGCTTATAATCCTGAAATTGCTGTAGCAGTGGCGGTTGAGGAAGGCGGTTACGGTTCGGTGGGAGCAGCACCTATCGCTAAGGAGATGTTTTCTGTCTATTTTAAGAATAAAGCAAAATAGTAAATTAACAGAAAATTTATATCAATTTGATAGTTATTTTTCGTTCTCTGGTAGTGCTAGGGAACGAATTTTTCTGATAACTAAACTGGAAAAAAAATTATACTTTATTGTATTAAAATATATATTATGTTTATATATTTTAATATGACTTTTGATTTATTAAAATTTATATTAAAGTTGTTTTTTTTATGCTGAAATAATCGTGTAAAAAAAAATAAAGTGATGAAAGCTTCCCGATACAATATCTTTGTTCCTCTCCATGAAGGTTGGATGCTCGCTTACAATGGCTTCAGCGGTGTCTTGGCAGTCTGGGAAAAGCAGGAACAGGAAACCTATCAGTTTGTGGTTGATAACTCGCTGACCAGCCTTGGCGACCCGATCATGCGCACTCTCATGTACGGTGGCTATTTGGTCAACGACGACGTGGATGAGTTGACATTACTAGAACAGCAGTACAAAGCCCATCGCTTTAACCCAGGTGTCATGACCTTGACGATCACCCCCACCCTGGACTGCAACTTTGGCTGCGACTACTGTTTCCAAGGACAGGATAAGCCGGTGGACGTGATGAGCATGGAAGTGCAAGATGCCATCATTGATTTGGTAGAACGCACTGCCCCGGGGATTAAATTGACCACCGCAACCGAGAACAAATTAAACAGTTGCTCGATATCTTAGGAGAACAGGGACTCGGACAACGAAATAACTTCAAAGTTTATTTTGCCCCAGTCGAAGCCATGACTCAAGGGTGTCATCTGGTCGAAGATGTGACAATGGGCAAGTCAGATTATGGTCAACTCGAAGCCGAACTCTATCGCTATGGATTCGAGAAAGGGCTGACCCAACTCCCCTATCCACCGCGTTTTCATGGCACTTGTGCCGCAGTGAAGCCGAAAGGATTAGTGATTATTCCTTCAGGGAATATCCATACCGCGAAGGTCAAGAAGAGCAGTATAGACCGGATTGGATCATTTCCTATTCGTTTCTCAACAGCATTGGTTATGCTTTCCCCGATCAAAATAGTCCGCTCTTTAGTAGGGAGTGATCGCGCTACCCACTAGCAGCATTACCCGTCCCTTCCTTCTGTAGTAATTCGGTAATTTTCTCTCTGAGCTTATCTTGCCAAGCCGGAAGGGCTTTGATGCTAGCACAGTCAGCAGCATCGATCCTGAGTGCTAGCAAGGCTTTGTTTGGCTTTTCTGGATTTTTTGCCGGAAAAGCGTATTTGTGCAGCTCCGGGTTACCCCCTGGACGACCTGGGCGGGCACTTTTTTTTTTATGCTTGGCGGTCATTTTTGTCCCCTATTGTCTAATTGTCTGTCAAATATTATAGCAGGTTAAGACGCAAAAAAAATATAACTTTTTATTTGTAGTTTGTATGTTAACGTGCTATCATAATGAATAAAAAGCAATAAAACCAAATACTAAAAGGACATCATCCAGTGCCCTGAGAAAGCTTAGATGATGTCCCATACCCGGTGTATTGCAAGTAAACCTACTATCTACCAAGGTAAAACAATGATACTATTTTTTAGCCCCGTGTTGAATCTGGTGGCAAAATCTGAGAAACAAGCCAAATTAGTTTTTTGGGGAGTCGAGCTCGTGCCCGCGCCAAATGAAAACAAATCGTTACAAGTTAGCGGCGATTTCCATGCAAAACTATTGAGCTTTATCAAGTACTATATCGATGAAGCGATCGCCGAAATGGAACAAAACGAAAACCTCTCAGATAAAGAACTACAGCAAAAAGCAGCAGAAGCTAAACAAGATATTTTCGGAACAGAACCTAAGCCAGAAACACCCTACTCATCTCCAGTGTCAAAACCAGAAATAGGTACAAATGAGGCGATCGCACTACTTCTCCAGTGCCGTAGTAAGCACGAACTGGCAGCCCAAAAAGCCGAATTAGGGGACACTAAAGTACGGGAAATATGGGCATCGTTTTCTATTAGCCAGAAAAATATTTTACACACAATTTCTCTTAAGGAGAAGGAAGAAAGCCCCACGGTGACCCTTGGCTATGAGTTCGGGTTGAGGCAGCAAAAGGGTAAAAAAGCGCGATTCATTGGCTACTATTTGTATGGGGAAAAATTAAAAAATCCAGATGACCGTGCAATTTTAATTAAAGGGGATGCCCAACCTACTATCGTTGATAAAAGGAGTATCTCAGCTTTGAAAAATCCCACCCCACCCACAGAATCAGAAATCAAAATCCTGCAAAAATTACTTATCAATCCTGCCCCACTAGAGAAGGATGATATTTCCCCAACACCAGAAGAAATAGCCAAAAATACTTTCACAGGCTTAGAAACCCCAAAGCCCCAAGCTTGCTCACAGAGTGGAAAGCAGCCAGACTCGCAGCCATCAAGCGAAAACGAGCCAAGAAAAGTCGAGCTACTTCTAGAATATTCTGAAGCCTATATACCACAGGATATAGAGGGAATCCCTACTCCGGCTTTGGAAGCGATCGCGAGTGAAATATCAAAAATAAATCCTGACTTGACCTTTCAGTACGAAACCACTCCAAAAGCCACTTTTTTATACATCTTGCACGATGAATCAAAAATAGGCTACTTTGAGCACGAAGGCTGTTCCATTTGGGAGTCATGTCAAAATTTGCGATTTCATGGCTTCACCCCGGAAAAAATCGACAATCTGGCAGAAAAAGCTCAGGCGATCGCTCAATCCCAAAAATCATAAAGCCGTTGTGTGGAAAGGGTTATCAGTCCTCTCCAGTATCAGAAGAGGACTCTACCAACGGCCATTAGTGGTTTATAAAGTACAGTGGCAGTAGCTTTTCAAATAGTTTTTGAAGTATCGATAATGGTTTGATTATTTGTGGCTGCCGATCTACTAAAATTAGTTTGCCACATTTACATGGAATACGCTGTATATAAAGTACATGAGAGTTTGAAAATTCGGTAAATTTGGTATTTAGATATACTCGCACCAAGCCAATTCAAACATAGCGCTATTTTTGATAATTGGTATTACATATAGCAATCCTAAATGATTCGTCACAAATATAATCAGATTTACCATCTACAGCAAAACTAAAATTAACCTAGATTCATCAGCAGTTTTTAGGCTACTTTTTATCCTTAGTATCTACACCCTCAGACAATTTCTATACTCAAATTAGGATTGCTATATCAGACTCGCAGAAATGCTGCGTAGTATAATTACTATTTTATAAACTATTGTTAATAAACACCCTTTAAGCAAATTTTTTCCAATTATTTTTCAATAATTAGCTATATAATATTCAGGAAATTTTGAGTTGATAAATTACAGATAAATAAACATCTTATCTGTGAACTCTACGCTTAGTTTTATTATGCCAATAAGCCGTCATAATTTGAGGATTTGGTAATCCATTAATGCAGACAACTCGCAATCCCCGCAGCACATCTATAAATCTTTCATAAGGAGTCCTGCGCAAATTTTTATCCGTCAAAGTATAAGTGAGTGCCCCATAACTAAATTGTCTATTACCATAAACTAAGGCAACTTTAATCATAGGCAAACTAATAGCACGTTGTTGTTGTCGGCGTTCTAAATGATTAGTATCTTTAGGATTATGTACTGCGGTAATACAACCTAATTTTTGAATATTTAGGTCATTTTGAAGCACTAGACTGAGTTGGTGATTCATATTCATTTTCCTGATTCGGTAAAGTTACTAAGTAAATCGCAAGCAAAAAGTTAAGCATGGTTTAATTTAATTTAAGTCTAGAAATAGACTAATTTTTCAGGCAAAAACGATTGGTGGAACAGCTTATTAAAATCTCTATAGACAGAGGTAGCTGTTCCGGATAATATTCCAGATAAATTTTCAGTCGGCTGAGAAACAAATCCCTCTAATACCAAGTTCAAAAAGTAACGCTACTCACTTACCTGCTGACTACTGACTACTGGCTACTGACTACTAATCACCTGAGTAGCTCAACTACATGAAATTGGTATAAAAGCCACAGACAGAAGAAATCGACTTTTTTATCCTTGACTGGGCAAGAGAATTAATGGATTTTTCTCCAGGAATAGTTAAACCGATAAATCCAGCTTAACAAAGGTGACAAAAATCTACAAAAGTGGTATGTTGTGCTGCACCCTGTAGCTGCCAAAATTCAGCGACTCGTTGCTGCCACTGATGCCAATATTTCATAACTTCATCAGGTTGAAACCAGGTGGCGTTCGCCTCTTGAGGAGTAGCGACAATCAGCAAAGCGTTGTTAAGTTTGAGGCCATATTGACGTGACGATTCAGGGCCCCACAATATGCTTCCAGTTGCAATGGTTCGTCAGTAATAGGTTTGATTCGGTTAGCAGATTTGAATTCGATGACGCACGGGATGTCGGAGAAATTGGCCACGCAGTCCACCCTGCCGGAGTAACCTTCATAGTAATGGAAAACGTGGCCTTCTACAAGTTTAATTTCGTGAATGTTTTCTAAGAAAGGTAAAATTTTATCCCAATATGTTTCGATAGTCGGGGCACAGGAAATTGGTTTATTTTGGAGATAATTTTGGATTTGTTTATGGATAATAATGCCACGGGTTTTGGCAGTTTGAAAAATTTGATTAGCTTGGGTTTTTCCTACTTTGTTTTGCCAGTTGGTTAGGCGTTGTTTTTCTATTTTGGGTTTGGTAGTTTCCAGGATACTTGTAATTCCTGGGAGGCGATTTCCACGAGAATCTACCAGATAACCGATGTTATTTTTCCAAGTTGGTTTTGCGTAGTAATACGGTAATTGTTTGGTTTTTTGCTTTTGCATAAATTTCTAATTTTTTAAATCTATGATTTGAGCATATTCAGATTAAATATTTATGTACAGGGATAGTAAGTACGAAAACTAAATCACTTATTTGCACTTATCTGCACTTCCCACTATTTTTAAATTTGGTTAGAGTATTAATAGTCTGAATTAAACTAATTAGAAAATAATGAATCAAGAAACAAGACGACGTGGCTTTTTAGCTAGTAGTGAAGGAGTAAAACAACTAAAACAAGCTAAGACTAATAAAGGTTATACTTATCAACAAATTGCAGAAAAAGCTCATGTAGGAATTGATTCAGTGAAGCGACTTTTCAAACCTGATTGGGGAGTCAATGTAGGAGAGGAAACTATTGAAGCGATCTCTAATGTTTTAGACTTAGACCCTGCGGATATTGTTGAGGGTTGGTATCCACCTAGTGACAGTTTAGAAGTAGAAAACTCATCTTTAGAAACAACTATAAAACAATTGCGCCGTCGATTTGATGAGATGCTGCAAAAGCAAAAACAGCTAACAACTAATGGATTAATGGCTAAAAATGGAATAACATTCTACCTAGATGAAGTATTTACACCTTTGAGCTTGATTCCAGAAAACCAACCAATTCCGAAAGAGTACAATACCTCTGGAAAAGAAGACTCAATACTATATAAAGTTACTAAAAAAGAAGCTGACGAGATAGAGCTTGATGATTTTCTGCAAAAAGTTATAGGAGAAGACCAAACTCTCAAAACTCAGGGGAAGCGTTTAGTCATTGCTGGAGAAGCGGGAAGTGGAAAGACTACAATCTTGATTTATATATGGGATTGGTTGCTAAAACGGACTGAATATCTACCAATCTACATTTCTCTAGCAGAAATGGGTAAAAAACGATTAGACCAATATCTAATAGAAAATTGGATAAAGGAAGTCGCACAAGTAATAGAATCTCCATCACCTCAATGGAGTGCAGCACTACAAAAAATTCTCAAAAGTGGGAAAGTATATTTACTCTTGGATGGTGTAGACGAGATGGCAACACCGAATGGGTTGCACACAATCCTAGATCAACTTCGACGTTGGGCTGATAATTTGCCAGTAATAATTACTTGTCGGCTCAATTCTTATAATCCCAATGGTATAGATAGTCTTGATGTTTATTACACTGGAAACTTTGAACTCGAGAAGCAGATAAAACCATTTATTAACAAATGGTTTTCCAAAAATCTAAAACTAGGAAAAGAACTTATAGAAGAATTAGACCAACTGCGACCAAAAATCCAGGATTCGATTAAAAATCCCCTACGCTTGGCTTTATTGTGTTACTCTTGGCAAGTAAATCAAGGCAAATTACCTGATACTACAGCCAAATTATATGATTGGTTTGTAGAAGCATTTTATATTTGGAAAAGAGAACATTTTTCTATTAGTCTAAAACAACGTCAAAAGTTAGATGAATTTTTAGGAAGATTAGCAATAAGGGCAATTGATGTTAATGAATCTCGATTTCGACTGAGACAGAATTTTATCTTGAAATTCTTAAAAGAAGAATCTCTAGACCCAGACTTATTTGATTTAGCTCTTAAATTAGGATGGTTGAATAAAGTGGGGGAAGCTGTAGAAAACCCAACTGAATCAGTCTATGGTTTCTTTCATCCTACATTTCAAGAATACTTTGCTGCAAAAATAATTAATGATTGGCAATTTTTTCTTAAACACGATAATAAAAATCCTATCCTAGAAGAAGATTTTTATCGCGCTTTTCAGCCTCAATGGAAACAAGTAATTTTGTTTTGGTTTGGTCGAGAAGATATTAATAAGCAGAGTAAAGAAGATTTTATAAATGCTTTAGTCGAGTTTGAAGATTGTTGCGATGACTACTACTTTTACTGGCAAAAAGGAATTGATATAGTTTATGATTCTTTCCATGAGTTTTGCCAATGTAGTCTGAATGAGATAATTCATTTTGACGAATATGGATATACTCTGCGGATTGATGAAGTATTACCATTTCATAAACAGATTTATAGTTTTTTTACTTCAATTTGGTTTGTTTTAGACTATTTTTCATGGCAGTATCAACCCAAAGAAACTTATTATCAACCTTATCTAAATCAGCATCAAAATGAATTGAAACCCATAGTAGATGACATCGATAAAATTAACGATATTAATAATTTGATGGAAACTATTAGTGACGCTCCGAGTGGAATTATTCGTTGGATAGCTGTAAGAAGATTAGCAAATATTTCTGTGGCTAATTCTGACGTTATTACAAATTTGATTTCATGTTTATACAACCAACAAAATGAACATATTTATAGAGCGATCGCCTTCATCTTAACAGAAGTAGACCCTGAAAATATTAAAGTAGTAAATTGTCTGATTAATTTGTTGATTAATAATCAGAATAGGGAGACTCGTCAAGTTGCTACTTTGAGTTTAATTTCAATTATGAGAAAGGATTCAGATTTGATAACTATAGTTATAGCCAAAATCCTGAAAGTGATGGAACAAAATAATCAATTGGACGACTGCTGCCAGGCTATCTTATGGCACTGCGCCCAAAATATGACTTACCCAGAATTCTACTACGCCTGGCACTCCAATAATTCCACCATCCAAAACCTGGAAAACCAAATCACCGATATATCCACCCAACTCCAACCCACCACCAAAACCTACCCCATCTTTATCAACGCCTCACCCTTAAAAGACGAAACCGAGACACAAGCGATCGCTCAAGAAATCTACAATCAAATCCATCAAACCGTTTACCCCAATGACGACAATATCCCAGAAGTCAATAACGCCCCCCAACTCAAACGTCTCATCCCCAAAATCAAAAGCCACCTTCACACCCAACACCTCGCCCTTATTTTCCAAAAAAGCGACCCTCACCCAGAAACAATTACCTTTTGCCACAAACTAACCAACACTCTTCACATTGCCTGGCTCACCGACTTACCCCTCGATCCCCCACTCAGAGGCTTCCCACCAAATCAACCCAACCTCAAAAGCGCTCTCGAAACCTGGCTCAAGGAAATATAAAGCTAATATCATGTTCAGTTATTAAATCCCAGGGGAGTAGGGGCAATTCCTGTTTGCGTAGCATGACCTAGGAAAGGAAAAGAAATTGCCCCTACTTTAATATAAAAAAAGGGGTTGAAAAATTTCAGCCCAATAAATAAAAAACACCACCGACATCTTGCCAAAACTTAAATCTTGACTATGCACCCACAACAACCCCACCATTAACCATTAGGATGTAACAAGCACTTATCGTACTTGCTATAACTACTAGAGGCTTTATAGTTAGAAAAGCCTCTAGAGCATTAGATAAAGTTTGAGGAATTAAAAACGTTAGTGAGAAATTTTTCAGAGGTAGTTGTATCGGTTGACTATACTTTCTACGCCTTCCCATTAATTGCGCTCCGATAATTTCTCATGCCTTATTCAAAGTTTTAGCAAACTACATATTTTGTTGTAGTTGCTTTTTAGCTTCCTTAAACTTAGTAGCCATTTCTTGGCGCTGTTCTTCACTCATGTTTTTACGCATAGAAGTAAACATAGTGCTTTCTTCTTGACGAGTATGGTCGCCCACCATTTCCTTAATTTTTTTCAGGTTAGACTTGAACTGCTGAGAACTAACTTCTTGAGCTTTCATTTCATTGAGAACTTTCTCTAATTCTGCCTGCTCGTCGTAAAGTTCTTGAGTGTCGCTATCCCCATAATAACCACGAACGCTAGGATATACAACTTCCTCTTCTGCTTTGGCATGAACAACTAAATCCTTATAAAGCTGTCCGAAATACTCAGTAACTTTATCTGAACTGTCTGTCTTTTCCATCTCACGCATCAAGGTTTTTGCCTTCTGGTGGTCTAAGAATATTAAAGTCATAATATCGAGATCGGAGTCATCACTGGCTCCGGTCACAGCACTACCAACTGCTCCTGTCATTGCAGCCATAGCATCTTGTATGTGTGCCAAAAATCCTCTATCCGGTTCTTCCCCAGTTAGTTCATAGGTGCCAATATATTCTACCATGCTTTTTAACTGCTCTTGGTGGGCCCGGTTTTCAAAGTTCACAGTGTTGAGAGGAGCGATCGCTTCTAGGACATCAGCACCTACTACTTGAGCTGCTTTATGGACCACTAGACCGGACATTACTTGTCCATGCTTGAGTAATTCGTGCTGTACTATTTTTTCGTATAGGCTCAACTCAGAACTTTGCATCATTTCCTGAGTTTGATTAACCATCTGTTGCACTTTTTCTTTAGGCTCACTTTGGATACCATATTGAGTAATGACGGTTTCGATTATACCTAGATTTTTTTCGTCATCTTCTAGTATGTCCTCCAACCGATTCCGCATTTCATTATTGGTCGAGTCTTGAATAAGCTGTCGCTCGTTAATTATAATTAGGTTCTGAATAGCTCGCATATCTGCTAGCTTTTCACCTAGCGCTTGGCGCTTTGTATCGGTTAATGTAGTAACCATTTTTTATTTTCCTTGACTGCGTGTCTGTAGTATGTGTTACTAACTAGCTTCGCGCAGTCAAGTTATTTCTAACCTCACCCTTAAGAGATAATTTCAAATTACTATACTGTTCTTTGGCATTGCTGCTAGTTACTCAAGGTAGGGCTAGTTTCAACTACCTAAAGTTATAAATAATTAGTCTAGGCTGATTTTTGTCTGGATGAATTTTTTATTTAGAGCTGGGTGAGTAAGTCTAAAAATATTGCCATAAAAGGCTTTTAGTTTTTTTTTATTAAAAAAGAAAAAGTGCCCATATTATCGCCTTTTTGGTCTCAAAAACCCTGCATTTATACCACCGCTAGGGTGAAAAATCTCGGATTTTTTTTTCTACCTTCTGTGTTTTTCCCATTCCTCCTAACTCCTGACTTCTGTACGGGTAATTTCCTTTACTTTCCTAGGTCATGCTGCGCAAAGGTCATGCTTTGCAAACATAGAAAGCAGAAAGCGGAGCATTCGGAGTGAAATTGCTCCTGCTGACTCCTGAGTTCTGCCCCTCCCCAAAATACCAAAATACTTATTCAGCAGACCCTATTTTTTATGTTTTTTTGCCACTCTCATTTTGTCTACTAATTTACCTAAAATAACTAAATAGATAATATTTGCAAAAATTTGGATAATTTTATCAGTTAATTGTAATTTTACAGATTTATTCTTTTATCAAAAACTCTAATTTAATAGTGATAATTTGCTCTTTTACATTTGCTAATCTAAAGATTGAGATTAGTCAGTAAAAAATTTGAATCTTAACCTATAAACATGGATTACGAAACCGCCCGTCAATTTCTGATCGATCAGGGAACTGCCCTAGAAACTCAAATTAATCCTGATGCTTTTCTTATGCGTCTCGACCAAGGCAAATCACCCATTCCCGGTCAGGCAACTAATATCTTGTTAGCCCTAAAAATTTCCTTTCAAACATTACAAGGAGACCCACTCTTAGACCGAGAATTAGTTGCAGCACTGTATTTGTTAGGAATAGAAAGCCTAAAGTTATTTGAAGCGGGCAGACGAAAAGGTGTTATGTGGCCACCACTGTTAAAAGAAGATATTGAGCGAATTACAATTGCTGTGAAAAATATCTTTTCTGGGGTTTGACCTCTAGAGTAATCATTTCATCGGGTGACATGAATTGGGCAGATCCTCTAAAAAAGGGCTAGCTTGCTGTTAGGCGTTGTGTTGCGAGGGTCACGTTTGGTGAGTATTCTGTCACCGATAGCAATCTTTTGATATTGTATGAACAGCTAAACTTTAATAGACATTATTTAATTAAGTGCATTAGTATCACTTCTAAACTATATCCGGTGTAAGATATAGGGTTGAAATTAGCTAATTTCGTTCTTCTATAAATAGCTAGCTATTTATAGCAATCCTATTTTGGTTGTGGAAAAAATATTTTGCAATTAGGCAACAGCTTAATAAGGCAAAAGAGGTAATAGTTCCAGACTTTTTATCTATTATTTATTGGATGTTTGACAAATCATTTAGAGCTGATTTCTCAAGTAAAAATAAAGAAACTGAAAGCCTTGTCTGACAAGGGTTTTGTGAACGATCAGTAATTAGAGGCTAAATTGATAAAAGCTATGTGACATAAGGATTTCAGCTAAGTTTACAAATCAGCTATTAGGATTGCTATAGTTAACATCTATTATCTAGGCAAAATTTTCTACTTATTCTACTTAAATTCACTTTTCAAACCAGAAATACCAGACTTGTCAAAGTTTACAGGATTCTGATAAAATCTGGTAATTTACTAGCATTAGTTCCGAGCAAATATCAGTCTATCAAACAGTTACTAACATTGATTTATCGCCGAAAATCTTTCTTCTCAGAAAGACTTTCTAGAGATGCCAAAACTGCTGGTAGTTCTGCTAAAAAACTTGCCACTATTGCTTCATCTTGACAAACCCTACGCTTACTTATAGTAGTTTCCTTCTCTGACACTTGATAATTCATAAGTTTTTGATTTAAATTGTGGGTTAATGTTGATTTTTTTGTCCCTGGGGTTGTTAAAACCATGGCTTTATCCTCGACTCAGTTAAATTAGGGACGCGATCGCGTAAGGGTTGCCTAGCAATATCGCTATTCTCCCTATTTCTATCATTACCGATTTTTGCACTTAGATTAAAAAACTGTAAAATAGCTTTACAATTAATAGGAATCAATGCAAATAGATAATCTGACCTATCGCAAAAAAAACTTAATCTGCTCAGACCAAAAGGTTAACTACTCAAACTTTACCTAGGGAACCTAGGGATATTAAGTCAGTAATTCTTAGTACACAAATGGATAAGAGAACAATTAACAAATATTGCTATAGGTCTATAAATTAGGCACATAATTAAATGACCTGAAAATTAGACTTTGATCGGCGCACCCTAATCATTATTAAAAGTCACTAATAGAAAAATTTCCTACCTCATAAGTTAAATTTTTCAGAGGGTATAAATCCCTCGCCATGAACAAAATAAATTGAACACAGAAAATTGAAGACTTATAGTTAATTAGTGTTAGGCGTTGGATTTGAGTAAAAATCTCTTACACCAACGCCTAGTAACTGTTAACTGATTTAGGGTTAGGGTGAGCCAATTTAATACTGAGGCACAGAAGAATCTATTTCCTGACTCCAAGCAGTAATCCCACCCTTGAGATTAGTACCCTCAATACCTGACTCCTTGAGAATACCTAAAGCCTTAGCCGATCGCCCGCCCATTTTACAATGAGCAATTAAGCGATGACCATTCATTAATTCCTTAACCTTTGTCACACCATCACCACGTTCAATATCTGGCAATGGCACTAACACAGACCCAGGAATTTTGGCAATTTCATATTCGTTGGGATTCCGCACATCAACCAAGACAAAATCATCTGCCCCACTATCTAATAATTGCTTCAGTTCTTGAACAGTCATTTCTGGAATTGCCATCTTACTTTCTGCCTCCTGCGCTTTAGCTTGAGGAATACCACAGAATTGTTCATAATCAATCAACTTTTCAATTACTGGCCGTACTGGGTTAGGGCGAAGTTTCAATTCCCGGAAAGTCATATCCAGGGAATTGTAAAGTAATAATCTACCACTGAGAGTTGTACCTTGACCCAAAACAATTTTGATAGTTTCTGTCGCTTGAATAACTCCAATCATTCCAGGCAAAATTCCTAAAACACCACCCTCTGCACAAGAAGGTACCATTCCTGGGGGTGGAGGTTCTGGGTAAAGGTCGCGGTAGTTCGGTCCACCTTCATAGTTAAAGACAGTTGCCTGACCCTCAAAGCGGAAAATTGAGCCATAGACGTTAGGCTTATTCAGAAGAACACAAGCATCGTTAACTAGGTAACGAGTAGGGAAGTTATCAGTACCATCGACAACTAAGTCATAGGATTTGAGAATGTCGAGGGCATTTTCTGAACTTAGGCGTGTCTCATAAAGGTCAACTTTACAATGGGGGTTAATTTCGTGAATCCGATTTTTGGCAGATTCAATTTTTGGTTTACCTACCCAGGAAGTGCCGTGAATAACTTGTCGTTGTAAGTTGGAACTATCGACAATATCGAAATCTACAATTCCAATATTTCCAATTCCTGCTGCTGCTAGATATAACAATAGTGGAGAACCAAGACCGCCAGTACCAACACATAGAACACTGGCTGCTTTAAGACGTTTCTGACCATCTAATCCGACTTCTGGTAGGATTAGATGGCGCGAATAACGTTGATATTCTTCTGTACTTAACTGGATTTGTTCCAGATTAGGATTCAACATGGCAATTTCGGCCTAGATATTTCTCAAATAGTATTGTTTGGCAAGTATAGTAATTTTTTACCAAAATTATCTACATTAAACCTGCTATACCCTTAGTTATCTATCTTTTAATTATTTCTTCGGATTGAAACTGATGGTTCTGGTCAAGAGACCAACTGAAACAGTCAATGGTTTTGCCTTTTTGCACCGAGAGGATGATGTAGGAATATTCAGGCCAGGCGTAAATACGGTCAAATTCTGAGGGGATGGCGGGATGGTCTGGATGGGAATGATAAATGCCAATAATGGAGATGTGGCGTTCTCTTGCGGATTTCATTGCTTTGAGCATTAATTCTGGTGAAATTGCATATCTTCGTTCTTCTGTAAATTCTTTTTGTTCCGGCCAATATTCATCTGCTTCTACTTGCCAGGCATTTTCAGCAGGCCAGACCTCGATAATTGTTTTTGTCTGTTGGTTTTGCTGACCTAATAGTAAACCGCAACATTCATTTGGGTAGGCTGTTTCTGCTTGGGTGGAAATTTTTTGGAAGTGGGAAGGGAGAAGTATTAGAGGCATTTGTTTTGAAAAGTAGGCAACAGAAAGGAAGAAGAAAAAAAAGGGAAAACAGAAACGATAACTAAAATCTAGTTTTGAGTTTCATCATCGTTAAATATAATAATAGGATTTATTATCCTTTCTTAGATTCATCAAGTGCCCACTTTTTAAGGTCGTAAGCCTCTAACAACCTTAAAGATTCTCTGCCATTCAGAAGGCAATAATACCTTGGATTGGAAGGCTGTGTTGCAAAAACTTCCAATGTCTTGATAACTGAGGATGTAATGTTATGACAGTGTTGAACAATTAATACGTCAGCTGGTTCTTGAGCCAGCCTAACAATTTGGTCTCCATTCTTACCTAAGTGTTTAAGGGTCATTGGATTGAACTTAGCTGGTCCTTTTAGTAAAAAGGCTGCTCTAAGACGCTTCCCTTGGTAGTGTAGATGGGAAGTTATAAAATCTGAAGTTTCGCCACCCCAGTCTTTAGGGGTAGACTCCGAGAGAATTTTCCCCAAGGCAGCCTTAAAAACACTTTCTTTGATGTCCTTCATTTCCTCAAAGTTTTCAGACATACTTTGTTCTTTTATTTTCGAGAATTCATCAAAGTCTTCAATATAAAGATTGTAAAAGTCGCTGTATATAATACTCCAAGACGGTTCGCCTGTTTCAATATCCTCGATGTAAGGAAAGCCTATTACTAAAGGATGAAATATTAATTTATTATTTTTTGAAGCAAAATATTCAGCTATGACGGCAAAATTACCACCGCGTCCGAGTTCTGCTTTTAATGTATCCCCAGTTACGCGACCTGCAGTTATATGTAATTCTACAGTTAATTCACTTCCCTCAAATGCTTCAGGTTCTAAAACAACACGGTCATTTTCACCCTTTTCATATATTTCCTGACAAGGTTTAAGCTTAACGATTGAGCAGAAAAGCCTGCCGCATTTTTCTAGAAGAATCTCTTCTAGAGTCTTAATTCCATTTACCTTACAGAATTCGAGCAATATTCTTGTGTATATCTGGTCAATTAATACTCTTTTTTGGAATTCGGGGGCGGTTGGTGGTATCAAGCTAATTTGTTGATTAATAATTCTCGAACCTTGTTCTTGTAAAATTGTTTGTATCTTTCGGTGATGCACAAAACCTGGGTCTACAATTAACTTTTCGCTTGACATCTAAACTCTTCCTAAATGGTTTATTTTTGTATGAGGATAACTATTACTAGTTTAAGTGGATTTTTCTCTATATATATTATTAATAGTATCGGTGTGAGCTTCTTTGACTTTTTGGTTGACATTGTAGGTTGTTATGGAAATAATTCTGATATTTCTGGAAGTGCCAACCTTCCTCAAAATTATTTTTTGAGAGTGGGTGAGCGATCGCCTCTATCTATAATATTTTCTCTAGCAATTTTTCTCCCCCAACCTCATAAATAATAAGTATGTAGATGGGATGGCTACCTTTACCTGAAAATTTCCTGCGCCAAAAATTATTCTAGATTATTCTGTAATTTCGGTTTTCTTTTGCCAGAATTGCTGATTCTAGATACTGGCAAAATTTGAGGTTGTAAATATCAAAAAAAACTCTAATCTGAGATTGAATCTAATAAAAAAAACTAAGTGACCTAAGTAAAGATTTAGCCAAATCATAAACAACTGGAATAGAAACAGCATTGCCAAATTGTTTCTTAGCAATATTCTCACTACTATACGCTTTAAAGCAACTAGGAAAACCTTGTAACTTAGAACAGTCTTTTGCTGTTATATTCCGATAGTTTTTCTTGCTATAAATTTCTTTGATAAATAAAGACTTATACTCCAGAGGAGTTTCAGCATTAATAGACGCTGTAGCTATACAATCTTTTGTACCTGTGGCAGTTAAAGTCGGTAAAATATCTGAATGAGGCAAAAACATTCTATTCCATTAATTCCTTTTGCCTCGTAATTCTTCTAGAGGAATTCTAAATCCGCCAATACCCGCAAATCAATCTATAAAAGTGAACCGATGCTCATATATTTGTAAATTAATAGGTTTCTCAAGATTAAAAAGGTTTAATTGTATTGGGGAATTAATGATCTGACCAGACATGAGTCAATTTTTCTGATTATTACTAGGATTATAATTATAGCAATTATCTTAAGTCAAAATTTTAGGTAATTACAAAATCATCTACCAACCTCACTATTATATTATGAATGAATACTGAAAAATCAAAAAATATTGCCAAAGTAAAATCTTTGTGGTTTGATGATAGAAGGTTATCCAGTTTATCATCTATATGTTTCGGAACAGTTTATGGAAGACACAGTAGGCACAACAGAAGCAGCATTTCTTTTAAATATTTCTACCGCTAGACTAAGGTTACTTTTGAGGCAAGGTCGTTTGAAAGGAGCCAAAAAAGTCCAACGGTTCTGGATAATTCCCTTAAATAGTCGGGGAATGCCAGAAATTACCCCAGGTAGTCGTGGTCCTAAAGGCACTTGGAATAAAGGACAGCGCACAGGCAATACTTTTATTCATGTGCTGCGAAGGGAAATTGACCAGAACCGAGACAACGGCACATCTTTACCAGCTATCTCTGTGAAACAGGGAGATAGAAACGACTATTGTCACGAAGCTGAGATTTTGGGGAATTGCAAAATTGTCTACCGACCTCATAAACCGAATAAGAGTCAAGCTGGTGGCGCTCGCCTGTGGATTGAGGTAGAGCCTGATGTTCAAATAATTCGCAAGTTTTTCCGAGATACAGAACTGGAGGAAAATAAACCTAAAGGCTTTGGTTAGTTATGAGTCTGATTTTTAGATTCAACTGATTTTTATCTATATCTATATTATTAATAGCATCAGTGTTGGCTTATTTGACTACATAGTTATTGACTGTAGGGCTGAGGGGGCAGATTGTTATGCAAATAATTCATATATTTGTGGCAGTGCTGACCTTCCTAAAAATTATTTTCTTTTTTTCGGGTGGGTGAGCAATCGCCACTATATATTTGCTCTGGCAATTTTTCAGCACAAATCTCATAAATAATATAGATGGCGATCGCTACTTTCGTCTGAAAATTTTATTCAGAAAAAATTACTCTGGAGTTTTCTGTAATTCTGGTCTTTCTTCTGCCAGAATAGCCTTTTCTACTGGACAAACTTGCAGACAAATTCCGCAGTCAATACAGGTATCAAAATCTATCCAATACCAGTCAGTGCCCTTAGTATTTTTGCCAGGGCCTTCATGGATACAAGCAACTGGACAGGCGCCTACGCAATCAGCAACCCCTTCACAAATATCAGTAACAATTGTATGTGGCATTTTGTTAAGTCAAATTTAAAACTAAAAATTTCTTGGGGCAATTTTATTTAAAAACATAAATATATAGAAGTTTTCAAGTAAGTAAGGTACAGCCTTAAATCTTAAGTCCTTCTTTTTCAGCGGTTCCCCCTTTATAACGGCACGGCTGTTTTATTTTAGAATAAGAGGGAGCAGGGGAGATTTTTTGGTGAAAAAATCTGGATTTCGATCAAATTTGTCGGGATACAGTTTTTCGCTACACAGGAAATGTCAGCTATTTTAGTTAATTTTATACAGGTTTAATCAAAAATTTCCCAGCTTAATGTACTGATTTTTAGTTAAAAAAGGCTTTATATCCCTTTCTCCCTACTCCGGTTCTCTAAGTCCCCTCTCAAAAAGTTTTTCTTCAATTTGAAACAGCCCTGCCTTGAGAAGGGGGGTCAGGGGGGGCTAATTTATTTGTACTTCACCCTTACTGAGAAACGCTATAGCTCCGACTAAAAATTCCTATACAAAACTTGCCCTCATCAAAGTTTAGGAGAAATTAGTCGAAAACCTCTCAAACATTTAATTATTTTAGTTTTTCTAAAAACGCCTCATAGATCCGAGACTTAGAACCAAAAACATAGTTAGGAGAGGAAACTGTCATACCTGTACCACCTACATTTCTCAGATGATTAATTGCAGATAATAACATATTTTGCTCTATCACAATTGTGGCAGCATACCAGTCATTTCCTTCCCCGGAATATACCTTAGCAATAGTCGGACCTTGAAGACCAGAAATACCGTTTAATTCATTATTATACATCAAGCGACCGCCTATTTCATCTGGAGATTTTCCCCGCACATTTGCCGTAACTGAAACATATTTTTTTGCCTCCATTTGTGCTTCTAGCAATTCTAAAATTATCTTAGTTGTTTCCAACTTTGTTTCATCTTCTAATAATAGTCGTTTATTACCAATTAAACAAGCTTGTGACTTGAGAAATGTACCTCCTTCAATGCGTTTTAAACGATTTTCCCTAAGAGTTGTGCCAGTGCTAGTTACATCAGCAATCATATCAGCATATCCCATACTTGGTGCTGCTTCCATTGCCCCTTGAACTGCTACTAAAGAGAAATGTACAATTAACTTTTCATATAACCATTTTCTGGTCATATTATGATACTTAGTAGCTATTCTTAAATTCCGACCTTTCTCTCGAAAAGAAAGAGTTAATTCAGCTAAATCTTCTATAGAAGAAACATCTACCCAACTCTCAGGAACAGCCAGAACTAATTCACATTTGCCATAGCCTAATTTATCCCAAATAACCACCACATCATCAGATGCTTGACCTTCTTCACAAACTACATCATAACCAGTAATTCCTAAGTCAGCACTACCTTCTTCTACTTTAGTAAAAATATCAGCAGCCCGTTGAAATAGAACTTTTATTTGTGGGAGAGAAGGAATCGAACCTACATATTGTCTTTCATTTGGTCTAGATACTTTTAAACCACAAGCGCCTAATAAATTCATTGTGCCTTTTTCCAAAGCACCTTTGCTAGGCAAAGCTAATCTTACACTTTGATTTGTTGTCATATTTTTGTGTTTGATTTTTAGTTATAGATAGATTTTTACAACAGTAGTAGGTAATTATCTAGAGTGTTGGTGTTGTCTAGATTTAATATTCTCCGGTAACATATAGCAATATGAAATGATTCGTGAAAAAAATGGGCTACTTTAAGGCAGGAGGCAGAAGGCAGAAGGGAAGAGAGAAGTAGGAAGTTTTTAATAACTCCAAGAATTTTACAAATGATTTACGATTGCTATATAGTCTTTCTCTGTTAAGCACCTACATAGAATTGATTACCTGCTCTAATTCTCTTGAAGCCTTGTCTTAAAAAGATTTTATTTTTATAAAATGCGTCATTAATTTTGTGTGCCTGCTTAAATGAGTTGAGTTAAAAAAATTAGGATTTCAGTTAATTAGTGCAGGAGGCGCAACAGCTAATACCAAGCCTGAAAAAAGTTTTCTACAAATTGGCAGGAGTTAGGAGTCAGGTAGGGGAGCCATCGGATTGGCGACCTCAAGGAGTCAGGATTTATAATTTTTTCTCGTGCGATTTCTTGTTTTTGACTGTTAGAAGCTATTTTAATTTCAATGTAACAAAAGAAAATATTACTTTAGGCATGGCATTTGTCCTCGCATTCTCAAAAAATCTCAACAGGGAAGTCTAGAAATTACTCAAGCTGGCGAGTGTAACATTGTTTGATGAAATTGGTATTAACACCGGAATCTGAGAGAGAGCGTCAAATGTAATTTGACCCAATCAGAAATGCTACTTATATTTTGCATAACTACATCTTTTTGCTGAGGTATTTTGTACTTTTATTGTCAGTAACCCTAAACATATTTTCTTTAAACCCACCTGTCAGTAAATGTATAAATTCATTCTATTTGAAGTTTCAATCTTACCACTACTTAAAGATAAATTTATGAACCTTTAAGTTTGCTGATTACTTCACTTACTTCCAAATTTTGCTGTTCTCCAGAAGCCATATTTTTCAAGAGCACTTCTGCAGCCATTCTTTCTTGTGGTCCGACAATTATTACATAGGGAATATTCTGCTTAGTAGCGTATTGAAGATTACTCGAAACATTTCTACCTCTGACATCTAATTCTACTTTTAACATTACCTGTCTCAGTTTTTCCGCTACTCTAATAGCGTAACTATAATCTTCCTCACTGACAGCCACAACTAAGAGATCGACAAAATCATCATTTTCTCTAATTTTTCCCTCAGTTTCTAATGCTTGCCTGAGTCGTTCCATGCCATAAGAAAAACCTGTTGCCGGAGTTTCTTGTCTGCTGCCCAAATTCACGATTAAATCATCATATCTTCCTCCCCCACAGATTTGTCTTTCTTCCCCCGGGTTGCCATGATAAATTTCAAAAATCATCCCTGTATAATATTGTAAGCCTCGACTCACACCTAAATCAAAACTAATACGACTTTTGTCTACGTTGTAATATTCTAAAGTATCGACAATATCATGTAATTGTTTCAAACTGGAAGTATCAATACTGTAATTTGACAGTAGTTTTTCCGCTTCTTTTAATACCTCAATAGGTTCACCTTTGAGTTGAATTAATTCTCCCATAAATTCTAGTGCTTGACTCAATTGTTGCGTCTGGTCTTGGCGTTTCATTTTAGTTAGAAGTCGGTCTACTATTTCTTCTGGCTCGCGAGTTCCGGCTATCCCTATATTCATACTATCTAATAGGTCGAAAATTGCAGTTCGTGCATCATTTTCTTCCATGCTTTGAAGAATATCTGTTAATTTTTTATTAGTAGATTCAGTTGCTGATTGATTGGTAGATGAATAGTTATCACCAAAAGCCGGAAATATTTGATATAGCCGATTTTCTACTGCTTGTCTTCCTTCTTTTTTGAAGGTTTCCATATTAGTAAGTAAAAAACTACGGAGACGAGTTTCTAACTGAAGATTATCCAGAAAATTATTGACAACTCCAATATGACCAATAACTACTCGATATTGAGTTAAGCCCAAATGGTCTAAACCTTGGCAGGCGCTCGAAATGACTTCCGCATCAGCGATCGCTCCTGTTGCCCCAATAAGTTCTATTCCCATCTGGGTAAACTGACGATATCTTTCTTTTTGGGGTCGTTCATAGCGAAATGCTGGCCCCATATAATAAAGTCTGACTGGCAATGGCAGACCTTGGAGGTTGTCTAAATAGGCGCGGACTACCGAGGCAGTAAATTCTGGCCTTAGACAAAGGCGACGGTTTCGGAACACAAAGTCATAGAGACGGGAAACAATATCCTCGCCTGATTTTTTGAGATATAGTTCGGTATATTCGATTAGTGGCACGTCTATGGGACGGTAGCCGTAGGACTCAAAACATTTGCTGAGTGTGCTTTTGATGTGTTGTTCGATTTGATAGGTGTCTGACAGAATGTCGTTGACACCTCTGACTCGTTCTACTTTTGTGGTTCGCATAAAAAAAACTAGAGAAGGTTATTTTGAGTTTTCATCCGTGATAGGAGTTTGTACACAGCTTTCCATTGGGCATTGGCATTCTACTACATTTAGTTGACCCTAACAGAAACCCTAAAACCATAAATATATGTACTTCATAAAGTTGGAAACTGCTGTATACCTGACTCCATGTCCTGTTTGAATCTCCGTTAGGGCAGTTCCTCTGTAGGAGGGAGGCCCCCCGACGACTAATATATTTATTGCTGCGTTTTCATCTCGGTCGTATTTTGCACTACAGTTGAAACATTCCCACTCTCGAATTGAAAGGTCTAATATAAAATTCGGTTATACAGTTATTGCACTCGCGCTTCTTTCCCTAAAATGTAGACATTTCTTGGAGTATCCCTACAAATTCCCACCATAAAATTATTCCCTACTCCCTACTCCCTACTCCCTACTTCTGATTTATGACTCCTCAATTATTAGGATAACTAATTACCCGGATATTATATAATTTACCTCCTTTAAATCCACAACCAGAATAAGTTTGCGATGTTGCTTTCCAACGATTAATTACTCATAAATCACGGACTTACTTTTCTACTTTTCCCTCTAATAAAGTTCTAATATCATGTCCGGATAAGAACGCGATAAAAAACTTTCTCCTCTTCTTCTTCTTTTTTCTCCTCTTTTTCTTCTTTTTTCTTTCTTTTTGTTCCCTCCTGACTCCTGTACCTCGCCAATCCGACGGCTCCCCTACCTGACTCCTGACTCCTCTGTGCTTATTTATAAGTATTCAACCGGACATGATATAAATTGTTTCCAACCGATGTGCCAGATATCGCTCTAGTGATTGCTTTCCTACAGAATGCTGCGCAAATACTATGACTGGCAACGCTGCACGATTTGCGATTTTTAATCATACCAGAGAGATTCAAATCTTCTAAAACAATTACACTGGGAAAAATATTTCGCTGTTTAAGGTTCATCATCAATCTATCTCCTAAGCAATTCTTTCTTTGCTATATAAATAAAATGAAGTGTCGAATGTGGATTATACCGTTAGCAAATTTAATCTGTTTAACTTTTAGCTACTAACCATTGCCAAACAAATTCTAAACTCTCCAACAAATAAACAAACAAAGTCAGTAATAACTCCAAAATCATAAACAGAGGAATTAATATAATTGCTACTAAACTACCCACTATCCGAAATGGAGATTTAATACTGATAAATTCTATCAAGATAATTCTCATGCCACGCAAAACGATTCTAGCAATTCTCGCCCAATGACTAGGTTTAAGTTTAGGTTCTGATTCCAGAATTTCCTCTTGAATTTGAGCCACTATTTCATCTTTTGGTATGGGAGTTTGAATATTTTTGCAGTTCTCGTGTAACCAAGTAAGCCCAGAAATTCTGCCCAGTAAAAAATCATGTTCCCTATATTTCTGGTCAAAAAATCCACCAAAAGCTCCTAAAAATTCTGAAGCTAGTAAGTCATCATTTTCACCTTCCAACTTTTCCTTTCCAAGTTTGTTCTCTAATGTTTGATAAATTTTATTTAGGTCATCATTGTTTAACTTGGGAATATGCCGAATATTTGATGGATCTATTCGATTTAGCTTCACCTTGATGTGGGGAATAGCTTCTTTTATTTCTGCCTTGGCTTCGTCAATAGTCTTGATAAAATTTTGGTTATATTCATCATATCTTTGGATAAGTTTTGTTTTCAGATCTATATTTTCTACTTTCTGCTCTATTTCTGATTTTATCTCTTTAAAAATTGAGTGTAGTTCCTGTCCGTATTTGCTAATAAACTGTTCTCTTCGTTCCGCAAAATCATTTATTTCTAGGATATCTTGTAATCTTTGAGAATCATGTCCTGCTTTGGGTAATGTCAGACCTTTACTACCGATTTGAAACATTTTAAAGTGCTTTTTTAACAAGCTTTTAGCACCTTTTAAATTTGTTACTGGCTGCGGTTGTATATAAATGTATTTTCTGGAGTTAGAATCAATCTTAAGATTGTGCCAATGTGCCTTAAAATTTTCAAACTTATCAATGTATTTACGAGAAAAAAGCTGAATCTCTTGAGTTGAAAAAGAGTTGGTACTAATAAGCCTCTTGTCAATATCAATTCCTTTAAGAATAGGTAAACCGTCTAAAACTCCACCATCTGTATATGAAAAAATAAACTTAAGTTCATCTTTTCCTGTCTGATGATCTTTTTCTATACGGCAAATATTTTTGAGTTCTTTTAATTCAGGATCATTGTTTAATTTTTCTCTATAGTCATCAATATTACGTGGATATTTATCCACACAACCAGATAAATTAAAACTATCTAGTTTAGAATCATCACCAACAGGAGGAAAGGCAACAGGAAAAGCTCCAGAAGCACGACTACCAATAATTACTTTTTTCCACATTGCTTCTACTTCACTGGATTTATTTTTCAAACCACTATGAAATAAAAATTGACGGGTTTCTGCATTAGTAACTGCTTTAATTTGATTTCGATTAAAAAAATTCTTTAATAGCCCTTGCAGATTTGTTATAGTCATCACTAGGGCTAGAGGTTTTGTGTTTTCATCAATTTTTACTTGCTCTGGTTTTAATAATTCATCAGCCAAATTTTTGATATAATCTCCGGCAAAAATACTCCAATTATTTTTACCAGTAATCTCATCTTTCTGAGGCATAAAACCAAGGCGGTCTATTTCTTTAATATCAGTTTTTTCTACCCAAGCTTGATAAAAAACATTTTTTTTAATCTTTTCTTCCTTGAGTAACTCTTGAGCCTCATTTTGTGGCTTTAATAGATAAAATGCAGCCATAATACCAGAAATAGCTCCGGCAGAAGCTCCAGTAATAGTATCAATAATAATTGCCGGATTATCCTGTACAGCTTCTTTTGTTATTTCATAGAAGACTCCTGCCATATAAGCACCCAGTGAAATTCCACCAGAACAATTTAAAGTAATCGGAATGGGTTTAACAGTTGAGTTGGATGTTGAGTTATTCATAGATTTTTTTGTTGATATTCAGAGGGAAAAAGTTGATTTATTTATTATTCGGTTTCTTGATTAGATTTTGATTATAGCTCCAGCAGAAGTTCCAGTAATAGTATCAATAACAATTGCCGGTTTATCCTGTACAGCTTCTTTTGTTATTTCATAAAAGACTCCTGCCATATAAGCACCCAGTGAAATTCCACCAGAACAATTTAAAGTAATCGGAGTAAGTTTAACAGTCGAGTTGGATGTTGAGTTATTCATAGATTTTTTTGTTGATATTCAAAGGGTAAAAAATTTATTTATTTATTTATTTATTATTTGGTTTGTTGATTAGATTTTGATTATAGTTCCAGCAGAAGCTCCAGTAATAGTATCAATCACAATTGCCAGTTTATCTTGTAGAGCTGATTTTGTTATTTCATAAAAGACTCCTGCCATATCAGCACAAGAGTGAAATTCCACCAGAACAATTTAAAGTAATCGGAATAGATTTAGTAGTGGAGTTGGATGTTGAGTTATTCATAGATTTTTTTGTTGATATTCAGAGGGTAAAAAGAATTCATAGATTTACATCTCATTTAAAAATGCTATATAGCAATCCTACTAAAGAGGTTGCGACAAATTTTATCTCCCAGATTTTTTTTACAGTCTGTATCTATGATACAAGGTGTTTAATCTTGAATTTAGAATAGTTTAATTAGTGCTCTTATAACGCTCCTACACTAACGGATTACCTAGCCTCTTTTCCGTTTGTCATGCTCCGCAAAAAGAGGAACTTCCCTCAGACTAAAAGATGTGAAGCAACTCCGGCGACAAAGCTCAATTTATTAACACCTCAGATTATTAACACCTCAGACCCCACATCCCATATCTTCTAATATCTCAACCTCAAATCTAACAACTACTGTAGGGAGATAGACAATATATGATTAAATATTTGTCAAGAGAAATTAATATTTTTTAATGTTTAGAGTGGGCAAGCGATCGCTATGCTTATTAAACTAATAACTGATTTTTGTCTCTCTGGAACAGTAAAAAATTATGTATTCAACCTTTCCCAATAGTTGGTTTCGTGTTGCCAAAAGTGAAGAACTATCTGTCAAAGGAGTCATCCCACTTCACTACTTCGGAAAAGACTTCGTACTCTTTCGCACAGAAGACGGCAAACCTCACATTCTAGATGCTCACTGCCCCCACTTAGGCGCTCATCTTGCCCATGGAGGCAGAATAGAAGGTCAAACTCTGAGATGTCCTTATCACGGCTGGCTCTGGGATACAAATGGACACTGCGCTGCTATTCCTTATCCTGGTAAAGCCACGCCTAAAGCAAAAATTCAAACTTGGCCTGTAGCTGAGGTTAATGGTCTAATAATGATGTACTACCACCAACAAGGAAAACTCCCTGAGTGGGAAATACCTCAAATACCTGAACTTATTTCTAAAGAATGGACTCCCCTACATTTAGTCCATCAATGGAAAGTACGCGCTACCCTCCAGGATTATATGGATAACAGTGTAGATGTTTCCCACTTGTCTAATTTGCACAGCCGTACTTTCAAAAGTGCTCAGAGTCATGGAGTAGAAATTGACGGACCAATTTTAACTCACAAAATGTCTCAGAAGTATAATTTATCTTCTTTGGCAGCCGGAAAATTAGTCTTAGAAGACGGCTCAGTTACCACTATTTATTATGGACCTGCTTATGATGTTAGTTTTTATTGGACAGAAGGAAAATTAAAGTTAGGCTTATTAACTATTTTCACTGGAACGCCAATAGATGGAGAGTATCTTGATATTCAAATATTTTACAGTGTCAAGAAAGTTCTGCCTTTTCCTTTGAGCTTGATTTTAAATAAGATGTTAAAACAAGATGTTTTAGAAACTTTTGAACAAGACATTAGTATTTTGGAGAATAAAACTAATATTAATAATCCTCCTTTATATGAAGAAGACGGTCCAGTACGTCAGTCTAGACGTTGGGCAAATCAATTTTACTCTGAAAATTCTGTGATATCGGGTGTCCCTGTTCAACAATAGACATCTCCACCAAAAGAGGGACTAGGGAAAAATAATTGATGATTTTTGTACGATAATTGATTTTATTTTTGATTATTGGAGATGTCTAATAGGTTAAATATTATTAACTTGGGTATCAAAATTTTCAAAAAGCCAGGGGCTAGTTTCATGTTTGGATAAAAATGTTTAAACTCGAACATTTATGTGAAAAACTTGCTCCAATAAATTGATGATTTGAAACTTACATAAGTGCCAAAACGCTCATTTATAAATTCCAAATACTCTGGTCGAATAGTTTCTAAAAGGAACAAACCAAGCATATTTTTCAAAACGATAAATACATAGTTGTTCAGACATAGCTAAAGCTTGTGAAAGATATTTCTCACTGATTGAAAAAAAATTGCCAAATCATTGTTTTGACTAATGGTACTTATATCATGTTCCCCCTCCGGGGGAGCTACGCTACCGGTTGAATACTTATAGCGGTTTTCAGAAAGATGGAACACACTCCTTACGAACAAAAACCTTTGTAGGGACGTTCCATGGAACGTCCCTACTGTGGTCTACCTAAGTGAAAACTGCTATATAAATAAAGTGGCTGTTTGCATAGCATTCGTCACCGAAAAGCCTTACTAGTCCTCAATTTATATTTATACTTTTTTGAGCTAAATCCCTCTTTATGCGTGAATTTAAGTCTATTTTATCAGCCTGTTTTTCTAAGTCCTACTAAGACTTTTTTTTAGCAACGAACGACTTGGTGTTTGACATAGACTAATGATGAACTTTTAGGGAAATGCTGTTCCCACAGATAAGCTGCTCAAGAAGTTCCCTGTTATGACAGATAAATTTAACAAACTTTTGTATATTGACTTATCTCCAAAATAAGTAAACCAGGACAGGCTTAAAGATGATAAAAAATGCTTAAACAACACTATCTTTAATATTTAAAAACCCATCCCGATCGTTAAGTAAATAAAATAAAGCTACAAAAGTTTGAGTTGAAGATGAGAGCCAGGCGGTTTTAACCCCTGGATGAAATATGAGCCACGGGATTTATCCCGTAGTATCTTACACAGTTGTGTAGGGTTGTGTTACGATAGTCCTATGAGTAAATTAACTTTGACACTAAAACTACCTTTTTATCGCCTTAATGCTTGTAAAGCTGCTGAGTTTGAGCGCCTAACTTTGCTCAATACTGAAGTAGCCAATACATTGCTAAAAGTCGATAAGTCAGAGCGTCGCAAGTATACAAGCAAGGATTTTCATCATATTGAAATAGGTTCAATGTGGATTAATCAAACTATTAGGAATACTTGTGCTCAAACCAAGGTAAAAAAGTTTAAACG
>JBARXI010000124.1:0-42669 GCA_049647275.1 Microcoleaceae cyanobacterium
TTAATCCAGCTTCAGAGATTGATGTTCAGTCGCTACTCTGTGGATTACGCTGTCAACCCAACAACAAGGCGGTAGGAATTTCACCTACAAGGTCATAAGAGTTATTCATAAATCAGAGGTTGTCCTCTTGTATTGATTTAGAACGGCCATTTATACCTAGTTTCCTAGTTTAATGGCCAACGAGTCGCACGCCTACGCCCTAGTCGGAATCAAAGGAAACCCCCCCGGCAGCGCCCACGAATCCATATCTTGGCCGGAAACCAGCAGCACCTTCGCCGACGATGTAGCGGCCCTCAAACAATACGGCGGGTTTATCGTAGAAGCCATATCCAAACCCTCAACAGCATCGCCGCCATATTATTGGCCTGTAACAGGAGGAGATGCCCAAATGAAACTCAACGGAGCCCCCATTGCTGTAGAAGGAGACAATACGGGATGGAATTTAGTAGTATTTGACCGCAAAAGCGGGGAAGTAAAAACTACGGGCAGTTATAATCCCAGCAACTCTGCCGAAGTAGATGCCTTGGTCAATACCCTCGAAGAAGTAGCACCAGGAGACGTAGTAGCCATAGCCACTAAAGATTATGCCTACGGAGCCGAAATCGACCCCAAAGTTAAAAAAACCTTCTCGTCTATCGGTTCGACGATGGTAAGCAATCTGAAATACGGAGGCAGTTGGACTATAGTAGGTTACAAAGGAGCCAAACCGGGTAAAGTAGTAGAAAACCTCGTCGAGTTGGGAGCAACCCAGCCGGTGGCGGTGAAATATTGGCAGCGGCAAATGGAGCCTCCGAAGAAGGACTTAGAACGGGGACAAAAGCTGTGGTTAGGCGGTGCTGGTAAAGATTTCGGCACCAGTGTGGGCATCGATGGTGACTGCGCGATCGTTGGGAGTTCGTATAAAAGTTATATATTCAAACGGCACAACAGTCAGTGGCAGATGCAAGCAGAGCTTGTAAGACCTAAAGGGCAGGGTGATACTAGGTTTGGTCGCTCTGTAGATATTTCCGGTGATTTGGCAATCGTGGGAGACTTTTTTTACAATGTTATGTCCAAAAGCGATTCCGGTGCCGCCCTTATTTACGAATTAAAAGACGATGAGTGGAAACACAAACAAAATTTAGAACCCTCAGACCCACATGCATACGATTACTTCGGTTATTCAGTAGCGATAGATAGTAAAGTAGCAATTGTAGGAGCGACACAAGCAGACGATCCAGGCAAAAGCAATTGCGGTGCTGCCTACATTTTTCACTTAGAAGGCGATAAGTGGGTGCAAAAAGAAAAATTGCAACCTTTAGACTTGAGTGCTAACGATAATTTTGGCAATGCAGTAGCAATAGATGGCAATGTAGCAATTGTAGGAGCGTATGTTGCAGAACCTCCTGGCAAAACCAGTGTTGGTGCTGCCTATGTTTTCCATAATGAGGGGGGCAAGTGGAAGCAGCAGAATAAGCTTCAACCTCTAGATTTAGACACTGACGACCACTTTGGCTCTTCGGTAGCTGTTAGCGGTAACTGGGCAATTGTGGGAGCCTTCCGAGCCGATGCTTCTGGCAAAGGCCAGTCCGGTGCAGCCTATATTTTTCAATTGCAAGACGGTGCGTGGCAGTTACATCAGAAGATTGTAGCTAGCGATGTAGCAATAGACTGTTATTTTGGTACCTCCGTAGGTATCGGCAACGGTGTAGCGGTAGTAGGAGCGCCTGGTGTCTCCCATGCTGTTTACTTGTTCCAGTTGGTAAACAACAAATGGGTGGAACAACAGAAGCTTTCCCAGGGTGGTGGCTTTGGCAAGAGCTTATCTTTTGACGGCAGCCGGGCGATCGCTGGCGGGACTGGTTTTGCCTACGTTTGCGATGTCGTTACGGCAGAAGAGTAATAAGTAATGTATTAAGAAACGGGGCTTTTCCAAAAAAAACCCGTTTCTTAGTCGCACATATTGTCCGCAGCGAGGCGACGGGAAAACGAGTAGATTGCTTTCCTCCGGAATGCTTCGCAAAGGTTCCAAGTCTTACAGACGACCTTCGGTACGCAACGCTGCGCGACTTCTTGGGGAAAGCGCTATATAATACTCAGCACGGGTAAGAATTGCGTTTTTTTTATATTTCGCTGTTAGGGAGCGAGCGATGGAGTCGAGATTGCTTCGGACGATTTGACATTTTTTGTAAGAGGCTGGTACCGATATCGCCTCGCAATGACATATTAAGTCTTTTTTTCTGTGTAAAAAAAACGCAATTGCTTGCCGTTGAAAGTATAGCAGCCGAAGCAATCTCAGCCGAGAATTAAGTGATGAGATGGCCGCGGGGGTAGAAATGAGCAGCGAGGCAATTTAACTACTTTGACACCCCCTCGCCATGACAATTAAGCGATCGCAATCTCAGCCGAAAATTAAGTTGTGAGATGGGCACGGGGGTAGAAATGAACAACGAAGAAAATTAACTACTTTTGCACCCCCTCGCCATGACAATCAAGCGATCGCAATCTCAGCCGAAAATTAAGTGATGAGATGGCCGCGGGGGTAGAAATGAACAACGAAGAAAATTAACTACTTTGACACTCCCTCGCCATGACAGAGCATCAGAAGTAGTGTAGGCTATTTGTCATTGCGTTAGTGCAGTCAGAGCGATAGCAAGGCGACGGTCGAGTAGTTAACCCAAGCAAGCAGAAAACAGTTCAATCAGCCTCAGCAATTTCTGGCAAGAATTAGCTATAAGACGCACTTAAGACAGTCAAAAAATAAAAATAAAAATAAAAATAGATTTTACTGAACACTTTAACTGAGAATAATTTTAGACAATTATTTCACACGAAGCGACGTGAAATAATTTGTTATTTGTGAGATTATTTGAGTGAATTAGTATCAGGGTCGATTGCCTTTGCCCAACCTGAGTATATAACAACCAGTGTTGCACATTAAAGGGACGATCGGTTTCTAGGGACACTGGCTCTGTGACTGCTCAATGTTACTTTTAGGACAGGGGATTGGCCCTACAATTTCATCCCTCAATTTTGTAATGCCTTAACAACCAATAAATTCCAACACAAAAGGACTTAGGCAAAACCATCTGTTGTACAGTAGTTTTTGTGTAAGGCACGTTGCAATGCACCTTACAGCTAAAATTCTTGGGTAAGTCTTGACAAACTCAACTAAGTAAATATACATAAGAACTAATATGACAACAAAAAAAGTCACCATCACTGCCACATCCTCTGGCTACGCAGCAAAATATATAGGCGGAGGAGACACCAAAGCCCAAATCTCTATTGATGGTCAAGAAATTGACTTCGGTAACTACAATCGGGGCATCAATGTGGCCGTACTCGACGAAACCACAGGTTTACCGTTATTTTGTAACAGCTTCGATACCCCTATCGGCAACAGCGATATTTTTGCTGATTTCATCAATAGCTTGCCAGAAGGGAAGATAGTCGCTATAGCAATTAAAGGCGATGCTGTATCCACTCCCCTAACAGATAAAGCTAAAGCAGCCTTTAAAACTATAGGCAGCGCTGAAATAGACAACCTGAAAGCTGGCCAATCATACACCTTAATCGGCATTAAAGGCCATGAGCCTGGCACTGCCCATGAATCCATATTTTGGTTAGAAACCAGCAGTAGCTACACCCAAGAGGTTGAAGTAGTAAAAGACCTAGGCACTTTCGCAGTAGAAGCCATATCCAAACCATCATTTGTGGGAGCAGCACCATACTATATTCCCCAAGCAGGAGAAGCACAAATTCACTTCAATGGAAAGATTTTACCCATAGAAGGCGGATATAAATCCGGCTGGAATCTGATAGTATTAGATAGCAAAAATGGGCAAGTTAAAAGTTCTGGTAGTTTTAATCCTGCGATACCAGAGGAGGTTGATAAATTCGTTGAAACTATTCAAAATTTGCCATCAGGGGAAATAGTCTCCATCGCCACTAAAGATTATGCAGGCACGCAAGTAGACCAGAAAATCAAAAAAGCTTGCTCTTCAATTGGTTCGACAATGGTAGGTAATCTACAATATGGAGGTAGTTGGGCGATCGTCGGTCATAAAGGAGCCACACCAGGTAAAGCAGTAGAAAATCTGGATAACTTCGGTGTCTACTGCCCCCAATATGGAGCTGAGGGAGTTAATGTTAAATATTGGGCGCAGCAAACAGCTCCTTTTTTGAACAAAAAGTTAAAGCCAATACAAAAGTTATCGGAGAATCGTGCTAGCGAATATTTTGCTTTTAAGCAGGCTGTGGGCATTGATGGTCACTATACTCTTGTCGGGGATGATAGCAAAGGTAATGTCTATATCTACCGTTGGCAAAACGGTAAGTGGAAGTTAAAACAGCAGCTCAAACCAAAAGGTCAGAAAATGGCTGGGTACGGTCACTCTTTAGATATTAGTGGCAACTTCGCAATTGTCGGCCAGTATTCTGCTAGTGCTTTGGGAAAAAATAATGCGGGTGCAGCTCACATTTATGAATTACAAGACGGTCGGTGGCAGCACAAACAAATTCTACAACCCTCGGATTTAAAAGCTAGTGATTATTTCGGCAATTCGGTGGCAATTGATGGCAAAATGGCAATCGTGGGAGCTTATTTAGCCGATGCTCCAGCTAAAAACTATTGTGGTGCTGCTTATATTTTTCAATTAGAAGGGGACAAGTGGGTACAAAAAGGTAAAAAATTGCAACCGGACGACCTGGATGCTGGCAATTGGTTTGGTTACTCAGTGGGTATTGAGGGCAATGTAGCAATGGTGGGAGCATATTTGGCCGATGCTCCAGGCAAACGAAATTGTGGTGCTGCTTATATTTTTCAGTTAGAAAACGGGAAGTGGCAGCAGCAGCAACTTCAACCGCCAGACTTAGGTTCGGGAGATAACTTTGGTTGGTCGTTAGCTGTTAGCGGTAATCGGGCAATTGTGGGGGCGCATCTTTCTGGTGTGTCGGGAAAAGTAGATACGGGGGCAGCTTATATTTACGAATTACAAAACGGTATGTGGCATTTACATCAGAAGATTGAAGCTACCGATCAAAAGCAACATGATTGTTTCGGCTGCTCCGTAGGTATCAGGGGTAACGTAGCAGTTGTGGGAGCATCTCAAGCCAGTGCTCATGGCAAATGGGATTACGGTGCTGTGTATATGTTCCAGTTGGCAAATGGTAAATGGGAGCAAAAACAGAAGTTGCAACCTTCGGATTTGCCAAAAGACGGGCGATGGGGCTACGGTGTTGCCTTTGACGGTAGCCGGGCAATTATCGGTGGTAACGGTGACTTATTGACTCCTAAAACTGGTTTTGCCTATATTTGCGATGTTACGGCTGAGGCATAGGTAATGGCAGCAACTTTTGTCAGGGAGAGATGAAGGCATAGGGAGATGAGAGTCGTGAAGCTCCTATCGATCCTTACAGCGCTTTTCAGATTGATCGACCACATCGTCATAACCAAAAGCCAGTAGGGAGCTTCCATGGAACGTCCCTACTGTGCTCTACCCAAATGAAAAATGCTGTAATTGGATAGTGTTGGCGAAAAGTTACTTTTTGACTGAGATATTTATCCCTAGTGATCGCCACTCAGAGTCAATTGAAATGAAGGGTTTTGATGTCTACATTTCTCCTTTTGCCCTTGAGCATAATTGCTATTGTTATGGATTAACAGTTAAGTTAAATGAACTGTTTACTACATGACCATTATGGTCGTCAACAGTAATCTTTACAGAAAAAGAACCATCGGATTTTGGTCCAGGGGGTGGTAGTGCAGATGGGTCAGCAATTATACTTTTTGTTGTGGGGTCAAATGTTAATCCCGAGGGTAGGTCAGGATCCGAGACTGTGTAAGTCCAGGAATTTGAAGATGGATTGAAGGCTGTTGAGACATCAATGGGTAGGTTTGTTGTTTGCCCCACCTTTAACGTGGGAAAACTGAAACTAGAATTAACAGTAGGTGAAGGAGAATAGGGAGTTGGAGCAGTGCCTGTCGTAATTGAGTGAACAACATTCTCTATGATATTCTTATTAGTAAGTGGAGCATCAGTAGCAAATATTAAATAGTAAAAACTATTGAACAAGGATACTTCATCTGGCATGGGGGTCTTTCTGTCTCTAATTTTATCTCTCAAGACGTGAGGAGGGAACACTTTGGGATATTGGTAATTTGCATTTTTGTGAAATTGGTATGACATATGTGGACTTAGATCTATATCTGATATAGAGGAGTTTTCTACAATTAAAACGTGGTGAATAGTAGGAAGGGCATTAGAAATACTACTACTAGGTATCTGCTGTTCCCAAACAACAGCAGTACTTCCATCAACTGCGAATTTTTGTCCCTTGGTTGTTCCTGAATAGTAATCCGAATTTAGGTCGAGATAATTTTTATACATAAAGTTTTTTCTCAGTTCGCTAGCCCCGAAAATAGCAAATTCAGGATATTGCTGTGCAAAATAACGCCCTAAATACTTTTCCTCGTAACCACTCTCCTTAGTCTCACGAATTAACCCTTTTATTTCAGCATTGTATGTATAACCGTTCAACACTATAGATGTTGTTTTACTACCTCTATTGGAGTATGGAGAAATGTACCACGCAAGACGTTGCAAAGATGGACAGCTACCACTACCATTTTGGTATTTTCCTGTGATGGTTTTATCTGAAAACCAAGTAGTACCCTCACAGTCTCGAGGAAATTGATAAGTATTATATACAGGGCTAGAATAAGACAAAGGTTCCAAAGTATGAAGACCAGGAATAGCACTGCCGATCGCCTGATGGTTACGCTTAATGCTAGAGTATGTATATTCCAAATTAGAAGCACTCACGGGTTTAGGGAAGCCTAAAAGTATCACTAGGCAAACCATAACCATTAAAATCAGAAATCTTTTCATTAGACATCTCCATTAAAAAAAAGTAACTTTTTGATTTAGATATTTATATCCAGCGATCGCCTTGGCTTGTTTAAATAGGGCGATCGCCACTTAGACTCAATTGAACTTCCTTTGCCCTTGAGCAGACCTGCCTTTATTATGGGTTAACAGTTAGGGTAAATGAATGGCTAGGCGTGTTACCATTATTATCATCAACAGCAATATCTACAGAAAAAGAACCAGAGGATTTTGGTCCAGGGGGTGGTAGTGCAGATGGGTCAACAATTATACTTTTTGTTGTGGAGTCAAATGTTAATCCCGAGGGTAGCTGAAAATCCGAGACTTTGTAAGTCCAGGAATTTACAGATGGATTGAAAGCTGTTGAGACATCAATGGGTAGGTTTGTTGTTTGTCCCACCTTTAACGTGGGAAAACTAAAATTATAATTGACAGTAGGCGAAGGAGAATAGGGAGCTGGAGCAGTGCCTGTCGTAATTGAGTGAACAACATTCTCTATGATATTCTGAGTCAGTGGAGCGTCAGAAGCAAATATTAAATAGTAAAAACTATCGAACAAGGACACCTCATCTGATATTTTGTTGCTGTGTCTGTCTCTTATTCTATCTCTCACAAAGTGGGTAGGGTAGCCTCTGTTATATTGGTAATTTGCATTTTTTTGGAAATATCTATTAGGCTCAGGAATTAGATCTATATCTGATATAGAGGAGTTTTCTACAATTAAAAGGTGGTGAACAGTAGGGAGGGCATTAGAACCAGTACTAGGTATCTGCTGTTCCCAAACAACAGCAGTAGTTCCATCAACTGTTAATTTTTGTCCCTTGGTTGTTCCTGAATAGTAATCCGGATTCAGTTCTATTTTATTTACATACCTAAAGTTTTTTCTCAGCTCGCTGGCTCCGAAAATAGCAAATTCAGGATATTGCTGTGCAAAATAACTCCCTAAATACTTTTTCTCATAACGACTATCCCCAGTCTCACGGATTAACCCTTTCATTTGATTGACATACGTATTTCTAAGGGAACCCACAGAAGAATCAAAGGAATCATCAAAAATTGGAGATATTACTCTATGTCCATTCTTGTATGGATAAGTGTACCACCTAAGCATCTGACTAGATGAACAGGGACCAGTACCACTACGAGGTATATATTTCCGTAAGATGGTTTCATCTGAAAACCAAAGAGTACCTTTACAATCGTCATACGTATTATAAGGGATAGGTTTCAAAGTATGAAGACCAGGAATAGCCCTGCCGATCGCCTGATGATTACGCTCAATGCTAGAATATGCATAATCCAAATTAGAAGCACTCACAGGTTTAGGGAAGCCTAAAAGTATCACTAGGCAAACCATAACTATGAACATCAGAAATTTTTTCATTAGACATCTCCATTAGAAAAAAGTAACTTTTTGATTTAGATATTTATCTCCAGCGATCGCCCTTGCTTGTTTAAATAGAGCGATCGCTTCACAGTTTTAGGAATATCTAACTATTGGCATAAGTTCAGGCTCACTGCATCAAGGCGAGTACCATAACTGTTAGCTATCTCATTCAGATTATCAAAGCTGAGAATAGTTTCAGTGCTTTTAGCTTCCAGGTTGTAGGTCTTAACCTCCCATTTGTCATCACTGGCACCTTTATCCAGTGCGACAACTAATTCATTTCCCCAATTTACATTCAGTTTGTCACGATCGCCTTGATGGTTAGTGGCTTCAAATGCAAAAGTCAGCTTGTAAGTCTCCCCTACCTGAGTGGCAATTTTCTGAGAAATTTTAGTTGTTGAATTAGTACTATCAAGATCCACAAATTGCGACCCATCATAAGGCTTACTGATGTATTGATTATTAATTTCTATGCCTTTGCCTTGAACTAAATCCCAACCTTCAATTGAGGGTTCCAAACCATAATAGAGGACTACTGGTTTTTCAAAGCTGCCATTTACCACTAAGTCATTACACACAACATTGTGAGGTACTTGTTGAATAAAGCTAATATCACCAATTAAATAACCATCATTTTCAGCACCAACTAAACTCAGTTGTACCCCGGCAATTTTCTCTTTGTCATCATCAGTGGCAAAACCAAGGTATTCAGTACCTGTTGTACTATTAGTTACTTCTCCCAATAGCGCTCCGGTGCGGTCGAAAACTTTGACCTTAACAGCACCCACTGCATCAAGGTCTCCTACTGTTATCCCTACACGAGCCACATCTTTGTCAAACAAAATGCTATAAGCTGCATTCTTTTGAGTAGCAATGACTCTACCGTCTGAGAAGGCAGGGTTAGAAATAATACCAACTATACGAGTCCGGATATCTGTAGATAGAGATAAGGGGTTGCTTGGGTTACTAATAATGCAACCAAGAGCTGTTGCCCCTGGACAATCTGTTGCTGTATTGCGCGAATATCTTTGGCCTTCAAACATTGCTTTGAAGGTCAGGGTAGGGGCAGTAGCATCTCCACCATATTCAGCAGGTGTATAGACAGGTTCGAGAGTCTCGTCAGGCAGTTCATTAAAGGTAATGTTGCCTGTGGGAGCATTCAAGTCTGAGGCTGTAATAATATGAATGCCGTTGAGAGTTCCACTGTGAGCTGGAGCTGGCTGAATTATACAAGTGGCCAAGCTCAAGGTCAGGACGATTAAATACGATATTAGTTGTTTCATGAGTTTTACTTTGAAAAAACAATGACTATGTTGAAGAATACAGAAGGTTGGAGGCAGATGCAATCCATAACTTGGCCTTATGCTCATGCTGAAGGGCTTTTTTTATGGATTAACAGTTAGATTAAATGTATGGGTAAGTTTATGACCATTGCCATCGTTAACGGTGATGGGAACAGGATAAGATCCACTACGTTTCGGTCCAGCAGGAGGGAGAGCTGATGGATCGGCAATTATACTTTTTGTTGTTGGGTCAAATTTCAATCCATCGGGTAGATCGATATCGAGGAGCGTGTAAGTCGAGGTATTTACAGAGGAAGTAAAAGCAGTTGACACGTCGATCGGCAGGTTTGTTGTACTATTACGTGTTAACTCTGGAAAACTGAAACTAGGATTGACACTAAAGATCGAGGGAGGATTTCCTGTGGTAATTGTCCGAACAATCGTCTCAATAGTATTCCGATCGATGGGAGCATAAGAACCGAACAGAACTAGGTAGAAATGATCGAAACGGAAATATAACGGAGGAAACCCTGATTTAGTGTATATGGCTGTCCTAGAATTCAGTGGACTCATTATTGAACCAGGATCGGGTAGATTGTCTACATACCCAATTTGTAGATCTGAAGCAGGGTAATTTTCTGCAATTAAGAGTTCGTGAACGGTGGGGATGCGGGTGTTATCATTGCTGGGTATCTGTTCCCAAAAAACAGCATCCTTATCGACTTGGAATTGTTCTCCGGAAGGATATGTATTCTTGTACCCATAGTAATTTAGGGCGTTGTTATTAAATTGGAACCAAAAAGGTACTTTGACATTCGCTCCAATAATAGCAAACTCAGGGTACTGTCCTGTAAAGTAACGTCCCAACTGATTACCAACTGTTGAGGGAATATTAACTACCTGTTTTTCAGAATGAGTTAAAAGTCCTCTCAGACCGCCACCAGCTGGTTCATTTGCATAGATGTCTATTAAAGACAAACATCCATAGCTACCGGAACCCTCAAAGATGGTCTTATCGGTTAACCCGATGTTCCCACATCCTCTACTGCCTGGGGGCGGGATCTCCAGTTTATGAAGTTTAGGAATAGCCTGGCCGATCGCCTGATGGTTACTGTTGAGATCGGCCAGCACTCGATCTATACGATCGGCAGCCGCTGGCCTTGGGAAACCTAAGACTACCACTAGGCAACCCATGAACATGAACATGAGAATTTTTTTCATAGTTCTACTAATCGCGATCTTTTTTAGTTGTTGTTTCTATCGTTGATATCGCCCAATATGTTAACATTTCACTACGACAAATGAAGTATAGAAATATTACAATTTTTATTTTGTAGCGCTAAGGGTTATCGCCAGAAAAATTAATGCCCGAACTCAAATCCGCGATTTAGGAGTCGTGTAAGAATAACCTAAACAGTTTTTTTGATGGAAGCTAGATTTCACAATCTATTTCAGATAAAATTTGTACAACTTATTTTTACATGATGCCTTATATCATGTCCGGATAATCAGTGATAAAAAACCTCTTCCCTATCTCCCTACTCTAAAAACTACTTATAACTATTCAATCGGACACGATCTTACCCCGCTGAAGAACTAAGGTTCGCGATTGAATCTCCGCGCGTTTACGCCGGAGAAAAATGAAGGTATAAGGAGGGGAAAGTTTGTCGATCGCTAATTAAGCGGACATGATATAAACCAGTAATATGGCTCTTACCCACTCCTTTCTGTCTTCTCAAGAGCGATCGCTTCCGCATTCCCCATTTCCTCAATTCCTACCGAAACAACGGCAAACTATTCCAAGGATCAAAAGGAATCAATTTCTTGGATGGAAAATGAGGGCGACAGAAAGATTTAGCCTGTTGGTTGAGCATGGAAGCAGCAAAGGAAAAAGTGCTATTCGATATCGCTACGGCATCAGCATGACTCAATACATAAAAATCCCGATAAAAGTCTGCTTCTGGTAACTCTACTCCCAAATCTTGCGCGGTTATCGGTTGATACTGGGCAAAACACCCCAACACTTTTTCTACATCATCGCTGGCAACATACAGTATCGGGTCTTCTAAAGTTTCCCATAAACCACGCAACCACTCCCCATACCATTCCCAAGGAGCTATCCAATGAGGATAAAGATAAAAATAATCTCCCAGTCGCAAATGTACTGCCACTAAAGTCTTACCTTTTGCCTTCAAACCTTTCCAGGCAGTTTGCATTTTCGCTTCAATTTCCGCAACTGGCTGAAATAGCGATCGCCAATATTCCTGGTATTTGGCATAATAAGCAGTGTGATATTGGAAATATCCCCAAAAATCTACGTTGCTGAAAATTTCTGGGGAATTGACAATATTAGAAGTTGACACATTGCTTTCTATATTTTCGGAAATTACGGGGAGCGATCGCTTAATTAGGGGGTCGTCAAATCCAAAAATCTTTTTTCCGATCCACTCTGGGGTTTCTACTCGCAAATTATGTTCTTTGGCATAGGTTTTTAAGAAACCGTACTGGAAAAGCTGATTGGCAAATCCGCCGTTGTTGCCGAGAGTTGACATGGTAATAGTCGGTTTCTTGACATAAAAAGCATCCCCCCAAGAATGGTGATAAGGTGTGGTCGTCGCTACCCGATGAAAACCTACTTTTTCCAGAAATTCGTCGATATCATCAATTAAGGGGCAACCTTGATAAATTTCCTCGTAATTGACTTCGATATTAATCCCATCCACAAACTGCAACGCATTGGTCGCCCCTTGCAAAGCTAATAACTCGGCTCCTTGAATGTCGATATTTAACAAATTAAAATCTTCCGGTGTCAATTCCAATTCTGCCAGGAGACTATCCAGAGTTTTTGCTTCTACAGTTACTTTCGATATTTCTCTAGTATAGATACTCTGGTCGCTATCATCTTTTGGCGATAAAATTGAACTGCTTTGCTCATTGACAGCAACGTGCAAATCTACCAAACCATTCCGCTCGCATAAAGCATAATTAGCAACTCGCACTTCTGGCATTCCTGCCATCCTTTTCTGGAGGCGATCGAACACTTGGGGGTTAGCTTCCACAAACAATACCTTTGCTATTCCCATCTCTCGATATGCCTGAATTTCTTCCCCTTCATAAGCACCAATATGAATTACGCCCCTTGGTTGAATCGAATTTTGCCAGCAAAGTTTTGCCAAATCAAACATCTGGGGAAACTGCCCCAAAACCCCAGAAACAAAACGCTCGTTAACCGCTAAAAAATTACACCATTGCCAGTCTTCATCTTCAGGCAAAAACTCAGGTTTGTAATCTAATCCATTTGGCAAAATCTTAAACAAAGAATACCGATATTGTTGCAGGAATTCAAAAACAGCTTTCAATGAAATTCCCGCATCCTGAAAAGTGTTGCCATATTCAAATTGGAGATAATCTATTTTGCCCGACTGCAACATTTTTGTTGCTCCTTTTAAAGCATCCAACTCGCTGCCTTCAACATCAATTTTGAGGAAATTAATCCGTTTAATTTGCCACCGTTGACAATAAGCATCAAGGGTGGTAAGCAAAATCGGAAACTGTTGGGGCGTTCCCAGATGAAACAGTTTTTCATCCTCGTCATTGCGGCGATATAGAGTATTGAGGAAACGAGTATTGTGATAATCGTAAAGAATTTTTATTTCTTCCGAGTTAGACAGAGCAAAATTATTGGAAACAACCTGCCCGTGGCTAATTACTTGGGCAAGATTACCGACTAATTTTTGATAGGTTTGCGGGTGAGGTTCAAAACTATGTATCTGAAGGCGATCGCCTCCGCATTGTTTTAAAACTTCATCAGTCCACTGACCGATATATGCACCAACATCAAAAACAACATCCCCAGAACGAATAAATCTGGCAATGACATTTAATTCTCCAGAGTCAAGGGTAGCTTTCATTTATACTTGGATCATGTGTCATAGTTATCAGAAATCCATTATGCCACTTTTTACTCTTTGGAATTCGGAGGAAGTAAATTCGGCGATACCCTCTTCCCGATGGAGCTTCGAGGGCAGTAGGAGGGAGAATCGCCACCCTCAAGTAGCCGAAGCCGATTTCCAGGCCATCAACTAAAATTTGGGCTTTGTTGCCGAGCGATCGTCAAGTTTAGGAAAGGCGATCGCGACCGATACTCCAGACTCGATAACGGGCAACAATTACCTATTCTGTAGTCAGCAGTGAATATAGAATAGGTAATTGTAGGGATGCCACGGAATTGTTTGTCCAAAAATAGCTATTAGTAGGCAAAAAGCGATTGCCCTTAAATAACTGTTCAAGGGCGATCGCTCTAACATCAATCTAGAAAAGCGAATCAACTGTGCTCCCAGTCAAACTCCCTTGACGTTGATTTTAGTTAATTAAAGGATAAATTGTCAATGCCGACAGGATCATCTCCAACCATCTCGATGCGTTTAACTCCCTCAAGCTTGCTCAAGTCAAAAGTAGTTAAGGATGTATCTGCTCCAGTAGAGCTTGGGAAAGATTTTGAGTAGAGGCTTTCTCCGTTGGAGTTCAAGACTTTTACTTTTATTCCTTGACCAGAGTCAACATCGGCAACAAATAAACAGACGTTATTTACAGGCTGACTAAAATCAATAGCCCTGCGATAGTTAGATTGGCGAAAACTAGCCCGCGCACCTGGCTCGGTCAAAAAGCGACCGTTAAAATTGGCTTGATCCGAGGAGATGACCTGGTTTTGGCCAGCCTTGCCACCAAATCCACCTTTGGAAGAACCCACTTCAATGACGTTCAGGCCCTCAAATGAAACCTCAACCCCACCACTAGAGATTGGTTGAGCTGCGGTATTTAATGACTCGGCAGAATTAAAGTCAATCAAGTTAGCTTTGGGACCCTCAGAACAGGGGGCATCTCCAGCAATAGTTTCCACCAAACTCACTGCATCAATGAAAGTACCCAAAGCATCGGATGTTTCATTGAGATTGTCAAAGTTCAGGCGGGTGTTATTGCTAGTAGCTTTGAGGTCGTAGCTATAAACCTGCCAATCGGTATTAGACAGACCTTCACCACTTTTCTCCAGTTCAGCGATCGAGGCATTTCCCCAACTTACATTCAACTTATTCTCTGAGACACCCGGACGGGGTGAGAAGGCAAAAGTGAGTTTGTAGGTCTTCCCTGCTTCCGTGGGAATATCTTGATAAATTCCACTCACTCCAAGACCATCGAGTTCCACGAGTTGTTCCCCTGCGTAAGGCTGGCCCGCGATATGCTGAAATTCGATGGCGATACCTTCAGATAACTGCCAGCCTGGAACTGATTGTGGGTAATCTAAAATACCGGTGACTGGCTTTTCAAAGCTGCCATTGACGACTAAATTTGTCCCGGCCGCGATCGCCACAGATGGACTCATATTCACGCAGGTCAATGCCAGTAGCAATGACATGACCCACACTAGCATTCGTTTCATGTTTATTAGTGGTCTCCCATCTAAATTGTTAAAAATTTTTACCAATTTCACTCTAGCAAAAAAGGTAACTCTCAAAACCATTTTTTTAAATAAATCGCTATGTTTCCCCAATGGCAATAATTTCAAACAAAATCTCTGCAGTGAATATCGAAAAAAAAACTGTAGGGATGCCACGGAATTGTTTGTCCAAAAATAACTGTTAGCAGACCAGAAGCGATCGCCCTTAAATAACTCTTCAAGGGCGATCGCATATCTATTGATTAGAACTCTCTCAGAGCTAACTCCGTAACTCTATCTGTAGAGTAGGTTGCAACACACCTTACACCACTAAAGAGTTTATGGTGTCCGGATTTTGCGTAAGTCTTCCCTCTAATAACAGAGCTTAGACTCCTGAGAAAACAAGGGCAAACATTGAACTTCGGCCAATGTCTAGTTAATCAAGCATTGATCCACTTCAACTCAAAGTAATTCCACAGATTCAATGTATTCCCAGCCGTTGGGTTTGGTGTCGATATAAATTTTGACCCCTTTGACCAAAAAAGAGGTTGGATTCCAAGATATCTCAGAATACTTACTACTATTGTCAACGGGATCGATTCCTTCCCAAACGGTATGGAAAATATCATCCATATCAAGTACATCTACCCGAGTAATAGAACCGACCCTTGCTCCTTCACGTACTTTGACTCCACTAGCGAAGACAGGCTGATCGTAACTTAGAATTATGAACTCGATATTACCATTTGCCAACTTAGGGCACCAACTACCATTATTAGGTTGGCCTAAAGCTTGTTGTGCAGACCAACTAGTTGTATTCCACTGACTACTGAAGCCAATAACGCTAGTGGCATATTGAGGCTGCACAGGTACTTTTTCCTCCACACTTACTGCATCAATGTAAGTACCAAAACCATCAGATGTCTCATCAAGATCGTCAAAGCTCAGACGAGTGCTTGTGGTAGTGGCTTTGAGGTCGTAGGTATAGACCTCCCATTCGGCATCAGTTGCTGTTTTGTTGAGATTGGCAACCACGGTATCTCCCCAACCGACATTTAGCTTGTTCTCAGAAGCTTTAGGGTTGGCCTTGAATGCAAAGGTAAGTTTGTAGGTCTTACCCGCTTCAGTAGGAATATCCTGATAAATGCCACTTACACTATAACTGTCCAGTTCCACAGATTGCAACCCCTCGAAGGGCTTACTTATGTATCGATCATCAATTTCGATCGCAGGGCCAGCAGATAACTGCCACCCTTGAATTGACTTTTCAAAACCTACAAAGTTTACACCAGGTGTTTCAAAGCTACCATTGACGGCTAAATTTGTCCCGGCCGCGATCGCCACAGATGGACTAATATTCACGCAGGTCAATGCCAGTAGTATTGACATGACCCACACTAGCATTCGTTTCATATTTATTAGTGGTCTCCCATCTAAATTGTTAAACATTTTTACCAATTTCACTCTAGCAAAAAAAGGTAACTCTCAAAACCATTTTTTTTATAAATCGCTATATTTCCCCAATGAAAATAATTTCAGACAAAATTTCTACAGTGAATATCGAAAAAAAACTGTAGGGATGCCACGGATTTTTTTTGGACAAAAATGGCTATTAGTAGGCCAACAGCGATCGATATTGGTCTAATATTACTTTTCTATCTGTAGAGTCGAGTCGCCTTCCTCGATGGTATCTGCCGGGTTTACTGCTCATCGGGGATGCTGCTCATGTCATGTCGCCTGTGGGTGGGGTAGGTATTAGACATCTCCGATAATAAAAAATAAAATCAATTATCGCACAGAAATTATCATTTCTTTCCCCCTACTCCTGTACGGGTGGTTTCCTCCGGAATGCTGTCGCAAACGCGAACCACCCCTACTCCCTACGCCCTCTTTTCTGGAGATGTCTATTAACTATGCGATTCAAGATGCAGTTGTCGCAACAAACATTCTCAGCGAGCCACTTAAAGGTGGTAGTTGGCATTTGTGGGATTTGGCAGAAGTCCAGCGCCAGAGGGAATTTACCACTAGAGTTTTCAGTGGTTTCAGGGGTTAGCTCAAAAACGAATTATTGCCCGTGCGCTGAATCAAAATCAGCAGTTTACTATTCCTGCTTTTTTGCGGTTGCCCATACTGCGGGATATTCCAGCGCGGTTGATGGCATTTGGGATTTCGCCTGTACGTTTGAATTGTTTGAACTAATAAAAGTTAAATATACTTCTAGAAACAATTGTTGTCAGATTTTTGTTTAAATAAGTTTCTGGATTAGTTTCATCAACAGTTAAAAAAAGAGTAATATAGCAATCTTATCTGAATTGTGAGATATTATATAATTTTAGGCAAGAGGCAACAGATAAGAAGAAAAAAACTGTATCTTCTGAATATGAAAACCACTAAATTATCGAATTTCAGGAAACAGTAAAGTTATTATATCTGATTCCCGGTCGGTATATTTTTTTATATCATGAGAAAATATGCTTCTATATAGTTATATAATGGCGAGCGTGAACTAATTATATCCATTCCAAAGATACCAGTTGTCGAATAAAAAAATGCTATTTTTCTGCCACTCCATCCGCTAGTAGAATTTCACAAAGTAGCTTGAATTTTGCCATTGGAAAGCGACGATCGAGTAGCATCGGTGCAACATAGTCAGGATGATACATAGTCGGTAAATTAATTTGTTAACTCAAAAATTACAAACTAAAATTTAAAAGCATTAATTTTAAGTTACTTTGCTCGTGTTAGTATAATGGAAATAGTATAATATTAAATGACTTACACACCTTACTCTAGCTCTAGGTTGCGCTCCAACCTACCTTATCGCCAAAGCTAGTATATAATAAATAACTTGGTGTAAGTACCGATCTGATTATCAAATTAATTTATATTAATTCTATCAGTAAAATTCAACTAAAAATATTCCTAAATATGCAGCTTAAAACTATTTGGCAATTGGGTAGTAATAACCCAGAAAATCCTAATAATCTAGACACTATCCGTCAATGGTGGGCAGCCCTAGCTGACAAAGAAATTACCTGGCGACAACGACTTATTCCTGTGAGTGGAGATATGACAGAACTTGATTGGGAACCTCAAAGATTTGATGAAATGTTTGAGATAGCTAAACCCGAAATTCGCGGTATTACTCTTTATTGGCAGAAACAAAACTCTACGGAAGAAAGCAATACAACTGTTCAAAAACTAGAATTACATCATACTCGTCAAGAATTATATATTTTTCCTAAATCTCAACAAAAATTGGTGATTAGAGTTGCATTACCAGAAGTAAAATATCAAAGAATTGAAATTAACAACCCCGAAGTTTTAATCGAAAAAAATATTCTCTTATTTCAGGATGCAAAACAATTATTAGAAGTACAAATTAAACTAACACCAGAACAATTAAATCAATTAAAGGAAAAACTTAAATCAAATGACTAATATGACTAATAATACCCATGAAATTATCGATGTACAGCAAACAACTTGTTGTATAGTTGGTGGCGGGCCAGCAGGAGTTGTCTTAGGATTATTGTTAGCACGTCAAGGTATCCCAGTCACTTTGCTGGAATTACATCAAGACTTCGATCGCGATTTTCGAGGCGATACTATTCATCCTTCCGTAATGGAAATAATGGCACAAATAGGTTTAGCAGACCGTTTGTTAGAATTACCCCACTCCAAAGCTCGCACACTCAAGTTAAATTCTCCCAATGGTGACATTGCTCTCACTGACTTCAGTCGCTTAAGAACTGCATATCCCTATATTACTATCTTGCCACAAGCCAAATTTTTAGATTTTATTGCCACCGAGGCACAACAGTATCCTAATTTTCATTTAATCATGGGTGCAAACGTACAGGAAATTATTGAAGAGGATGGAGTAGTGCGTGGGGTACGTTATCGAGGTCATGGAGGTTGGCACGAAGTTCGAGCATTATTAACAGTGGGTGCAGATGGTCGTTTCTCCCGAATGCGTCAGTTAGCAGGTTTTGAACCAATTAAAACTTCCCCACCAATGGATGTAATGTGGTTTCGTTTGCCACGGAAGCCAGAGGAAGCTGATGGTTTATCCGGTCGTGTAGGTAATGGCAAGATGGTAGTTTTGCTCGACCGCTCAGATTTCTGGCAAGTAGCTTATATGATTTCTAAGGGTGCTTTTGCCCAACTGCGTACTGCTGGTATAGATTTTTTGCGAAAGTCTTTGGTTGAGTTGGTGCCAGAATTTAGCGATCGCCTTCATCTACTTGAAGATTGGTCTAATATTGCTTTTCTGTCTGTAGAGTCGAGTCGTCTTCCTCGGTGGTATCTACCGGGTTTACTGCTCATCGGTGATGCTGCTCATGTTATGTCTCCTGTGGGTGGGGTTGGTATTAACTATGCTATTCAAGATGCAGTTGTAGCAACAAATGTTCTTAGTGAACCGCTAAAACGTGGTAGTTGGCATTTGTGGGATTTGGCAGAGGTGCAGCGCCAACGGGAGTTTCCCACTAAAGTTATTCAGTGGTTTCAGGCGTTAGCTCAACAACGAATTATTGCCCGTGCGCTGAATCAAAATCAGCAGTTTACTATTCCTGCTTTTTTGCAGTTGCCTGTGCTGCGGGATATTCCGCCACGGTTGATTGCCTTTGGAATTTCGCCAGTCCGTTTGAATAGTTAAATTTAATGATTTGATGGTTTAAGTAATACAACTTTCCCATCTGGTAAATTAATATTTTCGGGTAATTTTTCAGGTAATTCTGGCAGAGTATCTATATGATTATTCAGTGGATAATTTAACAGCTTTAATAGAGGAGTTGCTATTTGCAAAGCCTCCTCTTTTTGTGCATCGGTGAGAATATCTACCCACTGTCCTAATTTTCCTTTTCTGATATGATTAGGACTCTCTTTTTTCATACTACTCAATGATACTTTTTCTTTAATCTCATCTATTGCTTTCTCATCTAATTCAATTCCCAAATATTCTAAGATTTTTTCTAGCTCTCGGTCAAAATCATGGAGCAATCTTTCATAAAAAACAAAATGAATATTCAAATCTTTCTGATGCTTTAAATATCCTCCTACATGATTCATCCAATCAGAAACAATAGTTTTCATATTTTTATTTAAATAAGTTTCTGGATTAGTTTCATCAACAGTAAAAAAAGGAAAATATCTTCTTACATAAGGAGTAAATACAAAATTAGACCAAGAAATTGATACATCTCTAGGGTCGCGAATAATATATATCACCTTGTCAAATTTTTGCATAATAGTTAAAGCATTGCTACTCATCTGGGAATGACTCCAGACCAAAGTAGAGCTATTAATATAATCATCTATATCATCAACTGGATATCTAAATATATTACTTATTCTATAAAATACAGAATTTTTTGTAATATCTAAACAATTAATATTAATCTGCCCTTTTAGTTGATTGATATCCCAAGTTTTAGCAAGTTCATATATAGGTTGATTTTGAATAAAACTTTTATACTCAAAATCACTATAATCAATAATATTCTGTAAGATTGTATGTAGCCAAAAGTTGCCACTTTTAAGTAGCCCAGCTTTTAGGATGTGCATCGTGTTCTCCTAATAAGTTATTAATCCTAGTAAAAATTGTTATTATTAAAGCTATACTTTAGAATTTTCTAACACAGTTAATTAAGTTGATAATTTTAGATGAACATTGAGAAATCAATAATTTATCTTCCTTTGTAATAAGGATGTACATCAATGCTACAACCACCATCTACAAAAAGAGTTTGCCCAGTAATATAAGCTGCTTCTTCTGAAAAGAAAAAGCCAATAGTTGCAGCTACCTCTAAAGGTTTACCAAAACGCCTCATTGGTATCCCACTTATACACCGCTTTTCCACTTCACTTCCAGGTGGGCAAATGCGTTTAGCCATTTCTGTTTCTATTCCTCCAGGAGCAACAGTATTAACAGTTATCCCACTCGAAACCAACTCCAAAGCCCAGGTGCGAGCCAAACTAATCATTCCTGCTTTGGCTACAGTATAACTGGTGCGGTCTTGCGCTCCCAAAGCAGCGATACTAGAAACATTAACAATACGACCCCACTTTTTCGCCTTCATTGATGGCACTACTGCTTGAACAGTTTGGATCGCAACGCGCAAATTTAAGTCAATAACTGCATCGAAGTTATCCAGTGTTACTTCCTCTAGTGGTTGTGGGTGTACTATTCCTACATTATTTACCACTCCATCAAAAGAAAATTGTTTGGTTAAATTAGCCAGAGTTTCTGTTGTAGCATCGCGATCGCTCAAATCAACTGTGACAAATTCACCGGGAAAAGCTTTTTCTGGAGCGTGACGCGCCAGGCCAATTACTAGATGTCCTTTTTTTGCCAGGTATTCTGCTGTAGAGAAACCTATTCCCCGACTTGCACCAGTAATTAAGGTTATATGTTGTTGTGTCATTTTATTTAAGACTGAAATAATAGCTCTAACTACAAATCGATCGTAGTTTGGTAGCTTCGGATTAATTTCTACTCAAAAGCTAGTCCCAGAAAACTCTATCATAGAGAATAGTGTTTACAAAAATTAACAAAAACCTATGATTACCCAAGATTTATCCAAAGAGACTATTGAAAAATTAACCTGGACTTGGAAAAGCCACAAAATCCAATACACTGTCATGGGCACCGGGCAACCATTAGTCTTAATTCATGGCTTTGGAGCATCCATCGGCCACTGGCGGAATAATATCCCCACACTCGCTGCTAGTGGATATCAAGTATTTGCCCTAGATTTATTGGGATTTGGCGCATCTTCTAAGCCTCCATTAGATTATTCATTGGAACTCTGGGAACATCTATTACACGACTTCTGGAGCGAACATATCCAACAACCCACAGTCTTTATTGGCAACTCCATTGGCGCATTACTCAGTCTAATGATTTTGGCAGACTACCCAGAAATTTCCGCAGGTGGAGTTTTAATCAACTGTGCCGGAGGTTTAAATCATCGACCCCAAGAATTAAATCCTCCTCTGAGGTTTGTGATGGGAATGTTCACAAAATTAGTCAGTTCACCTGCTATTGGGCCGTTTCTCTTTAACCAAGTTCGTCAAAAATTCCGTATTCGAGGCACTCTCAAACAAGTTTACGGCAATAAAGAAGCTATTACAGATGAATTAGTTGAACTACTTTACACTCCCTCCTGCGATACTGGGGCACAAAAAGTCTTTGCCTCAATTCTCACAGCACCTCCAGGGCCACACCCTTCAGAATTGTTGCCAAAAGTTAAAGCTCCACTCTTAGTAATTTGGGGAGAAGATGACCCCTGGACACCGATTACTGGGGCCAAAATATATCAGGATTTGGCTGAAAAGGGAGATTCTCTCCAATTTGTTTCGATTCCAAAAACAGGTCATTGTCCCCACGATGAGCGACCAACAGTGGTCAATTCTTTGATTTTAGATTGGTTAAATCAAAGCTTAAGTTCTTGATGGGCAAAGCTTTCAAGATTAATCAAAAAAAAATCACAAAAGTAGTGACAAAATTTGCTTCGTGAGTTAGACTATTTTGAGTGTGAGGAGCGAATCAGCGAGAGCACCGAGACGAAACACGGCCAGTCGTCGGTGCTCTTTCTGAAATAATCATCTGTTAAAAAATTATTTGATTAGATTCTGACAAGATTTTTGTGTCAGTAGCTTTTTGAATTTACGATCGCACAGATATAAATGTCTGTGATAATTTGCTGAAATTTTCCGATGAATATATAGGGCAGGAAGTGTCCAAATCTACGCCTAACCAGACTGTTGAAATTCAGTGCATTAAGAGCATTAGTTCTTGAGGGTAGGAAGTCCCACTCTCAACGTAGTAGCGTGGGGTAATTCACTAAGTGGTGTTGAGGATAATCAAAAAGCAGTCATTTAAAATGGCTGCTTTTTTAAATTAAAGAAGCAGTCACCACTCAGCAATCAGCAGGATCATGTTTTTTAACGTTTATAAAGGGATTTCCACCCCTCCTCAACCATCCGGTTTATAGAAACCGGGGATTTTTACCAAAGTTCAAAAAGCTGATAGCTAGTTAATTGTCAAATAATACCTATAAGTTCCAGGCTCAGGGATATTATGACAGTAATCAGGAATGATTTATGAGACTAGGTTTAGCTTGATTAGGCTTGATTAACTGAACTGGTTTACGACGGCTTCTTGATTACTATATATACAAACTAACCATCGGACTGCTTGTCTGTAATTTTTCTGCGAATTATTTTACTCTTCTACTATTTTGATTTTCTATTATTATTCAAGCTTAATATTGCGTTATTACTGCGGTCAATATGATTAGCAATATCTTTTTGATCTGATACATTGAGTTTTTGATTATAGCTTTCTAGCTCGGTTGGCATCCAGTCAGTAGTTAAGTAAACATGACCTAACTCTTTACCTTGGTAACTTCTTTTGGCAAACCGCCAACCAGGTTCGAGAACAATTTTAGTAAAACCATCCGCGAGACCATAAGTTCTGCCAATGAGTAATCGTGGGGCCGTAGAATCAACACGAGAAATGCCCATTAGTCGCACATCACCACCACTACTTTGCAAGGAAAGGGCATAATCAAGAGCCATGTCTGTATCAGCCATTCGGATAGAATAGCCATTACTATCCGTGGCACGCCCACAAATACCTGTAAAGTCAAAATTTAATAATAGGGGATCGACTAAGCTAGGGCGATCGCCACTTTCGGCCCAGCATAATCTTTGGTCGGATTTCTGCTCTAAAATTAGCAACTGTGGTCCAAAAGCACGAGGTACAGCAATGGCAATAAATCTATTCTGATCGACTTCTTGTTGATCGAATATGTTGGCATTTGCTCCGCGGTGAGAACATAATGTCAAGATTCCTAAAGTTGCTAGTACAGTTATTGACCGCTTTAATAAAGTTTTCATGCCCCTTCTATTGTAGAATTTATATGTATGAGTTCAAGATATGAATTTTATGGTAAATTCTATTATTTATAGTTTTATTTGTCAAATACTATCTAGTCTAATTTGTCCGTCACACAAAAATTTACTTTTTTTGAATTTTCCCAACAATCGAGGATAATATCTTGAGCAAGCAAAGAATCTATATTTTTAATCATCCTCAAAAAGTTTTATATTAGTTTTATATTAATTTTGCGCCTGTTGCAACCCTCTCAGTAAGTAGGTAGGCACGAATAAACCTCACTATGTAAAAAATATAAACCAGTTCAAACCCAAGGGAATTGCTTTCGGTCCGGAATGCGGAGCATTCATGTCGCGAAGCGTTTTCCTGACGGAATGCTCCGCAAACATGTCGGCGACAGCCGAAAACCTTCCACTCACTTCCAGTCGCTTCGGACATAGTAACATTTAATTACGCGGAGCTACTTAAACACCCAGAAAAATTTCTCACTTCTAGATAATTTATCTGAATTATTTAGGCATGAGGATTAAGATCAAATACATAATTTTCAAAGATAAAAGCTTCAATAGATAGAACTTCTAGATAATTTATCTGAATTATTTAGGCATGAGGATTAAGATCAAATACATAATTTTCAAAGATAAAAGCTTCAATAGGTAGAACTTCTAGATAATTTATCTGAATTATTTAGGCATGAGGATTAAGATCAAATACATAATTTAAAGAGAAAAGCTTAAATAGGTAAAACCTCAGTCTCTCTCAAATATGTAAGTAATAAAATTATCATTCCTTAGACAAGTTAATATTGGATTTACTCATTTAAGATTTTAGCTTAAGCTTAATTCAGTGCTTATTTGTAGCAGATTTATAAATGTTGCTATAGCTTTCTTTAACACATTATCTGAGCAATTAACTATAATTAATTATTAAATAAACCATAAATTATTTCCATCTACAAAAAAAATGGTGCTACCTATCTTTGTTTAACTACAAGCACTGAGCAGCTTGCCTCAGCGACAACTTGACTACTGACAGATGCTTGCAGAATCCGATTTATACCTTTTAATCCCCTGCTACCAATCACAATTAAATCAGCACTATAAATATTAGATAAGCGAATGATTTCTTCACTCGGCTCGCCCACAAGAATCTCTACTTCAGTTTGACAAGAAAGTTTTTCTTGATAAAGCTTTAATTGTTTTTCAATTGCTAGGAAAGGAATATCTTTGACATCAGCTTGAGGTCGATCTGCCTCCCGATCTAACTCATTATTTTTTGTAGCAACCACATGAGACAGGATAATTCTTGTTTCTGGTTGTAACTGGAGTTTTGTTACTACATGAATAACTACTTCTAGGTCAGATGGTGAATTGTCGAGAGCCAGAATAATTGTTTTGAGGGTCATATAAAAGGGTAGGGAGTTGATACTCTCTCGTTAAATCAAATCGGAGATGATAACGGGAGATTCTTGTTTCTTTCAGATAGATTGCTTCACTCAATAAATTTATTGGTTGCAAGATTTATCTCGCCCTTAAAAATATTGACTGCTGTTCTTGCCTGAGAACTCTACTCTGTCTCATTTTATAACAAGAGTGCTCCTTGGGGAGATATTTTAAGATAGGAAATAGAAAATAGCAACAAATAATCAGAAGTTGATAGATTGAGAATAGCAGGAGTGAGGTACTTCAGCTCAAATTTTTTGTAACAGAGAATTCCTAACCACAGCTAGATTTATCACACTTTTATGAATCTGAAGAGTTTGCTGCTTTCTCCACCAATTATTTCCTATCCTTAAGGTTAGCTTATTCTGATTCACCCCACCTTAAACCCTTAATATCTAACATACAATATTTATAGTATAGTTAGATTTATAGTTAGGGGTTTCTTTTGCAATTTTGTTAAAGATTTTTACCATCATTTTGATTAATATTTTTCTGCTCTTTTTTTGTCCACTCTTGTGCTTCATTTTCCCAATCTTTTATCCTCAATCGTACTGAATTAGCATGAGAAGGCAAACCCTCAGCGGTGGCCAATACATCAATAGCCTTAGCTACCTTCTGCAAGGCAGAAGGGGAATATTGAACCAAGCTAGAGTGTTTCATAAAAGTTTCCACCCCTAATGCTGAAGCATAACGAGCAGCACCAGAAGTTGGTAAGGTATGATTGGGCCCGGCCAAATAGTCTCCCACGGCTTCTGGTGTAGAACAACCAAGAAAAATAGCACCAGCATGGCGAATATGTTCCACCAGATCCCACGGATCGGAAACTTCCAGCTCCAAATGTTCTGGAGCAAATTGATTAGAAAGTTCAGCAGCAGCTTTTAAAGATTCTACAACTACCACCAAACCATAATGAGCGATCGCCTTTTCTGTTAAAACCCGACGAGGATGATCCTTTAGTTGTCGTTCAACCTCTACCACAACTTGACGTGCGAGTGCTGAATCTGTAGTCAATAATATAGCTGCAGCCATAGAATCATGTTCTGCCTGAGCCAGCATATCTGCTGCCACATGAGCAGGATTAGCTTCAGAGTCAGCGATAATCAATACCTCTGAAGGCCCCGCTAAAGAATCAATGCCCACTGTACCATATACTATTTTTTTAGCCAAAGTGACATATATATTACCCGGCCCTGTGATTACATCCACCTTGGGAATTGTCTCAGTACCATAGGCCAAAGCAGCAATTGCTTGTGCCCCTCCGATTCGATAAATTTCTTGAATACCAGCTTCTTGAGCTGCCACCAGTACAGCAGGATTAATTTTTTTGCCCTGAGCAGGTGGTGTCACCATCACAATCCTGGGAACTTTGGCCACTTGGGCAGGTACAGCATTCATCAAAACTGTACTTGGATAAGCAGCCTGACCACCAGGAACATAAAGTCCAGCTCTGTCTACTGGCGTGTAGCGTTTGCCTAAGACTACCTCATCATCACCGAATTGAACCCAGGACTTAGGAACTCGCTGTCGGTGAAAAGCTTCTATCTGTTTAGCAGCCAAACGAATCGCATTTAGTAAGTCCTTATTTACCTGCTGATAAGCCGCATCTAGCTCAGAACCACTTACCTTTAACTCTTCTTTAGTTAAGGTGACATGGTCAAATTCAGCAGTGTAATGCAACAGGGCCTCATCACCTTGTTCTCGAACCGAGCGCAAGATTTCTCGTACTGTTGCTTCTTTGTGAATAGCCATGTCATCGTGGGTACGCTCTGTGATGCGCCGTAATTCAGCTTGTGCCTCAACCCACTGAGTAATAATTCGCAGCATGGAGATTAGGAATGCCAACCAATAAAGTTCGCTATGATATAGGGTGCTTTCGGAACCAATAGAGTTGTAACAACATTAGGATTAGCCATAATGAGACTCAATAACAATAAATAGAATCAAAATAAAATTCTATCTCTTGTCTATTGTCTTTTACTTACTGTTGTGTTATTTAGAAGCAAAACCATTTTCTTTTGTTTCCGAATCACCCCTTACTCTTTGTTATAGCGTGAACTACTAACACTGGCATCTCGATCTAATTTCAGTTTCCTGTTTCATCTGCAAATGCCTTGACATATTTCCCGACCTCTGGCTGAGGCAACAACCCTCAATTCTTCAAATTGTCAAATTGTATAGATTGAAATACGGATGTGTTGCCAAATCTTAACTTTTCTGGTTGTAAGACTTATTATTTTAGTCCGCTAGCTTTTTTCAGTATTTTATTTTCGCCACCAGTTCAACAATTAGGTTTTATTATTTTCCTGGCTGTTGTGTGGCGCTGTAGTATCTCCCCAAGTCTTGCCAAAGCCAAATTTGAATAGTTTCCGGCGGTTTTGCAACCTGCTCAATTAGCATAACACAAAACCCGTCCTTAAGGGACATTTTTAAGACCCTATTTTTTTTCGGTAAAATATTGTAATTTTCTCACGATCGATGTTATATTAATAATTCTTGTATCTCCGTATTTTTATTTTTTACCTTTTTTGCACTCAATAAAAGTAAATTATGGCCAATATTAAGTCTGCTATTAAACGAATTCAAGTTGCAGAACGCAACCGCCTACGTAACAAAAACTACAAATCAGCAGTTAAAACCTTGATGAAGAAATACTTTGCTGCTGTGGAAAACTATGTTGCTAATCCTACTGAAGAATTGAAGCAAGAAGTCAATCAGCATATGTCTAAGGCTTACAGCAAAATCGATAAGGCAGTTAAACGTGGCGTTCTACACAAAAATAATGGTTCTCACAAAAAATCACGCCTAGCTAGGTATTACAAGCGAGAAGTACTTCTCAATGGTAGTGAGCCTGAGTCTGTGGCTACTGAGAATTCTCAAGCTTCCTAAAAAAATTACGATCAATTTACCGAAAAATAGGGTTTTAAAAGTCCCTTTTTTACGGTGAAGCTTGTGTTATGGTAGAAAAATTGGAAAGATATTCAACCACTCTTCTAAAAATCTACTAGCTAAATAGCTATCTATATATCTAACCGATAGACGCACCTTAAACTTAAAAACTGCGGTCTGGCCCCGCATGGCTATCAGGCGCAAGGGAATGCTGACCAAGAGAAGAGTTATGAAGTTTTGCATAGAAAGTCTTTAAGCATCAACTACCAGACAAAACAAGTTTTTTTGAGGTTTTGAGCTGTATAGGGCATATATTAAAGTCTGATTTTAGCACAGTTCCTCTGCAGAAGACCAGATGCAATGGAGTAAACGTTGGAAGAGAACCTGCTCTGGATCTAGATGTTACAAGGTATTTAATTTAAGTGGGATTGTTTTTGACGTAGCCTTACTTCAGCAAATCGTAAATCCTGTTTTCAGAAGAATCTTCGCGCCTTAAAGCAGGGAGAGTATGTCAAGAGGAGTCGGTGAGTACGATCGGCAGCCGACTTCAATATTTATTTTAAAAATAAAATTATCCTCAAGGGGAGCAACAGAAATAAAAGTGTCAAATAATTTAGATTTTCGCAAATCTAAAAAAAGTTTTTTCCCACATTTTTAACTTGGCTTTGCATTCAGCCTTCTTTGGTTAAAACAAAAATAATATACACGGCAGAATTAACGAATATTTCCTTCTAACTAAGTCGGAAAACCTAATAACCCAAATAATAAATAATATATTTACCTAGAAGCTAAAATGCAGCTAATTGATACCCACGTCCACATTAACTTTGACGTATTCAATTCTGAATTAGAAGCTATTCGCCAACGTTGGCAAGAGGCTGGAGTAGTTCATCTTGTTCATTCATGTGTGGAACCGAAGGAGTTTTCTAGTATAAAATCTATAGCAGATCGCTTTGAAGAACTTTCATTTGCTGTGGGTTTACATCCCTTGGATGCCGATAAGTGGACATCTGAAATGGCGGATCAAATTGAACAGCTAGCTGGCTCCGATCCCAAGGTAGTAGCCATAGGGGAAATGGGATTAGATTTTTATAAAGCCGAAAATACAAGGCAGCAAAAACTTGTATTCCAAAACCAGTTGACAATAGCCAAAAAACTCAACAAGCCAGTTATTATACACTGTCGCGACGCAGCTACCTCAATGGCAGAAATTTTGTATGATTTCTGGAAAAATGAAGGACCAGTAAGAGGGGTAATGCACTGTTGGGGAGGTACTCCAGAGGAAACTAAAATTTTTTTGGAATTAGGATTTTACATCAGCTTTAGTGGTATTGTTACCTTTAAAAATGCTACACAAGTTCAAGAATCAGCTAAGATTGTAGATGGCGATCGCCTTTTAGTAGAAACAGATTGTCCATTTCTTGCGCCCGTGCCAAAACGAGGCAAACGCAACGAACCTGCTTATGTTAAGTATGTAGCAAACAAGGTGGCTGAACTTAGAGGTGTTACAGTAGAGAGTTTAGCAGCACAAACTAGTAAAAATGCTTGTGAACTATTTGGACTTACTATTGGCCATAATTTCAGGGCAGTAGGAAAAGCACCAAGAAGTTATTGAACTAAGGAATGAGGATAAAATAAAATACAAAAGTTAAAGAGCAAAGCTTAAATTAGGTTAGACTTCAGTCTGTCTAAATTATGTAAGCAATAACATTCTCACTTCTAAGTGGTGACGAAAATACACAAAGTTATTCTAAAATAAAATGTTCTTTCTAGTTACTATAAAAGCTTGGGCGAAAGATGAGAGTCAGGGGTTTTTAAGCTCTGTAATGAAAAACAAATGACTCAGGACATTTATGTGGTAGTATTATTAGCTAAAGGTACTCTTGGCTGCATATCTAGCTTAAATAGCAAAGTATTATTTAAATAATGTCACTTTGGTTTGATTTATAAATGCACCATTTAGGAACAAAAGTCATCATAACAGCCAATCAAAAATACAGTATCATAACTATCCCAGAGTTTATACTCAGCTATATGATTAAGGATAGAAAAGTATTATATCCCTAAAAAAATAACACTAAAAATGTAATGATTGGTCAGGCTACAATGAAATTATTAGTAAATAGTAAAAATTATTTGAGAGAAATACAGGTTAATCAATCTCAACTACTCAACAAAAAAACTGATTGTTTCATCTGTCAGAATTGCTTTTGAAAAGACAAAACTTATAACATTGAAACAGAGATAATAAATAGTTTAAATGTCAATTTTTTTTGTTATTCACTTTTCAAATACCTGCTAGTTAGGAGAAATGACAAACACAAGTTTATATATAGCATCAAAGACTTGTCTGAAAAATAAAGATACATATTAAATATAACTAAGATTTATTGATTGGGGATTTAGAAAAAATATCAACAAGAACTTAAGTAAGAATGCAGTTATATATCGATAAAAAGTCACTTTCCATAGAATAGAATAAATATCTATTTGCCAAAGTAAAAATTTATGGATAAAAAACGAAATAATGAAATAGAAATAGTAAAAAAAAAAGCTAAATATTGTTTTGTATAGTAGTTCAATGAAAAAAAATGTCAAAAAAAAAGATACTGTATTTAAAAATCAATGTTAAAGATCAGAAAAGAGATATAGAAGAAAAATCTTGATTCTCAAGATATTCTAACTCTCTAACTCTAAAGATATCAGTTACCAATGAGGTGTGGCAAAAAAACTTGAATAAATTGATGTCGGCAAAATATATGACTTTTGATTTATTAACAAAAAATGTTACGGTGGAATGTTAACAGAGGTATACCTGTCAGAAATATACCAGATCAACTAACTTAGCAAGCTAGAACAGTCAAAGACTGACCAATTAATTATTATTACCACAGTAAATTTCATCTGTGTAAGAAAAAATTAACCCACAAAACGAAAACTGATAACTTAGGAAACGCAAGTATAATGCATCAAAAATTAAATATCAATACCCAAAGCAACCTGCCCATTTTCCATATGCCCGATCTGATTGAAATTCAAAGGGCAAGCTTTCGTTGGTTTCTAGAACATGGACTGATAGAAGAACTAGAAAGCTATTCCCCAATCACAGATTATACAGGCAAACTAGAACTTCATTTTATTGCAAAAAACTACAAACTAAAACAACCTAAATATAGTGTAGAAGAAGCAAAGCGACGAGACAGTAGCTACGCAGTACAAATGTACGTTCCCACTCGCTTAATTAACAAAGAAACTGGGGAAATAAAAGAACAAGAAGTATTCATTGGTGACTTACCCCTAATGACAGACAGGGGAACATTTATTATCAATGGAGCAGAAAGAGTAATCGTAAATCAGATAGTTCGTTCTCCTGGAGTTTATTATAAGTCCGAAACTGACAAAAGTGGGCGACGTACATATAATGCAAGTTTAATTCCTAACCGAGGCGCATGGCTGAAATTTGAGACAGACAAAAACGACTTAGTTTGGGTCAGAATTGATAAAACCAGAAAACTGTCAGCCCAAGTATTGCTCAAAGCTTTAGGGTTGGGAGACAACGAAATTTTTGACTCCCTACGACATCCAGAATATTTCCAAAAAACAATCGAAAAAGAAGGACAATACGGAGAAGAAGAAGCACTCTTAGAACTATACCGGAAATTGCGCCCCGGAGAACCACCAACTATTGCAGGTGGGGAACAACTATTACACTCGCGGTTTTTCGACCAGAAGCGATATGACTTAGGAAAAGTAGGACGATATAAACTCAATAAAAAGCTCCGGTTAAACGTACCAAATACATTAAGGGTATTAACCAAAGAAGACATATTAGCAGCAGTTGACTATCTCATAAACTTAGAATATGACATTGGTCAGACCGACGACATCGACCACTTGGGTAACCGACGGGTCAGAAGTGTTGGGGAGCTACTGCAAAACCAAATAAGAGTCGGTCTAAATCGTTTAGAGCGAATTATTCGAGAGCGGATGACAGTATCCGAAGCAGACTCATTAACTCCAGCATCACTGGTTAACCCCAAACCACTAGTAGCAGCAATTAAAGAATTCTTCGGATCTTCCCAGTTGTCCCAATTTATGGACCAGACAAACCCATTAGCAGAGCTAACTCATAAACGACGACTCTCAGCTTTAGGCCCAGGAGGATTAACCAGGGAAAGAGCCGGATTTGCAGTACGAGATATTCATCCTTCCCACTATGGTCGAATTTGTCCCATTGAAACACCAGAAGGACCAAATGCTGGATTAATTGGTTCATTGGCTAATCATGCCAAAGTTAATGGGTATGGGTTTATTGAAACACCTTACTATCCTGTAGAAAATGGTATCGTGTTGCGCGATCGCCCACCTATATACATGACCGCCGACGGAGAAGACGATTTCCGGGTGGCACCAGGGGACATTATGACTGATAATGAAGGTAAAATCCTTGGAGATATTGTACCAGTACGCTATCGGCAAGACTTTACCACTACCAGTCCCCTACAAGTAGACTATGTAGCAGTATCACCAGTGCAGGTAGTTTCAGTTGCCACATCATTAATTCCATTTTTGGAACATGACGACGCTAACCGCGCCCTCATGGGTTCAAATATGCAACGGCAAGCAGTACCACTGTTACACCCAGAACGACCCCTAGTAGGAACAGGTCTAGAAGCTCAAGCTGCCCGTGACTCAGGTATGGTAGTCTTGACCCGCACGGATGGAGAAGTGAGCTATGTAGATTCAACTAGAATCTCTGTGGTTGATAACGAAGGTCTGGAAACTCATTACCCACTACATAAATATCAACGCTCTAACCAAGATACCTGTTTGAATCAACGACCTCTGGCATTTGAGGGAGACCAAGTGGTAGCTGGTCAGGTATTAGCAGATGGCTCTTCAACCGAAGGTGCAGAATTAGCTTTGGGACAGAATATATTGGTAGCCTATATGCCTTGGGAAGGTTATAACTACGAAGATGCAGTTCTAATTAGCGAACGATTAGTGTATGACGATGTTTATACATCCATTCACGTAGAAAAGTTCGAGATTGAGGCCCGGCAGACAAAATTAGGACCAGAAGAGATTACCAGGGAAATTCCTAACGTTGGGGAAGATGGTCTGCGAAATTTGGACGAACAGGGAATTATTCGCGTTGGTGCTTGGGTCGAGTCTGGCGATATTCTCGTGGGTAAAGTCACGCCAAAAGGTGAGTCAGACCAACCTCCGGAGGAAAAGTTGCTCAGGGCAATTTTTGGTGAAAAAGCACGAGATGTACGAGATAATTCTCTGCGAGTACCTAATGGTGAAAAAGGTCGCGTTGTTGATGTGCGAGTCTTTACCAGGGAAAAAGGTGACGAATTGCCACCAGGAGCAAATATGGTGGTCAGGGTTTATGTGGCCCAGAAACGGAAAATTCAAGTAGGAGATAAGGTAGCAGGGCGACATGGAAATAAGGGAATTGTTTCCCGGATTTTACCAATTGAGGATATGCCCTATCTCCCAGATGGAACTCCTTTAGATGTCGTTTTGAATCCATTGGGTGTACCGTCACGGATGAATGTGGGGCAAATATTTGAGTGTTTGCTTGGATGGGCCGGAGAAATTTTGAGCGTGCGATTTAAGTGCGTGCCTTTTGATGAAATGCACGGGCCAGAAAAGTCACGGGAAACGGTGCATCAAATGTTGCGATTAGCACGGGATCATTCTGGTAAAGATTGGGCATTTGATGAGGAGAATCCAGGGAAGATTTGGGTTTATGATGGCCGAACTGGGGAACGGTTTGACCGCCCTGTGACTGTGGGAATTGCTTATATGTTGAAACTGGTTCACTTGGTGGATGATAAGATTCACGCTCGTTCCACTGGGCCTTATTCTCTGGTGACACAGCAGCCTTTAGGTGGTAAGGCTCAACAAGGTGGTCAGCGCTTTGGAGAAATGGAGGTATGGGCGTTAGAGGCGTTTGGTGCTGCTTATACTTTGCAGGAGTTGTTGACTGTGAAGTCAGATGATATGCAGGGCCGAAATGAGGCTTTGAATGCCATTGTTAAAGGGAAAGCAATTCCACGACCTGGTACTCCAGAATCTTTTAAAGTGTTGATGCGAGAGTTGCAATCTCTATGTTTGGATATTGCAGCTCACAAAGTAGAAACAATGGATGATGGTACGACTCAGGATGTGGAAGTTGATTTGATGGCTGACTTGCCTGGTAAGCGAGCGCCAAATCGTCCTATGTATGAATCATTGTCTCACGGGGAAAACCAGGAGTAGTTCTGTATTGTATTAGGTGTAGGTGGTAAGCAATTAGATGATTTTTCTTTTAAACAAGGAATACGGAACACGCAAGTCTTGCCAAGTCAGCTTGTGCAGAAAATAGGTTACAGACTGCGGGAGCTTGGTTTTCCTTGAAATACCGAAGTAGGGGTAATTCATATTTTTTGCGGAACATTCCGGAGGAAATTACCCCTACTCAAATCTCTACTCAAATATTGTTTAGGCGTTGCATATTTGCGGGATGATGCGGGATGATTTAGAAATTTTGGACCCGTGGATGCGTGGATTTTGGATTAAGGAATTGCCGGAGTTCCTTCATTGTTTTTCAATGAATAAATTGATGATTTACCGTTTCATCCCAAGATTTATGCAATGCCAATATTGTTTAGGTTATACCAAATTCAAGAAAGATTGTTACAGTCAAATCCGGGAGCCACTCAGATTGGAACACTTGCACTTCCAAACTCTCTCATACCTACCACCTAAAACCTAACACCTCGAAATTAACCAATCTAGCAATATTTGCGTGAAAATGGTATTAGGTTTGGCAGAACGGAACAAATAAATACTTTCCCAACATCCTCTTAGCCACTTGTTAATTTTGTACTTTTAACTGTTAATTGTAAAAATGCCAAAAGTTGAACAAAGATTCGATTATGTCAAAATTGGATTAGCCTCTCCAGAGCGCATTCGTAATTGGGGAGAAAGAACCCTACCAAATGGTACAGTAGTAGGAGAAGTAACCAAACCAGAAACTATCAACTACCGGACCCTAAAACCAGAAATGGACGGGCTATTTTGCGAACGCATTTTTGGTCCGGCAAAAGATTGGGAATGTCATTGTGGGAAATATAAACGAGTACGACATCGGGGTATTGTGTGTGAAAGATGCGGTGTAGAAGTAACAGAATCACGAGTGCGTCGTCACCGCATGGGTTATATCAAATTAGCAGCACCAGTTACTCATGTTTGGTATCTCAAAGGTATCCCCAGTTATATGGCAATTTTATTAGATATGCCATTGCGGGATGTAGAGCAAATTGTCTATTTCAATGCTTATGTGGTACTAGAAGCTGGTAATCACGAAAACTTAGCTTATAAACAACTATTAACAGAAGATGTTTGGCTAGAAATAGAAGACCAAATTTATACCGAAGACTCAGAAATAGTTGGAGTTGAAGTTGCCATTGGTGCAGAAGCTTTAAAAGTGCTATTGCAAGATATTAAACTGGAAGAAGAAGCTGAAAGGTTACGGGAAGAAATTGCTAATTCTAAAGGTCAAAAACGAGCTAAATTAATCAAGCGTTTGCGAGTAATAGATAACTTTGTCGCTACAGGCTCAAGACCTGATTGGATGGTTTTGGATGTAATTCCTGTAATTCCTCCTGACTTACGGCCTATGGTGCAACTCGATGGGGGAAGGTTTGCTACGAGCGATTTGAATGACCTATATCGACGGGTAATTAATCGTAATAATCGCTTGGCAAGATTACAAGAAATTTTAGCACCAGAAATTATTATTCGTAATGAAAAACGGATGTTACAAGAGGCGGTAGACGCATTAATTGATAATGGTCGCCGGGGTCGTACTGTGGTAGGTGCAAATAACCGACCGCTGAAATCTTTAAGTGATATTATCGAAGGAAAACAAGGTCGTTTCCGCCAAAACTTACTAGGTAAACGGGTTGATTATTCAGGACGTTCTGTAATTGTTGTCGGACCAAAATTAAGCATTAATCAATGTGGTTTACCCAGGGAAATGGCGATTGAATTATTTCAGCCATTCGTCATCCATCGTTTAATTCGTCAAGGATTAGTTAACAACATAAAAGCGGCGAAGAAACTGATACAAAGGGGAGACCCTAATGTTTGGGATGTATTGGATGAAGTGATAGAAGGTCATCCAGTAATGTTGAACCGGGCACCGACTTTGCACAGACTAGGAATTCAAGCCTTTGAACCGATTTTAGTTAACGGTCGGGCAATTCAACTACATCCTTTAGTATGCCCGGCATTTAACGCAGATTTTGATGGTGACCAAATGGCGGTTCACGTTCCACTTTCTATAGAGTCACAAGCAGAAGCAAGATTATTGATGTTGGCATCAAATAATATTCTGTCTCCCGCAACTGGTCGTCCGATTGTTACACCTTCACAAGATATGGTATTAGGTTGTTATTATTTAACAGCAGAAAATCATAAACTTCAAAGAGGAAAAGAACTTTATTTTGGCAACTTTGATAATGTAATTGTGGCTTATGAACAGGGTGAAATTGATTTACATACATATGTGTATTTAAGGCTAAGTAGTGACGATCAAGTCGAAACAGATAGACCGGAAGAAATACCTGATGAACAAAGAGTAAATGATGAAGTTGTAGTTAAAACTTATTGGATTGGACTTGACAGTAAAATATTATCTGATACTTTAGGAGAATTAAAATCTGAGAAAGCTTTAGAAGATGGAGAAACGCTCAAAACTTATCACCTCTATCGAATTCATTATGATGCCCAGGGAAATGTCAAGAAAATGTATATTAAGTCTCGTCAAATGCGGGAAATAAATGGAGTACCGACAAGCCAGTTTGTAGTCACAACTCCTGGTCGGATAATTCTCAATCAAACAATTCAAAATGCGTTGGCTTAATTAGTATGGGCAATTGATAAATTGCCCATAGGAGTAAGTTTTTTCAAGGGGCGATTCGGTCAAAAAAATCTTCAGCTTTTTGCTAAACCTGCCCCTACATCTTGATAATTTTATAATTTTTGCATGAGGTAACATAATGATTTTCCGAAACAGAGTAGTCAATAAAGGTCAACTCAAAAAGCTCATAACTTGGTCTTATAATAATTACGGTACAGCTAGAACTGCCGTGCTGGCAGACAAACTTAAAGATTTAGGCTTTCGTTACGCTACAAAGGCAGGGGTTTCTATTAGTGTAGATGACCTACAAATACCTCCTTCCAAACGAGAACTTCTAGATGCAGCGGAAGAAGAAATTCGCACTACAGAAGATCGTTATACAAAAGGAGAAATTACTGAAGTAGAACGCTTCCAAAAAGTAATTGATACCTGGAATAGTACGAGCGAAAACCTCAAAGACGAAGTGGTACGTAACTTCCGGGCAACTGATCCCCTAAACTCAGTTTATATGATGGCATTCTCTGGAGCACGGGGTAATATCTCTCAGGTGCGCCAGTTGGTAGGAATGCGTGGTTTGATGGCAGATCCACAAGGGGAAATTATTGACTTGCCAATTAAAACGAATTTCCGTGAAGGTCTGACAGTTACAGAATATATTATTTCTTCCTATGGCGCTCGCAAAGGTTTGGTGGATACGGCTTTGAGAACGGCTGATTCTGGTTATTTGACTCGTCGTCTGGTGGATGTTTCTCAGGATGTCATCGTTCGAGAAGTAGACTGTAGCACAAACCGGGGAGTAACAGTCAGAAGCATGAAAGATGGCGATCGTGTATTGATTCCCGTCAAAGACAGACTTCTGGGTCGAGTGATAGGAGAAGACCTCAAACATCCAAAAACAGGAGAAATTGTTAGCGCTGGCGATATTCAAGCAGTTAGAAATCAATTTATTACAGAAGAATTAGCCAATGCTATAGGTAAATCAGGTGTAGAAAAAGTCTTTGTTCGCTCGCCTCTAACTTGTGAATCACCTCGCTCGGTTTGTCAATGTTGTTATGGTTGGAGTCTAGCCCACGGTGAGCCAGTAGATATGGGAGAAGCAATTGGTATCATTGCAGCTCAATCTATTGGCGAACCAGGTACTCAGTTAACCATGCGGACCTTCCACACTGGAGGTGTATTCACTGGAGAAGTAGCTCGCCAATTCGTTGCACCTTTTGCAGGAGTAGTTAAATACCCACCAAATGCTCGCACCAGAGCATTCCGGACTCGCCACGGAGATGAGGCGATGATTGCAGAAAATAACTTCGATCTAACTATTGTAGGATCTGGCACTCGTCAAGAAAGTATGCCCATTTCTCCAAGTTCGATCATGATGGTGGAAAACGATCGGCAGGTTGAAGCGGGGGCAATTTTAGCAGAAGAGCCAAAAGCCGGTCAGGTAAGAAAGACAACAGAAAAGGTGACAAAAGAAGTAGTTTCAGATTTGGCAGGGGAGATCAAATTTTTCCGTCTGATACAGGAAGAAAAAGTAGACCGACAGGGAACAACCACTCGCATTGCCCAAAGAGGTGGTCTGATCTGGATATTGGCAGGAGAAGTGTATAATCTCCCACCAGGTGCAGAACCATTAATAAAAAATGGTACTATTATTACTCTTAACAGTGTAATAGCAGAGACGAAACTGGTGACAGAACATGGAGGTGTAGTGCGATTGCCTTCTTCTGCCAAAACTGAATACTCAGCTATTTCAGAAACTCAACAAAACTCTCTCCTTGAAAGCGGGGTATCAACAGAAGATGTAAATCAATCAGCAGAATCACTAACTACTACCTCTACTGAACTACAAGTTCCCACTGCAGAATATGATAACTTACCTCGCGAAATTGAAGTAATTACTGCTAGTGTCAGGCTAGACCAGGCAAAAGTTCGGATAGAGACCAATCAAAATCGCGAGCAGTACATAATTGAAGCCCACAATAATCAAAAGTTTGCTCTCAAAGTAGCACCTGGTAGTAAAGTAGGTAACCATGAAGTCATTGCTGAACTCATAGATGAAAATTATCAAACTGCTACAGGTGGCATCATCAAATATGCCGGTGTAGAAGTTCTCAAGCGCGGTAAAGCCAAACAAGGCTACGAAGTCACAAAAGGCGGTAATCTTTTATGGATTCCTGAAGAATGCCATGAAGTCAATAAAGATATCTCCCTGCTCTTGGTAGAAGACGGTCAATATGTAGAAGCTGGCCTGGAAATAGTTAAAGACATTTTCTGCCAGTCTAAGGGAGTCGTAGAAGTACACCAGAAAAATGACATTCTCCGGGAAGTAGTAATTAAACCAGGAGAACTCCATATTGGAGACTACGAAGCTGACCCAGTGGATTTAACCAAAATGGACGGTCAGATTGCTACACCCGGTCAGGAATTTTTACCCGGGGTGAGTGTAACCGAACTCAAATACATTGAATATGTAGAAACACCAGAAGGTCCGGGATTATTATTGCGACCTGTTACTGAATTTAAAGTACCTGACCAACCTGGTGTTCCTTCTCAGAAATCAATTAATTCCTCCATTGAATTACGAGCAGTACAACGCATTCCCTATAAGGATGGAGAGCGAGTAAAATCTGTAGAAGGTCTAGAATTATTGCGAACCCAGTTGGTATTAGAGATTGGCGAAGAGGCACCCCAGTTAGCAGCCGATATTGAGTTATTACCCGATCCAACAGAAGAAGGTGTGATGCGCTTGCAACTGGTGATTCTTGAATCCCTAGTAATTCGCCGAGATGTCGCTGCGGATACAACTCATGGTAGTACGAATACTGAACTGTTAGTTAAAGATGGGGATGTGATTTCGGCCGGAGCAGTTGTATCTCGCACAGAGATTTTATCTAAAGAATCTGGTGAAGTAAGGGGTATTCGAGAAGGAGCAGAAGCAATTCGTCGAATTTTGGTGGTACGAGAGGCTGATTTGCTCAAAATTTCAGTTGATACTCAGGTATTAGTGGCTGAAGGAGATTTGTTAATAGCTGGTACAGAAATTGCTCCTGGAGTAATTATCGAAGAGTCTGGCTTTGTCTCCAAAATCGAAAAAATACTCGGTCAACAGGGTCTTGAAAGTTATCAGGTAACTTTGCGTCAGGCTCGTCCTTATCGTGTATCTGCAGGAGCTATATTGCTGACTGCTGATGGGGATTTGGTACAAAGGGGAGATAACCTGGTACTGCTGGTATTTGAGCGTACTAAGACTGGAGATATTATTCAAGGTTTGCCTCGAATTGAAGAGTTGTTGGAGGCGCGCAAACCCAAAGAATCTTGCGTTTTAGGGAAATATCCTGGTGTTGCTCAGCTTAAGGTACAGGAAGATAATGTAGAAGTTAGTGTTATTTCTACTGATGGCACAATTACAGACTATCCTGTGGGGCCGGGACAAAATGTGATTGTCTCTGATGGTCAAAATGTGGATGTAGGTGAGTCCATAACGGATGGGCCTCGAAATCCCCATGAAATTCTAGAGATTTTCTTCAATTATTACCGCGATCATTTCAATATTTATGAGGCTTGTCTGAAGAGTTTTGAAGCCTGTCAGATGTTCTTGGTTAACGAAGTACAGGCAGTTTATCAATCTCAGGGTATTGATATTTCTGATAAGCATATTGAAGTAATTGTCCGCCAGATGACTGCTAAGGTGCGAATTGATGATGGTGGTGATAGTAGTATGTTGCCTGGAGAATTAATCGAACTGCGACAAGTGGAGCGGGTTAATGAAGCTATGTCTATTACTGGTGGGGCAACAGCTCAGTATACACCGATGTTATTGGGGATTACAAAGGCATCACTGAATACAGATAGCTTTATTTCTGCTGCTAGTTTCCAAGAAACTACCAGGGTATTGACTGAAGCGGCGATTGAAGGTAAGTCTGATTGGTTAAGGGGATTGAAGGAAAATGTGATTATTGGACGTTTAATCCCTGCGGGTACTGGTTTTAATGCTTATGAAGATGCCTTGAATGCAGAGATTAATCTTTTGGAACAAAGTTGGGAGGAAGAGGTAGATATTATTGAGGAAGATGATTTGCAGAGTGTAGTTTTGGACGATCAAACAGCACGTTCTTATGAGTTAGAAAGTGGTCTGAATTTATCACCTGTCAATAATGATTTTGAGAATTCTCAGAATTTATCCGGTCCTGAAAGTCAGTTCATGGATGAGAATGTGCCTCCGTTTTCTCAGATAAAAAATACTCCTGACTTAGATTTAGATGATTCTGATTTTACGCCTGATAGTTTCGGGCCTGAGTTCCCAAATCTAGATGATGATTTGGTGGATGATGATGATGATGATGATGATGATGATGATGATTTTGATAATTTTGACGAAGCCGGGCCAGACCTAATTTAAGGTTTTGCATATTTGCCGGATGAATTTTCAGCTCTTAATAAAGAGGAAGTACAGTGAATTACAAACATGGGATTTACCTGTTTCCAAAAAATTCATCCCTTGATTCAGCAACGCCTATTTGGTAGATAAATTCTAGAAAAATACAAATCCATAAGTGGTTAATCATCACATTTGACTTTAATACTAACAGGACTTACGCAAAGACTATAATCCATTTGCATAAGTCCTGAGAAATACAAAGTATGTGGGTAATATCAAATCCGGTTGAATAGCCTCACTATCAATCTAGTAGTCAGTAGTCAGTAGTCAGTAGTCAGTAGTCAGTAGTCAGTAGTCAGTAGGAGAATTAAGCCAATTATTCTACCATTGTCAATAGACCTCTGGTGAAAAAGATATAGATTTTTTTCAGGAGTAGGCAACAGGCAACAGGCAACAGGTAAGATATTTTTACAAAAAAAGCACGAAAAATGATTTTTTCGGGTGATTTTTTCTTTCCTTAGCCGCTCTAATTAAAAGGTTTATTTGTTTTTCACCAGATGTCTAATAGTTTTACTATCTGCTGTCTACACTATTTAAGCCAACTGTAGATTGACTGATTATAGTTAGATTGTATGTGCAATTAAACGGATTTGATATAATACCAATTTGATAAATGTTTGCTACAAATAGGCACGGCTTTTTTTAGACCTTTCCCAAATCGGTATTTTTGGAAAAATCTAATGTGATTATCATAAGACTTTTCCCAGTCAGTTAATTCTCGTTCTTGAGTGCGTAATTCTGAGGTTTCTTCAGAATTACGCACTCGCTTTTTTTTGCTTTTTTTTAGGAGTTGTGATTGCTGCTTCACCTGTGTAGGCTCGACCTCCACGCTCATTTTTGTTTTTTGTCAAACTTTTTTTGAGTTTGATGAAGAGAATCCAGCATTACTGGTACTCGATCGCGCTGGATTCTATATCACACAAAACTTAGAAATCCCCATTGGTTTATTTGAGCCAGTTCCTACCAGCCTATTCTCCAGAATTACAGCCAGACGAGAGGGTTTGGCCTCTACTAGGGCGTTGTAATTATGAATCATATCAAATCCGTTTAATTCGGCACGTAAAAAATGTTCCATCTTCAACCATTACCAAATATCTCCCCATCTCCCCAT
>JBARXI010000125.1:0-33451 GCA_049647275.1 Microcoleaceae cyanobacterium
ATGGGAAAATAGTGGCTCTTTTTTTTCTAGCTATAACAAATCTACTTTGGACTAACAGAAACGGATAGCCTATTTTTAAATTGGAAGAAAAATTTAGACTTTTTTGGCGATCGCATCTTGACATCCAGAAAAATTTGCTCTAAATTAAAACTAAATTAAGTATTATGGGAAAATAGTGGCTCTTTTTTTAGAGCGATATGTAAGATGAAAACTCAGCCTACAGAAAAAGAGAGTAGATTTTGAGGTTTTAGGTAAAAGAAGAAAAATTTAGACTTTTTTGGCGATCGCATCTTGACATCCACAAAAACTTGCTCTAAATTAAAAGTAGATAAGTATTATGGGAAAATAGTGGCTCTTTTTTTAGGGCAATATTTATTTCAATCTGGCTTCCCGAAAGGAATAGTCACTTACTTAATGAATGGTAGATAATAAGGAAGAAAAATCAGACTTTTCAACTTCTGAGCTGCCGAAACAGATGAAACCTCTACCTCGAATCCTTGGTCTAACTTTCCTAGCATTAACCCTGACAAACTGCTCCGGGCAATTATCCTCAGAAAACATTGCCTCACGACTAGAGCCTAGTATTGTCAAACTATTCTATAGAAACCAACCCGGACATGGAACGGGTTTTTTTGTGCCTGGAGAAACTGGAGTCTGTACCGTACTAACGGCAGCTCATGTTGTGAAAAGAGAAGGGGAAAATTTATTACAGACCAAAGATGAAAAAATCTGGGATGTTGCCAAAGTAGAAATATTTCCCAGCGATATAGATTTAGCTTTAGTTACTTTTGAGCCAGAGGGAGAATATTGTAATTATCCGGCGCTGAAAATAGGTAATTCTGAAAGTCTGAATAGAGGTAGTTCTATTTATATTTCTGGTTTTCCTACCAGGAGTGGGAAGTTAATCTCGCAGTTTGTTTCCGGCACTGTTTCTGGTTTGGATAGGTTGGCGCAGGGTTATGGGGTTTCCTATAATGCTTTGACTGTGGGTGGAATGAGTGGAGCGCCTGTTGTGGATGTTCGGGGTGAGGTTGTGGCAGTCCATGGAAGGAGTGATGTGGAAATTGTGGAAAGTTTTGCTTCTTTACAAGCAAGTTTGTCTGAAGAGCAACGGCAGACTTTTCAGCAAGCTGTCGATAGGGTTAATGGCGTTCAACGTTTGACTTTTTCTTGGGGTGTGCCTATTAATTTGTTTGAAGAATATCGGGGAGGGGCGATCGCTCTGGGTGGAGAAAGACTCGAAGAGGTTGAGCGACAAAGGCAACTGGAAGAGGAAAGACGGAAGCGCGAAGAGGCTGAACGACGACTGCGAGAGCTGGAGGCTGAACGACAAAAGCAAATTCAGGAGGCTGAAAAACAAAGGCAGGCAGAAAATAATATTCCTTTAGTTTCAGCTCAGGGGGTTGACTATACAAAACTGCGTGATTTATTAGCGGCGGGAAACTGGAAGGAAGCAGACTTAGAAACAGATAGAGTAATGTTAAAAGTCGCGGGTAGGGAGTCGGAAGGATGGTTTGGAGTTGAGGATGTGGATAATTTTTCTTGTCAGGAGTTTGGCACTATTGACAAACTTTGGGTAAAATATAGTAATGGTAAGTTTGGTTTTTCTGTGCAGAAGCAAATTTATCAGAGTTTGGGTGGTACGAACGATTACAACGAAGAAGTATGGAGAGCGTTTACAGATAAAGTAGTTGGAGATCAAGGAAGCTACTGGCCATATGAGTATTATGAAGAGGTATTAGGGATGTGGCCTTGGTATAATAATAGATACGAGTGGTTTTATTTTATGCAGAGACTTGTAGAGTGTAACATATAAGCGTTTCAGTCGCCTTATTCAGTTATCAGTTATCAGTTTTAAATAACCAATTTATCTCAGAAACATCATCAAAAAACTGCATTGCCACATCCGGGTCATAACAATTTGCCAAGACAAATTTTCTTGCCACCTCTACCAGCTCATTTGAAGGAGCTTACCACTCCGCCGAAGGAAGTCGCATTTGCCCAGGAGAAACTTTATTCTTTTTCTTCCTGTTCACCACCTTCGGCAAAAAATTACTGCCCCATCGACTGCCCTTTTCCGGTTTTGCTCGAGGCTTATAGTTTTTACAAAACCCCCTATAGTTTTTAGCACAGTCATCCAGAGTTTTTCCCAGAGATAAAAAAGCAGGATGCCACTCAGTCAAACCATCATCAGTCAGACGGTCATAAGTGCCGTAGTTAGAAAAGTCATAGAAAAATCCAGACTGCATATTAGCTGCTTTTAGGTTAGCGTGAATATATCGGAGAGTATTCAACGCTCGTTTTTTGTCAGTCTTCTCAAACCCCGTGCTGTGATACCTTTTCTCCCAAAAATGCCCAGTGCTATCCCCCCTAACCCCCCTTAGTAAGGGGGGAAACGGTCGGTGGGGGGATACATAGCCGTATACCAGTTTAGCCAGTGCATAATTTTCGGTAAATCTTCAGGTAGTGAAGGCTCTAGTAAATAATGAACGTGATTACTCATAATGCAAAGAGCATAGAGTTTAAAACCAAACTTATCCAAAGCCTTTTTCAAAGCATACAAAAATACCTGCCGACATTCGAGACGAGTCAAACGAAACTCTCGGTTATTACAACGACAGGTAACGTGATAAGAATATTCGGGCAAAAGTTGGCGTGGTTGTCTGGGCATAAATTTTTGGAGACTTTTTCTACTAGGAGAGATATTTTCAGTCTAGTAGGGTGCGTTTTGCCCTCGCGACATGAAAAGCTTGTGCGAAAGAAAGCGAAACGCACCATCAAATTAAATGATCTACCATTTAAAAAAAGGTGCGTGACGACCAAATTTCTTGAGTTTCTCTAAAATCAAAAATGAGGATAACGTCACACACCCTACGATTTTCTGCTATCCAACTTAGTCCGTGCTGCGAATTTAACTTCTAACTTCTGACTTTTGACTTCTAACTTCAATAAGGTGCGTGACGGCTCAATTTCTTGAGTTTCCCTAAAATCAAAAAGGGGATATAGTTTAATCTCAAAAGAGATAATTCTAGAATATTATAAATATTGAAAAGTCTTAGTGTTATATACCCTAAAATTCAACCAATTTAATGTTTGAGTGGGACGAAAACAAAAACCAACAGAACATCAGAAAACATGGCATTAGCTTTGAAGAAGCAACCGAAATTTTTTATGGCATAGTTTTTACTGCTATTGATGAAAGATATGATTATGGAGAAATTCGCGAAATTAGTATCGGAGCTATCCAAGGCATTATAATTATTACTGTTGTTCATACAGAACGTAACGGTAATATTCGTATCATCTCAGCTAGAAAAGCAACCCTCAAAGAACAGAAAATTTATTATGACTATCTCACCCGAACGACTTAAAGAATTACAAAATATAAATGACTCTGAGATTGACACCTCAGATATTCCTGAACTTGACGAACAGTTTTGGCAAAAAGCTAGAAGAGTTGAACCGATATCTCAAGAAACAGTTTTGATTAAATTAGATCCAGATATTATCAACTGGTTTAAACATCAAAGTCCAAACTATAAAACTATTATCAATCAAGTTTTGCGTGCTTATATTAATCAACAAAAACCAGAATGAATTTTAACGAAGTCATATCAGGTCTCATTTATCCAAATTAGTCCGCGCTGAGAATTTAACTTCTGACTTCTGACTTCAATATGGCATTACTATCCATAAAAACTAGATTGTTTGTAAATTCTGTAACTCTGGCAGAGGTTTTCCCATTTTCTCATAAGCATAAACTAAATCTGCCAAAACTTCCTTTGCATTTTCCAGTGCTTCTTCATAAGATTCACCATGAGTTTGAGCGTACTTTCCCCATTCAGGTAAACTAGCAATATAGGTTTTATCCTCTTCAGACCATTGAATTAAAATACTATATTTCATTAAACCTCTCCTTCTTCTAACCTAGCAAGTTCTTCTAATACTGCCATGACATTTTTCTCCTGATAAAGCTTTGCATCACTTCCATCCTTACCAGAAAGAATTACAGGTTTTGCCAGAAGTGGGTGAAACCATTAGGAATGACTACCTTTCCCACGTTTAGTTAAGAGTAAAAATCCTGCTTTTTGCAAGATTTGTTTTAATTCTCTAACTTTTTTGGGTATTTTTCCAGATAAAAATATTTCTAGAGTTAAATTAGTCATAATCACTATCTTCAGGATTATCCCAAATTTTATCAAAAGCTGTTTCAGACAGTTTAGTAGTAGAGTAAACCAAACTTTGCTGTCGCTGTCGCTGAGACAAAAAATCCACAAAATCGATTATTTCTGAAACTTTATCTGGAGGCAAACTCCGAATTTTGGCAATTAGTCTTTTTTCTGACTCGGTATAAATAGGGCTTGCTGATTAAATCTCAAAGTATTGACAAAAAAAGTACCAGGTTTTCAGTCGAAAACATTCAAAAAGTTAGCAGAAAAAACAGAATAATTACAGAAAAATCAAGGGACAATTCTTCCGACTACCTCCTCTAAATTCCCATTTCTCCTGACTCCTGACTCCTGACTCCTGACTCCTCCCCTTGCCAAAAGACTTTTTCAGCAAACCCTAAATATTTGTGTGTGTGATTATTTATATCTATATATTATGTACTTTGTTTTTTTTAATTCATGTACGGTGGGAAAAGATGGCAAAGTTAACTATAAATATTGGTAGATAAGCTAACTTTTGCCAACCATACTACTACTTTCCTGCCAACTTATCCTCATCTGCCAAAAAAGCTTCTAAATTAATCGGCCAACTTTGCTTTGACGAAGTAACTAACCTACCATTACTATCTTGATAAGTAAAATTACCATTGACCAACGCATCAAAAATTTTATCTCTCGCCTGGTTTCCTGCAACACCCACATTCAAAGTTAAAACTAATGGGCAGTCGCTACGCTGTCGAGTTTTGGCACAAATAATTTCTTGGTTTGGCGTATTACTGTCACTGCGGTAGTCAAGACCTATCAAACCATCCTTGCGAAAACCTTCTAATCGTTTAGCTATCTCGAAACATCGGCTTTCTTCATCCCAACCGCCACCCATTTCTATAACCATTTTCAACCAAGGTGAATTATTTATATCGTTGTCGTACATTACTGCCCAAACTATTCCATAGTGGGGGTCTGGATGCTGAGTGCAGGAAAAGCGGTCGGTTTTTTTTACTAATAGTTTGGCTTGTTGTTGCTGCTGTTGTTTTTGCAGAGTGGTGATGAATAAGCCACTGACTAATCCTAGTAGAGATATGAGTAGGATAATTATTAGATTTGCCGGGTTAACGAATAAGGCTCCGCGGTCTGAGTTTTTATTCATGGATGCTGCCAATAGACTTTCCTGTTTCTAGGATAAACCTACTCAATTCGGGTCGGCAAATTTGGGAAGTTATGTAGCAGTTGCTATGGCATCAAATTACCCTGGGTTGAAATAGAAATTCCTCAGATTTTATCTAATCTTGTCTCAGGGGTTTTCGGAAATTTTGAGCTATTAAGTTACAGGTGAGTGGGTGTTAATTTATATTTAAGCCATAACTAGGAAGCTTTTTTCTGTTGAAGTGATAATTACGGTAATGGAGATTTAATCTATATGAGCACACCTTTTCCACTATATACAGAATAGCATAATTTTATGGAAAATCAACCCCTTGGATTCCAACTTTCTGTTTCAAACTAAATTATTGTGGCAAAATATTAACTCTAATTAGGTGCGTTACGCGGTAACAATATTAATTCAACTTCAGCATAATTTATCTGCCCGCTAACGCACCCTACACGGGTCTGGGAAATTTCAGATAAAAAATCTCGCAGGGGGTAAATAGAACAATGGCAACTGAATCTATATCTTGTAAATAGTGCTGTTAAAGACTGTTGAAATGATGGAGTGTTTCATCTCTACCAGAGCAAAAAGACTCTTCTATTTAAGCCATAACTAAGAAGCTTTTTTCTGTTGAAGTGATAATTACGGTAATGGAGATTTAATCTATATGAGCACACCTTTTCCACTATATACAGAATAGCATAATTTTATGGAAAATCAACCCCTTGCTGAACTTTTTTTCTAGCAAATATAAGAATATTGCTTGTTGATAAATATCTTAAGTTTGTATTGGAGCGCCTAATACTGGGTGTCGTTCAACTGCCACATCTGCTACAAGAATTTCCCTTTTCAAACATTGAAAAATCTGATTACTGAATGCTGACCGCTTTTTAAATTATTTATGAGAGCCAGCATCTAAACCACCATAAGCTAAGGGTGAAATTAATAAAAGGAATATTATGCTAAATACTGCCAAAAACAATAATTATCCGAAGTTAAGATTTAAGCTCAACGATAACAAAATTACTATAACTAATTTCATTATCATCAGATAACTACAAATTTTTAGCTTCAAACTCTTGGAAATAGGCTTTCCGTATTTAACATTATATAAATAACCGATAGCGTAGGCTATAAAAAATTCTAAGATAGTATTTCCACGACAAACAAGTAAAAGAACGAGGGCTAAAAATAAGGATTTTGCCAAAGTTTATTTATGATCTATCACTCTCAAAAAAAATCAGAGGGTGAGTTTAACCCACCCTTTGACTAAGACTAGCTATTAACTACCAACTACCACTTCAGAAAGGCGATCGCTCTTTTGCGGATGAACTTTCTCTAAATCACTGTGCAAAGATCCATAAAGCCGATTTAAAGCATTCACATAAGCCTGAGCCGACGCCACAATAATATCAGTATTAGCAGCATGACCAGAATAAACCCGCCCTTCATGACGTAACCGAATAGTCACTTCCCCAATAGCATCAATACCAGCAGTTACCGACTGCACAGAAAACTCAATTAAATCGTTAGGTATATTCACCACTCGATTAATTGCCCTGTAAACAGCATCCACAGGCCCCGTGCCAATAGCAGCATCCGTCAACTCTTCCCCAGTGGGAGTGCGGATACTAACTGTAGCAGTGGGGCGAGAGCGATCGCCACAGGAAACCTGCACCAACTCTACACGGAAAAGTTCGGGAGGCTGCTGTATTTCGCTATTAACAATAGATTCTAAATCCCAATCTGTGATTTCTTTCTTTTTGTCTGCCAAGTCTTTGAATTTGAGGAATGCCTTATTAATCTCTTCATCAGAAATATCAAAACCAAGCTCTTTGAGACGAGTTTGGAAAGCATGACGACCGGAAAGTTTGCCCAAGACAATTTGATTATCTGTCAACCCGATCGACTGAGCATCCATTATTTCATAAGTCAGCTTATTTTTGAGTACGCCATCTTGGTGAATACCAGACTCATGGGCAAAAGCATTAGCACCCACAATAGCCTTATTTGGCTGCACAAACATTCCGGTCAAGTTAGAAACCAGACGAGATGTTTTGTAAATGTGACGAGTATCAATATTAGTCAGTGGTGCTTCTGACTCCAGTGGGCGACCCAAGAATGGGTTAAAATATTGTCGGCGAACGTGCAATGCCATAACTAACTCTTCCAAAGCAGCATTACCAGCTCGCTCGCCGATACCATTGATAGTGCATTCGAGTTGACGAGCGCCATTTTTGACAGCTTCCAGGAAGTTAGCAACTGCTAAACCAAGGTCGTTGTGACCGTGTACAGAAATAATAGCCTGGTCAATATTCGGAACATTTTCTTTAATACCTCGGATAAGTGCGCCAAACTCAGCAGGAGTCGTATAACCTACAGTGTCAGGAATATTAACTGTAGTAGCTCCAGCAGCGATTGCCGCCTCCAATACTTGATAGAGAAATTCCGGGTCAGAGCGACCTGCGTCTTCGGGAGAAAATTCTACGTCGTCTACAAAAGTTTTAGCGTAGGCCACCATTTCCGGAGCGATCGCCAATACTTCTGCTCTAGTTTTCTTGAGTTTATAGGTCAAGTGAATATCGGAAGTTGCGATAAAGGTATGAATTCGAGCTTGAGCTGCGGGTTTAAGAGCTTTACCTGCCGCCTCAATATCTGCACGAGTTGTTCTTGCCAAACCGCAGATAGTTGGGCCTCCCTCTAGACCCACTGTCTCAGCAATTTTTTGTACTGCTTCAAAATCTCCAGGGCTAGAGTAGGGGAAACCTGCTTCGATGACATCTACTCCCAGACGAGATAGTTGCCTAGCGATGGTCAATTTTTCATCTATATTAAGAGCTGCACCTGGAGATTGTTCTCCATCCCGGAGGGTAGTATCAAAAATAATAATACGGTCTTGGTTAGTTGTCATTATTTTTTCCTCATACTTAATTTTTTTGAGATTTCTAGAAGATATCTATAGAATAAATCTTAAAAAAGCGATTTCGGTAAAATATTGGTATTGGTGGGTTAAGGCGGCAGGGTCATTTCATTCTAGATTTTAGCAATAAATTTACTTACTTTCAGATAGCGAAAGATAAATTGTCGGGAGCTATTAATAACCTATTTTCGTAAATACATAATCTGGCACAGTTTAGAATGAAATAGCCCTGGTTAAGGCGGTGAGTAATATAATTAGTAATGATAGTAATCAGTTAATAATTATTCCCGCCTCACCCACCCTACACAAAGGCTGAATATGTTGTTTCTAGATACCCTCTAAATTTTATAGACGAACCTCTTGACTTTTAACTTGATAATTGTGTATGTGTAATCAGTTAATAATTATTATTATTCTCGCCCAACCCACCCTACACAAAGGCTGAATCTTTTATTTATAGATACCCTCTAATTTTTATAGACAAACCTCTTGACTTTTGACTTAATAATTGTGTATGTGTAATGAGTTAATAATTATTCTCGCCAAACCCACCCTACACAAAGGCTGAATCTTTTATTTATAGATACCCTCTAATTTTTATATACGAACCTCTTTACTTTTAACTTGATAATTGTGTATGTGTAATAAGTTGATAATTATTATTATTCTCGCCCAACCCACCCTACACAAAGGCTGAATATGTTGTTTCTAGATACCCTCTAATTTTATATATGAACCTCTTTACTTTTAACTTAATCATTAATATTCTGCTTTTTCAATTTGGTCGCGAATATCATTCAAGTCTACATATTGGTCTGTAGCATTTCGCAATTCACGAGCAATCATTCCTTCTGTTGAAACTACTGTAATATGAGTATTTTTAGAACGAAGTAATTCTATAGCTCTTTCAAAATCACCATCACCACTAAATAGAACTACTTCGTCATATTGGTCTACTGTATTAAACATATCTACTACAATTTCAATATCTAAATTAGCTTTTTGAGAATAGCGACCAGAAACATCATCATAATATTCTTTCAAAATTTTAGTGCGTACTGTATAACCCAAACTAATTAAAGCATCTCGAAATCCTCTTTGATCCTGCGGATCTTTTAAACCTGTATACCAAAAAGCATTTATTAGTTTTATTTCCGGTCTTTTGAAATATTCTAATACCCTTCTGGGATCGAAAAACCAACCATTTTTTTGTTGAGCGTAGAACATATTGTTCCCGTCCACAAATATAGAAAGACGGTTCATGGAATTATTCATACAAACTTAAGTCTAATATTTATTTTAGATAATTCAATCTAAATTAATTATTTTAGCAATATTTTAATCATAAATGCAAGTTTTTTTACCCTATCAAAACTTAGATTATTCCTAGTATATTTCATGCCTAAACTGGCAATAGTTACCTTAATATTATAAACCGATAATATTTTTCTTGACCCGGAATTTAGATGACTCTATCAGTTTAATCTTCTAGATTTTAGACAGTTTTTCCTAGGAAATTTTTTTTTTGATGCCCTTTAATTCGTCGATCCCTTAATATATCTAGATACATAGACACAATTTTCAACCAATCATCAAATTGATTTTATCCAAAATCGAAAATTTGCACAATAAAACCGACTTCAGTAAACTATGTAGACAAAATCAGGAATACCAAAAAATTGGGGCAGTAGTAAATTACAGCCCACAGTCAGGTAGACAAAAGTAAGTAATAGAAAAGATTTACACCCCGATCGATTTATAACCAGAGCCACTTAAGCCTTCTTACTTTCAATGGCCCAACGAGCCAACTCAGTTCGATTGTGAAGACCTGTTTTACCAAGCATATTGCTCACATGGCTCTCAATTGTCCTTTGACTCACTTCCATAATTTTGGCAATGTCACGATTTGCCATGCCCTGGGCCACCAGTTGGACTACCTTTAACTCTGTAGGAGTTAATTCTACATTTCGACGCACCTTGATTTTTGGCCCACTGGTGATGTCCGAGTTTTGGTGTTTAATCAGTCGAGATGCTTGCTTCAAAGAAGATTCTACTTGAGCCACCAGTTCCTCAGGTTCAAATGGCTTCACAATATAGACATCAGCTCCTGTATTCAGACCCTTGACACGGTCTTGACTTTGACCCTTAGCAGATAAAAATAGAACTGGAACCCATTCTGTAGCTTGATTTTCTCTAATATGTTGGACTAAAGTGTAGCCATCCATTTCTGGCATCATCACATCACATATAATCAAGTCTGGAATTTCTTGTTCCAATAGTTCCAGTGCTTGTCGGCCATTTTCTGCGGTCATCACTTTATACCCACGAAACTCCAAGTAATCCTTAACTAAAAGGATTAAATTAGGGTCATCATCAACCAGCATTAACCGTTTTTGGTCTGTAGCATTAATTTCCTTGATCATGAAAAACTAGTTTCTTTAAATTCCCGCAAACATTATTTCGCAGACTGGTAACACCAGGTCTTTCATAAAACATTGGAAAAGTGGGGCGGGGTTTGCCACTTTCCTTAAAATTAATATAATTCCTTACCTAAAGAAGGCTTGGAATGCATCTAATGCTCAAAGGGGATAGTTCCCCTGTCTATGATTAATTATAGATTTTAGATTCAATCGTGAAGTACCTCAACTAAACTTCGTTATAGTTGAGGCTTCCCTTAACCTAACTGTTTAGGACGGTCTTATTCGTCTTCGAGGCTTCCCGCTTCTTGAGCCGTTGCCGACCTCAGCCAAAGCTAATATTGGTCTTACACAGCGTCTGCAGGCATTAGTTTTCCTGAGCTAGACCTAAATTTTGAGTTTGTGGCTACCTTATACTTGGAGTCTTTTCTTTGCAACCAGAGGTACAGAGGGCTATCTCTGAGGTCGATCGAGAGCGAATCCCATAGCAGACTTCAGAGGAACCAGCAATCTTCGTGTATCGAAAGCCATGATTGCTAGCAATACTATTAATTGTATCACACGCTCAGAAATGACGGGCATTCATCCCCATCTAAAAAACGTTTGATTTTAGATGAGGACTCTCGCCGACATTCTTTTACATTCGATAATTTAGATAAGTAATAATATCAGAATCTTCGCCCAATTATACCTAGTTTAAGTTGCTAATTATTTCGGCAGCATTACCATTAATTTGTGAATTAATAGCTGTTAGTTGTTAATTGTTAACATTGAGTCCGGCGATAACAATTAACTGTCCATTCTTTTCTAATATGGGCCGATTAATCAACTTAACTGATGTGCTGAAACAATAGTTGATTCTGGCAAAGGATGAGTCAGAAAAACGTATTCCTCGACCACTTGAGAACCAATTAAATGCTCTTGAATAATTCTTTCAATTACAGGAGGAGTTGCGGAATGATACCATATTCCTTCGGGATAGACAACTAAAATTGGACCTTGACTACAAACCTGTAAACAGTTAGCTTTAGTGCGAAATATACAACCTGGCAAATTAGCAGCATCAGCCTGGTCGAGTTTTAATTCTTTCAGACGCCTTTTGAGATAATTCCAGGCTTCTATTCCAACCTCTGTTGAGCAACACTTCGGTTTAGTCTGGTCGGCACAAATAAAAATATGTCGCTGAATTTGACTCAATCCCAAGTATTGGACACAACTGCCTAGAGACTCTTGACAAATATCTGGGTCAATATCAGCCTGTTGGGAAATTCCCTGGCATTTAGCAATTTGAGAGTTGCTCTTAGAAACTTTTCCTGTACTTTGAACAGGAGCATCTACATCTATTATTTTATTTTTATTAGCTGGATTACCTTTCATAAAGTTTCTATAAATATAATAAGTCTCTTTTCTCGGACTAATCTGCCTTTATTAAAATCAATAAAGACAAATCAAAAATCAATATTACCAGTCTCAATTTAAGCTGAAAAATCTATCTTTAAGTGCCAAATCCAAATATAGTGTTTATACCTCACTCCTAAATTTACTATTATATGGCCATTAAATCAATATTTATAAATTACTAATGCAGGATGGCGGAAATAACTAACCAGTTAAAAAATGTTAAGTACCTAAGCAAAATTAATTGTATATTTCCAATCTATTTTCTGAACGTTAAATCTCTTACTATATCTAGGCTGCCACTATTTTTTATTAATATTAAAATGCACTGGTTATTTTGTGTGTCTACTTAAAAAGCTGATTCTACAAGCTTTCTTCTCTACTACCTCCTTGTACTAATTTGTTAATTACAGCAGATTCGGTGGTTAATGTGGCATGTGCGAACGGGGTGAATCTGTTTCACCTGTTGCGGAAAAGGAGTGCGCTACCAGGTGCTAGGTCGGCTTGCGCTCTTAGCCCACAGGTGACGCTTCGTTCCGACCTCTGTCGCGCCGACGCGGGGTCGCACCGCTACTCCCAGACGGACCATACCTGGCAGACAGACCACACTTTCCCACACTCCCCACTCCCCTCCATTTTCCCACACTCCCCACTCCCTAAAACCATAAGTATATGTACTTCATCAAGTTGGAAACTGCTGTAACTGCTATATACGTTGGCCCTAATACCTCAGTTCGGGAACCCGTACAGTTTCATCAGTTGCGATCGCAACTCCTATTGAGCTAAATTAGCACTCAGGTGGTGAGAGTGCTAAAAAACAAAACGAAGCTAATTTCTCAGCTTCAAAAATCAGGCTCTCAACAATAATAAAACCATATCTGGAGGTAAAATTATGGCGGCCGTAACTCTGAGTGTTTCTACTGTTAAACCTTTAGGCGAACGTGTATTCGTCAAAGTCAGTGAATCTGAAGAAAAAACTGCAGGTGGTATTCTTCTACCTGACAGTGCAAAAGAAAAGCCCCAAATAGGAGAAGTAGTCGCTGCTGGCCCTGGTAAGCGCAATGACGATGGCTCCCGTGCTGAAATGGAAGTTAAAATAGGGGATAAAGTTCTCTACTCCAAATATGCCGGAACAGATATCAAACTCGGTGGCGATGAGTATGTGCTACTTGCAGAAAAAGACATCCTCGCAATTGTTAACTAAGAATTATTAAGTTGTTCCATAGCACTAGCAAACTTCCTCGACCCATTTGATGTTTGCCAAAGTGCTAAAACAACAATTATCAACAAAATAACAAATAGAGCAGCGAGAAGATTGCTCCAATACCTTGAGTGAAACCACTCTCAAAGCAAGCTCACAGATAGATTTTTGTCTATCCCGAGGAGTCTAGAAGTCTGTTGACAGGCTGGAAGCAAAAGTGGATTTATCCCTTTTGTGGTGTTTTTTTACACAGAATTCAGGGTGTTTCAACCCCTAGAGATGTCAAATCCACAATTACTAATCAATAAGAATTACAACTATGGCTAAACGTATAATCTACAACGAAAATGCTCGTCGCGCCCTCGAAAGAGGTATGGATATTCTAGCTGAGTCTGTAGCAGTGACACTCGGCCCCAAAGGTCGCAACGTAGTTCTAGAGAAAAAATTTGGCGCTCCTCAAATCGTTAATGATGGTGTGACCATCGCTAAAGAAATCGAACTAGAAGACCACGTTGAAAATACAGGAGTTGCCCTAATTCGTCAAGCAGCTTCCAAAACTAATGATGCAGCAGGTGACGGTACTACCACAGCCACCGTTTTAGCCCACGCAATGGTAAAAGAAGGTCTACGGAACGTAGCTGCAGGTGCTAACCCCATTGCCATCAAGCGCGGTGTTGACAAAGCGGCTAACTACTTGGTAGGAAAAATTGCTGAAAACGCTCGTCAAATTGAAGATTCTAAGGCGATCGCTCAAGTCGGTTCCATCTCTGCTGGTAACGACGAAGAAGTTGGTAGTATGATTGCCCAAGCAATGGATAAAGTGGGCAAGGAAGGCGTAATTTCCCTAGAAGAAGGGAAGTCAATGCAGACCGAACTAGAAATCACTGAAGGTATGCGCTTCGACAAAGGCTACATCTCTCCCTACTTCGCAACAGACATGGAGCGGATGGAAGCTGTACTCGAAGAGCCAATGATTCTAATTACTGATAAGAAAATTGCTTTAGTACAAGATTTAGTACCAGTATTAGAACAAGTAGCTCGTTCTGGCAAACCTTTATTAATTTTAGCTGAAGATATTGAAAAAGAAGCTTTAGCTACTCTGGTAGTTAACCGTCTGCGGGGTGTACTAAATGTTGCTGCAGTGAAAGCTCCTGGTTTTGGCGATCGCCGTAAAGCGATGCTAGAAGATATCGCTGTATTAACTGGCGGTCAAGTTATTACTGAAGATGCTGGTTTGAAACTAGAAAGCACTAAGCTAGATATGCTTGGTAAAGCTCGTCGCATCACTATTACCAAGGACAACACTACCATCGTTGCTGAAGGTAACGAAAAAGAAGTTAAAGCTCGTTGCGAACAAATTCGCCGTCAGATGGAAGAAACTGAATCTTCCTACGACAAAGAGAAGTTACAAGAGCGTTTAGCTAAGTTGGCTGGTGGGGTAGCAGTAGTCAAAGTTGGTGCTGCAACTGAAACTGAAATGAAAGACCGCAAGTTGCGCTTGGAAGACGCTATCAACGCAACTAAGGCTGCTGTGGAAGAAGGTATTGTTCCTGGTGGCGGTACAACTCTAGCTCACTTAGCTCCCATTCTGGAAACTTGGGCAAATGAGAACCTCAAAGCTGAAGAGTTGACTGGTGCTTTGATTGTTAGCCGTGCTTTGCTAGCTCCACTGAAGCGCATTGCTGAAAATGCTGGTCAGAATGGTGCTGTGATTGCCGAGCGCGTGAAAGAGAAGGATATGAATACTGGGTTTAATGCAGCAACTAATGAGTTTGTTGATATGTTTGAAGCTGGTATTGTTGACCCTGCGAAAGTAACTCGTTCTGCTCTACAAAACGCTGCTTCTATTGCGGGCATGGTGTTAACAACTGAGTGTATTGTTGTTGATAAGCCTGAACCCAAGGAAGGTGCTGCTGCTGGCGCTGGTATGGGCGGTGGCGATTTCGATTACTAAGTTTTTTGAGATTGGGGATAATTTGAGAATTGTCCCCCCTCCAATTTGTTTGTGTTAATAGTGTGTATTGTGTTTGAGCCACCTCCATTGATTGGGGGTGGTTTTGTTTTTAGTATTCTATTTTATTAGTAGGGACTTTAGGACTCTACGAGTAGTTTTGTTGTTATAGCAGGACTTAAGCAAGGACTCTACCAGTAGGGTGCGTTGCAACGCACCTTACACCATCGACTGCATTCTCGGTTCTACTGACTACTAACTACTGACTACTGACTACTTCTTCAATGGTCTGTTTCATCGTTTTGGAGTGGGAGGTCATATTCCTGGCAGAGCGATCGCAACTTTTGTTTAACTTTCTCACGGATATTATCTGGAGATATGACTACACAGTCTCCTCCATACCGTAATACTTCTCGAATTAGCCAAAATGGGTTGGATACCTGCCGTACCACTTGGCGGACATTTCCTACTATTTCATCTTCTATATCTTTGTCCCTCGGTTCGTAAGCTTTGACCATACCTTTATCAAATTGTAAGTATACTTCTAGATAATCTAGACCTTTATCTCGCCATTGTCCGTGAGTTTTGGCAATAGCTTTGATTCGGTCTAGTCGTAAACAGCGATTATGGATCGTTTCGGGAAAGTCCGTATTTTTAATATCTTCGGTCTCCTCACACCAGATTTCTAAATAAAAACGCTTCTCTTCAAATGAAATTTCGGCATAGCGGACGGTAAATTCAAGTTCTTCATCTTGTGCATTGCGATAGAGAATAATAAACGGTTGTCGGTCATTTTTGTATTGCTCGACTAATACACGCCATGCTTCAGTTTGTTGTTGACCTAGTTCTTGTAGCAAAGATTGACGTAGGGGTGGTTCCAAATTTCCCCGCTCTAATAATAAAGCTAAAATATCTTGCGCTTCTCCCATATATCCTGAGTCTTTGAGTAATTTGACTGCTTGTAAAAGGGCTGAGACTTGAGTGGAGTTGAGGGTAAAAGGTGGCCCGACTTCTAGTTCTTGTTTTGCGATCGCAGTTATTAGTCCAGAAGGACTGGGACTTTTTCCCCAAAAAATACCTAGACGACTAGCGATCGCTTCTAATTGGGCTTTAGTCCCTGGCGGGATTGACAGTGTAATAGATTCTTTTTTTCTTTTCATTTAAACAATGTAATTATATATATTGCTATTTTGATTTTTATATGCCAATATAAATATATTGTAAATGCAAAGCAGGGATATAGATAGTTATGGCCGATTGTAGAGTTACAATTTAATATTTTTGGCAAAAAAAAGACCATGTTCCTTAGATATGGATTTCATGGCCTGATTGTGGAGTTGTGTTTTGAGAGGGCAAATTAAAAAGGCCAGAGTTGAACTCTAGCCTACAAGCCCTAATAGGTATTGTTTAGAAGAATAAGGCTCCTACTTAATATGTAACAATTTTCAATCCCTATGTAGGGATTAATCTGCAAATAGGAGTATACAAGGTATTTTAGCAGTTTTTGGAGCAGTAGGAAAACTAGCAATCTGAATTACATACTTGATATTAACAAGACAAAAAAAATATGCTAATCTAGAAGACGAACCAGACAAAAGCCTAGTTCGCCTATGTGGGTCGCATCTCATAGGTTAGCACGGATTGTCTGGCAGTCAACCTATGGAAATAATCCATTATGAACTTAAAAAGACAAAAGATTGCCGTACTTACAGAAGTCAAGGATTGTTATCAGCGAGAAATAGATCGAATTAACAGGCAAATTCAAGAGTTGATAAGGTATTTTAGCAGTTTTTGGAGCAGTAGGAAAACTAGCAATCTGAACTTTCATATACTTAATATGAACAAGACAATAAAAAAATATGCTAATCTAGAAGACGAACCAGACAAAAGCCTAGTTCGCCTATGTGGGTCGCATCTCATAGGTTAGCACGGATTGTCTGGTAACCTATTGAGGAGATTTAGATAATGGACAGTCTTCCAGAGCGTTTGCTCAAACTCATGTCTGATGGTCTTTGGCATTCTAGTGAGGAGCTGGTGGAAAAAATTAGCCATCGGTTTTCCGCAACTTTTTATGTACTTAAAAAGCGAGGCTACAAATTTGATAAACGTCGTGCTGAGGGTCATAAATATGAGTACCGACTAGAAATCTAGTCGAATCTTATGCTGATGACTTTGATTTAGAATCTCAGCGCAGGTAAATGCCAGGATTAATTATGGTTATTTGAGGAAGTGGGGAGTAATTTTTTCTACTCCCGCTTCTGAGATTTTCTCTATAAATTTAGATGAAATAACAGAAGTCAAATGTAATGACCAGAGAGAATTTATTATCCCGAATATCTATAGACCCCAATATTTGTCATGGCAAACCTTGTATTAAAGGACATCGGATTTGGGTATCTCTAATTCTTGACTTGTTAGGAGGTGGAGCAACTATTGAGGAGTTGCTTGAAGAATATCCTGGTGTTGAGCGGGAGGATATTCTTGCTTGTCTTACTTACGGTGCAGAAATGACAAGGAATAGTTTTGTGGAAGAGGGTGTTTCCTAGCACTTTTACAATAGAAATATCAATTAATTAAATAAAAAATTTTACAGGAGACAATATGGAATGTCTGCCAGGAATTTTACATGAAAAATATCTTGTTTAAAAATAGGAGATAAATGAATGACGGGAAAACAACTTTCTTTATTTGATAATTGGCAACCACCGCCCCCAGAAATTCCCAAAGAAAATACTTTGCAGGAGATGAAAGACCATCATATTAGTATTCTTGTAAGTGCTTTAGCTGCTAATATTATCTCTGAGGAAGAAATCAGGTTACAACTAATAGCTACAATCAAAAAAAAATATCCTGATTCGGTAGCGATCGCTCAAACTTTTGACAGTCCTAAATTTACCAGAGAATTTAATCTAGCAAAACTAGAAAAACCTCTATCATTGGCAGTTAAAAGTAGTGGTGATAAAATATTTTATGCAGATAAAATTATCGGCACAACTAAGATTTTATATAAGTCGCCACTGCCTGGAGAATTACAAGCACGAATGGCTACGGAAAGTGCTATTGAACGTTTTTTAGAATATTTACAAAAGTTACATCAGATAATAGTTTTGGATGAAAGCGATCGTCATGTTTTTGTGTTTATTCCTGGTGCAGAAAATTTGCCTAATTTTAATAAATTGTGGGAAAAGTTTCTCGAAGATGTGGCTTTTTCTGACTATGGGAATACAAAACATAATTTGCCAGGATTAGTTCAAACTTTTATTGCTATGTTGAATAGTGTTACTTTAGCAGGTAGAGGTTTTAGCACTTTAGATGTACCGATTTTAACTAGGGAACAATCTAATGTTTTAGCTGCTTGGTATTTGGCAGTTGTGCGAGAGGTGGAAAAGAGGCAAGAAGTACGTCAAAAGCAAATTGAAAATCTTGAAAAAGAGCTAGTTAAGAATAATCTGAATGATAAAGAGCGAAAGTCTAAGGAAAGTGATTTGAAGCAGAAAAAAGAAATGCAGTTAAAGGAGGCAAAAAAATATAATGAATCTTTTCAGAAGTCGTTTGGCAAAAAATTGGAGGAACAAAATACTTTTTGGCAGGAAATAGAGGATATTGAAATTAAATTAGCAGAGTCAAATTTAAAGAAGACAGAACAAAATAAGCTCTATAAACAGCTAGAAAAATTTCAAGATAAGATTCTGTTAAGTCGAGAGTCAGTTAGGCAAAAAATTAGACTATTTGAACAAGCTAATGCTAATCCTTTTGAGTTAGTCAAATTAGATAAGAAAGAAAATCCAGATAAATTCAAAAAAATTGATAGTATAGCTAAAAATTTTACTAAAACTGCTACTGACCAAATTAATTCTACTCGTGGGGATATTTTTGCTCAATGTATTCTGGAAATGTATCGTTTATTAGATTATTGGGAACTGGAAAAATATCGACAAAAAGAATCTTTACCACAACCATTATTAACAGAAAAACCTAATTTCTCATTAGGGCGATCGCCTGGAGATGATAATAAAGAATTTTGTTATAGTTGTGGGATTAAACTTGACCCGAAAACTGCACGTTGGCAAGTTTTAAGATTTATGTTTGAAAGACCATCTCAACGTCGTCAATCTTCTTCTGGAGAAGGTAGACCTTTTATCTGTGCTTCTTGTTCGGCTTTAGCATTTGCTTCTCCTCTTAAAGTTACGGATGAAAGTATTATGTTGAAGTTGGAAAATATTGAGAAAGATGATAATAGAAAACCTAGTGAAATTTCCAGACAAAAAGTTAAAGATTATCTGAGAATGCTGACTAATAAACAACTGCATTTAAGTGCAGGGAAGTATTTAGTTTTAGCTTCTGACCAAACAAATAATCGTGATTTTGCATCGAAAAAATTAGGTCAAGTACAATATGCACTGGCTAAAATTTCATCTATTTTTCCGAGGGAGGTTTTAGGCGATTTTGAGTTTTCATTGATTACTCAAGGCAGTAAATCTGTAGGTTTAGCAAACAGACATTTAATTTTGATAAAAGGTTTAATGGAGGGATATAGTCAATCGATAATTATTGAGGGAAAAGAAATTAATATGACTTTGGGCGATGCGGTACGTTATGTCGAGAAAGACTTACCAATAATGGCAGAATATACTCTTGCTAAAGTGGCAAAATTTATCGGCAGTAATGAGCGTCGAGAATTAGAAAAAACTCGTAAAGAATATTATGAAATTATGAATCAAGAAGAATCATCTAAAAAAGCTAAAAAAGATAAATCTAAAGCTGAAAAATATAAAGATATAGCTGGTTTAACAGGTTTGACTTATGCCTTAGCAAGTTCCCTGGAAAGTACAGCTAGAAAAACTATGAAACGAGAAGATGTAGAGCGAGAAGTTAGCAAATTAATTGAAAAAGTAGATGATGCAGTTGCTTTTTGTTACTACGCAACTTTAGGGGATGAAAAGAAAACAAATGTTCAAGGTAGATTATATAGTAATTCTGATAATTACTTCATTTACGAACAAGCTAATGAACTACTCAAAAATATGGGAGTTTCTAGAAAAGAGGAAGTGAATGAGGAGACACAAAAATTCATTACTATTTATAGCGATGATATTTTGAATGCTTATGCTTATTTAGCTGAAAATGGTTATGACCAAGATAAAAATTGGAAAGAATTAACTTATCAACTTAAACTTTCTCTTTATACTCGTTTTCCAGAATTAGTTCGTAAACTCAAATCCACAGGAGAAAAATAATTATGGCTGCTAAATCACAAAAAACAGACTCACAAACTACTACTGGTTTACCAAAAACCGACCCTGAAAACCCTCGTCTACATTTTGACATTTACGCAATATTAGAAAGTTCCCAAGAATTATATTTTGGCCATGAAGTAGAAGTGAATGTTAATAAAGTCGAAACAGTCAAACTCACAGTATTTGATACAGAAGAAAATCGAGAGCGATCGCTCGAAAAATGTTACCTCTCTCCCACTAAACGTCGTGGAGTCGAAAGACGTTGTTTACTTTGGGCACCCGTGAGTAGTGGGGAATTACTGGGAGATAAACAAAAATGCGCCATTCCTAAAACCTGCGCTCAAACTGACTGCCCAATTTGCGCAACTTACGGAGCGTTAGACCCAGGAAAACGCACCCTCATCGGGCGAGTTACACATGGGGGTGGAGTGGCAGTGCAAGAGTTAGACCCCCTAGAGAAACAACGAGCGATGCACCCCTCACGTTTAGTTAACCAAAAAGAGGAAACGCCCACTCCCTTTAAACGGGAATACAACCAACCTGGTATTCTCTACCCAGTTTCCAACCACGCACTCAGCGTCACCGAAACAGAATTTGCCTCCGTTGCTTATGCCTTTCTCGACTCCCTACCGCGCATGGGTGCAGGCAACCCCAAAGGTGTATCTATTGCTGAGTCGAAAGAAATGCCACTATTAGTATTAGATAAATATCTCGTACCCCGTGGTAAACGACCCCTCATTTCTCCAGCAGAAACTAACCCGCAAAGAGCGATCGCTGAATTTATCCGTCTAGCAGGAAACCCAGAAACTAATTCCGAGCATATTCAGCAAACTCACTTCGATCGTTGGATCGGGGATGCTGCTCTAGAAAAACTGCAAGAATATTCTGCTCTTTTCGTTGATACTCATTTACAGACATAAATTATGTACTGCATCCAACTGAAAATTCAACCCACGGCAGCAATGACATTTCGCATTTTGCCTGGGTCAATTTTGAATATCGCCACATACCCTTTTGTGCCCCCGACAACTCTTTCCGGTTTTCTCCGGAGGTTGGGAATGATGAGTGTGGGTTTGGAAATTCCAGAAACTCGCATCAATAAAGAAAACCCACCAATTTTTGCTTTGCCACCCCGTTATTTAGCTTTGGGTGCATACCCGGTAGTCGGTAGTTGTCGAGGAGTGCATTCCACTTATCGCAAAGGGATGCGGGAGTTTAACCATGATTCATTTTCTCGGTTGTATCTGGATAACGATAAAGCAAATTTTCAACTTCACACTTGGGAATATTTAATTGTGGAGGAGTTGGTAGGTTATGTGGTTGCTGAGTCTCCAGAAGGGTTAGAGCATTTTCAAAATTTGGAAGCTTATGGTTGCAAACTGGGGAAGGAAGGTTTTGCCGTAGTAACGGAAATTTCTGAGGAAATTATTGAGTTGGAAAGAAAAACGGTTGCTGCTATTCCTTCAACTATTGTGCCAATGGAAGGGTTATTACAAAGCGGTCAATTTGTGGGGGGTTGCGATATCTATAATATGTATCGTTATCAGTGGGGAAAAAATGCGGAAACTGATGATGAGTCGGAGGGATTTTTAGATAGAGAAGCGACAAAAATTGATGGTTTTATTCCTTTTGTTGGTGCCTATTTTCATCATCAGAAAAATAATTATCCGACTCTCGAATATTACACTCAGGGAGATATTTATATTCCCGTCGAATTGGTGAATTTATTAAGTCAATAAAATGGAAGAGTAGGTTGTTTTTTTTCCTCAACCCAACAAACCTATCCCACAAAAAATGTCTCAAGAAGATATTTATATTCCTATTTCTTTAAAGGAGAAGTTTATGTCTAAAGTACGCCCCTATGATTTTGGGAGAGTCTTTTTTTTAGATAAGTCTAATTCTATTCCTGACAAGATTTACTTTCAACCATTAGGAAACCATGTTGCTAATGTTCGGCGGTTAGTTAAATTGTGGGATATTGAAGATTTTCCTGGTAATAACGAAGAAGATAAACTTAAATCTAAAGCACGAGTTGATGAAGCTGCCAGAATTCACGACATTGGTAAACCCTACAGATTTAAGTTAGAAGTTAAAAAGACTAAACAAGGAAAATTTAAGGAATATATTTACTCTTTTAAAGGGCATAGATTTTTAGCAGAAAGTTCAAATGAGTGGGCAAAAATGCTGGCAATAGGTCATCACGATTTTTCTGTTAATGATATTTGTCGAGATAGTTATAAATTGAAAAAAAATTCATCAGATTACCAAGATATTCTGACTCAAGATTCTCTAGCTTATGCAAGGGAACTCTATATTTTAGAAATGTGTGACCAGATAGAAGCAGAATTAGCTTGTCGGATTATTGGTAATGATGAGCAAGCAGAATCTCGTGCTTTTATGGATTTTACAACTACTAAATTAGATGATGATAATTTGAATTATTCTATTGACCCTTGGCCTTTTGAAAAAAAAGAAATTCCATTATCTTTTGTCTACTGGTCGATGGAGTTAAGCCAAGACGATAAAAATAGTCTCAAAAAATTATTAGATAGTCCGGAAAAGTTAGAAATTGAAATTAATAAATTAGTTGAAAAATGGTGGAAAGATAATCGAGGGAAACCGCCCAGAGAAATCCCAAAAATTGCAACTCTTAAGCAGAATGAATCTCTAGATATTACTGATAAATGGAATTGTGAAACTTTCTATAAAAAATTGGGTGGAGAAAACTTTAATCCTAACCCAATGCAAAAAGAAATGTGGGAGGAAATATTTGAAAATTATCATCCTACAGTCTTATTAAAAAGTCCGACTGGTTCGGGAAAATTAGAAGCAATTTTATTTCCCAGTCTAGCAAAAAATCATCGTTTAATTTTACCTTTACCCGCCAGAAGTTTAATCGATGACCAAAAAGAAAGAATTGCCAAATATATCCAAATATTCTCTCAACTTCCAGAAAATCAAAACCGAGAATTTTCTCTAGTTATTGATACAGGTTCCCAAATGTATAGACAGGTTTATCAAAATGGCAAAGAAGTTAAACGAAATATTAATCCTCGTCGCCACTTGTATAAAGGAGACGTAATATTAACAACTATTGATAAATTTATCTACCGATACTTTGCCTTCGGAGACAAACAAAAATCCTTCATTTTCCCCCTGAGAATTAACCACAAAAAAACACTCATTTGTTTTGATGAAGCTCACAGTTATGAAAATATAGCTTTTACCAACTTTTCTAGTTTAGTAAAATCCCTTTATGAAGCTGGGCGATCGCTGGTTTTAATGACTGCTACTTTGCCACCCGAACACCTAAAATATTTTGATTATTTCGAGCCAGTAATTGACTATATAGATGATTCAGAAAAAGCTGAAAAACTCGAAATTTTTCAGCAAGTTACTCTCAAATATTCTCACCCAGAAAAAAGCTTTGAATGGAGAGATGAGCAACTTGAAAAAATACCGGATATCTTACTTACTGAGTGGAAAAAAGCCAAAACTCAGATGCGGATTATTACTGTTGTTGAAACAGTGAAAGATGCAGTCAAAATTTACCAAGAAGTAAAAGATGAATTAGGTAGTAAAACAGATAAACAAGAACAATTTATATTTCTTTATCACGGCAGACTAGACCAATATCAGAGACCTGAAATATATCAAAAACTGAAACAACGAGATGAGAATAATCTGCCTTACATTCTCATAACAACCAGCGCCATTGAAGTAGGATGTGACTTAAATAGTCAGATATTAATTTCAGAAATTTGCCCTCCAGAAAATCTGATTCAAAGAGCAGGTCGTTGTAACCGCAAAGGTAATATTTCTGATGCTAAAGTTATTGTTGTTGGGAAAAAAATAAAAGATTTTGTTAATACTCTTGACCAAGATAGCTGGCAAAAATATCAGGAGACTTTAAAGGTATTAAAATCCAACAAACAATTTCATCCTCAAAAAATTTCTGAATGTATTTCCCGTTCCCAACAGGTTAATGATTATCGAGTTATAGAACTATTTTCTATGCTCCATGATTATGTTTATGGTGCAGACTTAACCTGTCAACCATTGCACAAAAAAGGATTAATAATTACTCGGAGTTGGACTCCATCAGCTACATTGGTTTATGACGATGGTACTAAAGAAGATAGTATTGAAAATATTCATAAAATGCCTCAAGTAACTGTACCTGTTGACCGTTTAATTATTAAAGAAAACCAAACTAATAAATACACAAATCTTGAGGTTTATGAACATTATTATAATCAAGAAGAAACTCGCTGGAGTTTACGACCTTTGGGTTGGGGATGCGCCTATCAAAAAAATATTGTGGTTAAAATAAAGAAAAGTAATGAAGGGGCATTTGTACCTGATGGTAAACAGGAATATAATTACGTTCAGGAGTTAGGTTTTATAGAATTACCAGGAATTTTTATTAAACTAAAAACTCATAATTTAGATGAAAAGTTACTTTTTAAGCAAGATGATAGCGAGCAAAAATCGGCAAGTATTTTCTACATTAAAACCTTGGAAATTAGCAAATAAACTAAATGCTTCTAAGAAAAGTGTTTGACTGCACAACATGAAACTGAGTCTAGGGAGTTGTTTTGTGGAAATTTAACTGCACCAACAACATAAAACAGATAAATAATTGTGGAAGAGGGTATTTCCTAGCACTTTTATAATAGAAATATCAATTAATTAAATAAAAATTTTTACAGGAGACAATATGGAATTTCTACAATAAATTCTGCATGAAAAATATCTAGTTTAAAAATAGGAAATAAACTAATGAGGCAAAAAAAGGGTAGGCTGTTAAACGGTCAGTCAAAAACATTAGATGAGCGATATTTTAATAATATTCGCCCTACTTTATATGAGTTACACGCTACTCATTATCAGTATGGTTCGAGAAAAGATAGAACTTTGGCAGAACATCTTGACTCGGCTTGTCAATTTGTTTTAACTGTCAGTAAAATAGCGAAAGTTCCAGAAGATAAAAGAAGATTAATTTTAGCTGCAACTGCCGTTCACGATTTGAATAAATTAGACTCATCAGGACGTAATGTTAAAACTTTGGCTAGAGATAAGGAATTTTTGCAAAAGCAGCTTGAATTAGCTTGTGTGAAAAGTTTAGTTTCTACGGCGGAAGATTTAGAATTAGTTCGGCGTTTAATTGAAAGACATTCGGGTCATAGTGCTAGTGACCCAATGAGGTTTTTTCCTGAAGATGAGGCTATAGAAAAATGGGCTGCGATGTTAATTGGAGCAGATTTATTTGACTTAGGAATTCCTGAGAAAATTCGGATTCGGAAAGTTGAAAATGAATTAACGGTTGCTCTGGGATATTCTTGTCATTTTTTTAGAGTTAAAGTTGCTCAAGACCAAGGTTATATTACTGCTCTTTTGCTCAGTGCTTGTGAAGAAGTTTTGCAAGATTTGGGATTAAATATTTTGGCAATTTTTCCTGATGGTGCTATTTTTATTGGCACATCTTGGCCGGAGGAAGATATTATTTATAAAATTGCTTCTCGATGGCAAAAAAAGATTAATTTAGTGTTTGGAGGTAATGTTGAAAAACTGGTAAAGGCGACGAAGGATGGTATTAAGGTTGATAGTCAGGCAATTCTGTTAAATTCAGCAGAAGCTTTGATTTGTGTTGAAGCTTTATTGGCAAAGAAACAGGCTGGTTTTAAATTTCAAAAGGTCGAGCAGGATATTAAAAAATGGGCGGATAATGCTGGTGATGATGCGGTTGAAAAAGCTACGAAGTTGGGGTTATTTCCGGTTAGTAATTCTGAAGATTTTGCGATGGCTGAAGGATTAAAGGCTGCTTATTTAAGTTATCGAGAAACAGGAATTAGTCCTAGTGAAGTCTGGGATAAAATTGGTTATAAAGTCGGTCTATCTCCAGAACAAAGATTAGCTTTAGAACCTTTTAATTCTCAGTACGGACGATCGCTCTTTGCAGCTAAGGCAATTTCAGGAGGAATGGAAGTTGTAATTAATGTAATTCGTGACTCGTTTAAAATGCGAGGAGGAGATTCATCTCAAGAGTCAGAAATAGAAGTTGACCAAGAGGCGATCGCTACTGTTTCTCGAATGTTAATTTTGCCTAATTCTTCATCTGGAAAAGTTATTAATGAATTGGATGTTTATATTAATACGAATCCGCGTAAACGTAGTTCTTTAGGAACAACTTTAACTTCAGGAGAAGACTTAATTTCTAGTAATATGCCTCCGGGGACAAAAGTTCAATCTTTTTCAAATCGTTTACCGGGGGGGATGACTGCCGAACCTAAAAGACAAGCAGATGGTATGACATCTCTTGCATATCAATTAATGGTAATAGGAGCAAATTTTCCGGCTGTAAATAAACAAGAACCGCTTTATTTACATCTAGCTTTACCATCAGGAAGTAGCCCGGAACTTTTGAGAATTTGGCGAGAATTTTTGAAAAAAACGGCAGCCACAAATGCAGAAGGAGGAACAGTAATAGTTGATGAACAACAACTTTATAGAGACAATATTATAGAGTTTAAATCTAATAAAGTTGTGGGTCTCGCTTTACCGAAACGCCCAGATTTTATTTACTCAACTGTAGTAATTCCTTTAGTCTGGGGAGAAGCTAATACTTCAGTAGCTTTATTAAAATCTTTGCGGTTAAGTTTGGAACTTTCTCTTGCTGCTGACTTTGGTTTTCCTTTTGTTCTGAGCGGGAATTTAGAAGTAGAATCTAGTGATGGAATTTATGGCAGAGTCGAAGGAATTCCTGCCACACTTCAACCATTATTAGGAAACGGAGAATATGACCGGGCAAAAGCAATAGAAGTTCTCGAAAAATTGCGATGTATAGGAAAGTTAGCATTTTGCGTTTCTAGTCCGCAAAAAAGAGATGATTGTCTCTATGATTTAGCTCGTGCCGCTCGACGACCAATTAATCTTTATTATGTATTACTGCGTTGGGTTTTGCGGGAGCAAGACGAGCCTAACTTTGAGTCAATTTGGAATAGAATTTGTCAACCATTAAAAACTTTGGAGAATTTAATGAATGAGGAAACAAAATTAACAGAATATTTGAAAGAAGCTGCTCAAATTGCTGAGTCGGCAAAACTACGAGGTAGTTCTTTTAGACGTACTGCTCAAGCAGAACCTTTTACTGATTTTATGGCAGCAATTCGTAGTCGGAAATCTCATTTACCTTGGGATGTAATTTTTGCCTCTTTAGTCCAACAATATCATAATCGCTTAGACCGAATTAGGGAGCATGGAGTTGGTGCGACTAAGTATGAAAAAGTCAAAGAATATTATGATGTTTTGCGGAAAATATTTGATGAAGTTTACAACTCTCGTGCCGAACGAATTTTAGCTGACAAAAAAACTTTAGAGGCAGCTTATTTATTCTTTTTGCAAGAAGCACGTCAGGAATTGAAGCAAGAGTTAGAAACTAATACTGAAGAAACAAAAGCTTCGTAGGTTTGGTTGAGGAACAAAACCCAACATCTCATTTAACTCCGATAAAATGTTCTTTATTCTTGTCTAAAATTTCATAGCTTTTATTGGTTGGTTACGGCAGATAGATAAATTAATTTTAAATCCTCTAATTTATTTGCCTCTAACCCACCCTACAGAAATTTCTGAAGAAACAAAAGCTTCGTAGGTTAGGTTGAGGAACAAAACCCAACTTGATGAAAATGTTTCCGATGATAATTCAAATGAGCAAATAGTAAATTCAACTGTTGGGTTTTACTGTCGTACCACTTCGTGGAAGCAAGCTACAACCCAAGCTACTTCACTCAAAAATTTGGAGAATAATTAACCATGTCTATTGAAAAATTAAAACCATTTCTTGCCCCTACTTATGAAAATTTTCCCAAAGGTCGAATGGTTGGTTTAATAGTTTTAAGAACTACTAAGTCTGAAACAATTTTTAGAACAGAAGGTTCCGGCGAACCAATGTGTAGTGAATTTGTTCAAGCAGGAATTAAAAATACAACTATTATCCCACGTTTAGTAATGACAAAAAGGAAACAAGTTGCACCAGAAAGACGACGGGGAAGAGAATTTTTGCGGGGGCAAAATTTACTTTATCCTGCTGCGAAAAGTGACTCTATTTGTTCCCTAAATACCAATGCTCCCTGTGAAATGTGCGCTGACTGTTTCCTTTATGGTTTTGCTGCGGGGGGAGAAGGTGCCCAGAAAAGTCGAGTTTGGACAGAAGATGCTTTTAGCATTATACCCGCCACCGAATTAATAGCAGACCGCACCATCAATGCTTTATTTGAAAATGGCACCATGCGAGATATTAATGGCAAAGCGTCAACCGCACTAAACACCAGCGAATATATTAAACCAGGGGTTCACTTTCTGGATGTGGTTACTCTCAAAGATGTTACTGCCGATGAGTTGCGCTATGTTATCGGAAATATTCTGCTCACTTCCCGATATGGCGCAGTTTCCAGTCGAGTCGGTCGGATGGAAAATCAAATTCTGGCGGTATTTGGCGGTATCGCCGAACTTCCGAGTTCCCTAGAGTTGGTACAAGGAGTTTATGATGCTCTGCAAAAAACAGGACAACCCATCGAACATCCTCTACCCGTTGACCCTTTGATGACAGCAACAAAAGAAATAATTTCCACTTGGAAAAATAAACGAGGTATTTCCATGCAACTTTCCGAGGACGAGTTGGAAAATTTAATTGCCGATAGCGATCGCCACTGGAGTATGGAAGAGCAAGAAACTTTTCTCCAACGTTTGGATAAGTCTTACGAAAATTTTCGTCGGGTGCCGACAGAAACCGGAACGCAAGAGAAAAAAACCAGAGGCAGAAAAAAGTAGGTTGGGTTGAGCGACAGCGTTAACATTCTTCAACCTAACCTAGCCCTCCCAACCTACCCCTGCGGAAAGTTCGTTCGTTGGGTGGCCAAATATTACTTGATTTACCACAACTTTCTATTACTCAAAATTTGTCCACCCTACAGAAATTTTGATTCCCTGAATACATGGGTTTGGAGACCAAACCCCTACAAATAGGTATAACTGATGCAACAACTAGAATTATCTTTAAAATACCCAGACCCTTCACCAACAGTTTTTAAAAAGGCTCAACTTATAGAGTTATGGTGCGCCGAACCCATATTTTTCGCCTCCAGAGAACTTTCAGATACCTATTATACGGAGGGGGCGATCGGAAATTATGCCCTCGCTTATGCCATGGGTTGGGCCTATTCTGCTTATCGTCTCAGGGGAAAAGCAACGGGACGACCAACTTATTTGGAAGACTTGGTGCCACTAGCACAACAACTATATATATTACCTGCTTGGCCATTGGATGGTAAGGTGTCGTTTCGGTTTGAAAGATTTAATGGTCTGTCTGACTCCTACTGGTTTGCCATGACGAATAACCGAGTGGCAACTGCTCGTGAAGATTTACCTTTGAAGCGCACTGGCAAAAAACCTAATACCTACAGACCGAGTAATTTTCCTCAGACTGGTAGGTTGCGAATGATAGAAAGGGGAAATCTTTTTCGGACGTTGGTGTTTGGAGAATGTCAACTTCCTGAATATATTCGTGTGGGTAAATTTATGAGTAAGGTGCGGGTGACTATTTTAGATGAGTTGAAGTTGGTTGTTTTGCCAGTGGGGGAGTATGAAACTCAGGCATATTTTAATGCTGCTGACTTACCGACGGATATTGATTTAGTTTCGTTCGACTTAATAGCAATGCCTCCTGCTTCTTTAGTAAAAAATTTGAGTTTTCGAGGAGCAGCATGGCAAGTGGGAGAATATATTATTCCAGCTAATTTAAAATTTTGTGGAGGTGGAAATAATGGATAATCACAAATTACAAATACAGCTTGAGGCGAGAAGTATTTCTGTCTGTTATTTTTGAGCGTCGGAATGAAAAATTATGGGTGGAGCTTTAGTAAAAAATCTGAGTTTTCGAGGTGGAGCATGGCAAGTGGGGGAATATATTATCCAGGCTAATTTAAAATTTTGTGGAGGTAGAAACAATAGATAATCACAAATTACAAATACAGCTTGAGGCGAGAATTCTTAAAATTTCGCGTAGGTAGAAACAATGGATAATCACAAATTACAAATCTGCCTCGAACCGAGAAGTATTTCTGTCTGTGATTTTTGAGCGTCGGAATGAAAAATTATGGGTGGAGCTTTAGTAAAAAATCTCAGTTTTCGAGGAGCGGCATGGCAAGTGGGAGAAAAGGAAGAATATATTATTCCGGCTAATTTGAAATTTTGTGGAGGTGGAAATAATGGATAGTCAAAAATTACAAATATGTCTGGAACCGAGAAGTATTTCTGCTTGTAATTCTTTACCGCCAGAATTGGACTTTATGGGGAAAGCTTTACAACATCAAGTTGATGTTTTTGAAGAGTCTCGTAACCATGACATTATTCTTGACTTAGCTCCTACTGGCACGGGTAAAACTAATGCTGGTCTGTCAGTTATTTGGCATCAACCTCAGAAAACTGCTGTTTATATTGCCCCGACCAATGCGTTAATAACTCAGCAAGCTGAAGCAGCCAAAAAATTTGTCCGAGAATCTGGTTTACCTCATTTTGTTATATCAGCTTCGGCTAGAGAAGTTAGGTCATGGCCTGATAATAAGGTCGGTAAACGTAGGGGAGAAAAACTTTATAATTTGCTCCGAGAACCAGCAACTATTTTTCCAGAGGTAGGGGCAAAAAGACCTGTTTTGTTGGTGACGAATCCTGATATTTTCTACTACGCAACTTTCTTTGCATATAATCAGCTAGACAGGGGTAATATTGCCAGTCAATTTTATAGTAAATTTGCCACAGTAATTTTTGATGAGTTTCATCTATATAATGCCAAGCAGTTAGTAAGCTTACTTTTTTATCTGGCTGTTTCTCACATTTTTGGTTTTTTTCAACACGGACGAAAAATAGTTTTATTAACTGCTACTCCCGAACCTGCTTGTCAAATGGCATTGGAAACTTTAGAAAAATTAGGAGTCAGAATTGTCAGGATAAATGGAGAGGAAAGTCAATCTAATTTATTGCCTTCTCAAACTGCTGTTAATTTGGAAATTCGACCGCAATTAGAAAAAGATAAATGGTTGACAGAATTAGCTAAAGAAGTTGTCAAACGTTATCGAGAAAAACCTGAAGAAAATGGGGCAGTAGTCTTAGATTCAAAAGATACAATTAATCGTTTGAGAGATTTATTAATTAGCCAAGGTTTAGAAGGAAAATTTGGCAGAATTACAGGCTCTACTCCATTTGAAGAAAGGTTAATAGCTGCTAATCGTCCAATTATTTTAGCAACTAATACAGTAGATGTTGGCTTTAACTTTGAAAAAAATCCTTCACCAACTCGGCAAAATTTAGATTGGTTAATTTTTTCCGCACGAGACAGATTTTCTTTTTGGCAAAGAATAGGTAGAGTCGGCAGAATTTTAGGTAAGTCAGAAACAGATATTTCTTCAGAGGCGATCGCTTATTTACCTGCTCAAGTTTGGGAAGAAGAAATTACTTCTCTAGATTGTTCTGGAGGTAGAAAAGTTTTGACTAAAATGTTAGAAAAGTTAAGTTGTCTTGACCGTCCTTTTTTAGAAATATATTGGCGTTCGGAGGCTTTTTTAGAAATAGCTCGTCCTTTAATTGAGTTGGAGGAAAGTTTAAAAGATTTACCACAGGCTGAAGTTATTCCAAAACTTTATCAAACTATGCAATTGGTTTTAGGAGGTAAGCGAGATTGGAATTATTATCGGTATCGGATGAAAGCTTTAAAAGGTGCAGAAAATATTGCCAAAAGTTCCATGAAAGAAATTCAAAAAAAATGGAAATATATTAAAGGTGGTCAAGCCTTCGTTCAGACTTTTATCAAAGCGAACTATCCTGAAGAATGGCAAGAATTTAAAGCAGGTAATACTAATATAGAAAAATATGAGCATCATTTTCAAGATAATATAGAAGATGCCGAAGACTTAAAGAAATTTGCGGAAATTTGGCAAGCTAGTTATGCTCCGATTTTTCAGTTTCGAGACAGTCTGTTTGAGAGTTTAAATATTCGCGACCCCAAAGGTTTTTTATTAGATGAATTAGAGGAAACAGTTTTAGAACCTTTTCATCTTTTACGGTTTTATGAATTTGTCGAAGATGGAGAATTTGTCGAACTTATTAGTCGCGCCCAAAATATCTATCAACTAAGTTTTTATCTACGATATTTTGGTACTGCTGAAGAATTCAAAAATCACGAAATGAACAAATTAACTGCTTGGGAAAATTGTCGAATAGAGCGGAGAATAAATGAAGCAGTTTCTCCCACACCCCTACTCAAACAACTAGAAAAAAAATTATTGCCAGGAGTAATAATTAACAAGACAGCTAATATGTGGATAATCATTCAACTCCAAAGAAAAGGCATTTCCTCATATCCAATTATTGTGTCTTGCAATGACTTTGAAAAAGAATATGCTTTTTTTCCAAGTTTAGGAGGAATTCTTGCTATTGCCATGTATGGTCTTGTCATTAAACTTGGCGATGAAGAGGATTTTTATATTGCTTAAAAATGTCGGTTTGGTTGAGTAAAATTAGCGCAGCTTATCCGTAGGATAAACCCAACATCTAATTTCAAGATCAGAGAATTTTCTCTCGTCTTGCCTTAAATTTCATACCCTTTATTGGTGGGTTACGGCAGAATATATAAATTAATTTTAAATAGTCTAAATTATTTGTGCCTAACCCTCCCTACTGCCGCGGTTCACCTAAAATAGTTCATTCTTGTAGGGTGCGCCATTACGGCTAAAATATAAGCTGTCAAAGGTATTTAATAATCCGTCGTAACGCACCATTTTAGATGTATCGGTCCACTACAAAATTAACAAATAAAATGTCGGTTGAATTGGGTAATAAAACCCAACATCTAATTTCAACATCAGAAAATATTCTCTTGTCTTTCCTTAAATCTCATAACCTTTATTGGTGGGTTACGGCTAATATATAAGTTAATTTCAAATCCTCTAAATTATTTCC
>JBARXI010000126.1:0-16007 GCA_049647275.1 Microcoleaceae cyanobacterium
TAATTAAGGTTTAAAGCATCTCCCTTAAAGGAGAGAAAGCGATCGAGGGATGGCGAGGAGACCCGAAGAGTGCAGAGCCGCTCCGCTTTACATGTCGCTCCGCGAAGAGCGCAGTTGTGCGCCAGCAAAACGCCATATCCAATCGACCGAGAGAAGAAAAAATTTTCCTTTTAGTCAATCTTCTTCTTTTCAAGGAGAGGTAATTATTAATTATTAACTATTAATTATTAATTGTTGAACAGATTATCTTGATAAATCAGCTCTAAGAGCATCATTTTGGACAGATACATATTACATATATACTACAATAGATAGTATGACCAAGGAAAAATTATAAATTTGTTTCAGAAAAGTTGCTCATTTTGCTGAACGGCAAAAAGCTATTATCTAAAGAAGTTGAAAATATCAAACCAAAATGAATTCTATCCTCGAACAACTCAAAAGTAAATTTGCCAAAGCTTTGGTTGCTGCTTTCGGCGAACATTTGGCAGGCACAGATCCAATGGTCGTTGCTGCTAATAATCCCAAATTTGGAGATTATCAATGTAATCTGGCAATGTCTTTGGCCAAGAAGTTAAAGGATAAACCAAGGGCGATCGCTACTTTAATCATCGAACATCTGGACATTACTGACATTTGTGAGTCACCAGAAATCGCCGGACCTGGCTTTATAAATCTTACTCTTAAACCAGAATATATTGAAGCCTACCTACAACAGATTATCAAAGATGAACGACTAGGAATTGCCCCTACCAAAAATCCGCAGCGAGTTGTTATTGATTTTTCTAGCCCTAATATTGCTAAAGAAATGCACGTTGGTCATTTACGGTCAACAATTATTGGAGATTCTTTGGCCAGGGTTCTAGAATTTCAAGGCCATGATCTGTTGCGGTTGAATCATGTGGGAGACTGGGGTACTCAGTTTGGAATGTTAATTACTTATTTACGGGAAGCTTTTCCGGAGGCTTTAAAAACTGCTGATGTTTTAGATATAGGGGATTTAGTTGCTTTTTATAAACAGTCAAAAAAACGGTTTGATGAAGATGAAGATTTTAAGGAAAAATCTAGACAAGAAGTGGTAAGTTTGCAAGCTGGTGCTAAGGATAGTGGTTATGCTTGGCAACTTTTGTGCGCTCAATCTCGCAGGGAATTTCAAGTTATTTATGACTTGCTTGATATTGAGTTAAATGAGCGGGGAGAGTCTTTTTATAATTCTATGTTATCTGGGGTTGTAGAAGATTTGAATAAGTTGGGTTTATTGGAGGAAAGTAATGGCGCTCAATGTGTATTTTTGGATGGATTTACTAATAAGGAAGGTGAGCCTTTACCGTTAATTGTACAAAAGTCTGATGGTGGTTATAATTATGCGACAACCGATCTAGCTGCTCTACGTCATCGGGTTGAAAAGGAGGGTGCAAAGCGGTTGATTTATGTTACTGATTCAGGGCAAGCTAATCATTTTGCTCAAGTTTGGCAGGTGGCAAAACGGGCTGGTTGGATTCCTGATGATGTGGAAGTTGTTCATGTTTCTTTTGGTTTGGTTTTGGGGGAAGATGGGAAGAAATTAAAGACTCGTTCTGGGGAAACTGTGAGGTTAAAAGATTTATTAGATGAGGCAATAAATCGGGCGCGGATTGATTTGGAAAAGAGGCTTAAAGAGGAGAGTCGTTCGGAGAGTGATGACTTTATTGAGAGGGTAGCTGAAGTTGTGGGTTTGAGTGCTGTTAAGTATGCTGATTTGAGTCAAAATCGGAATAGTAATTATGTGTTTAGTTTTGATAAGATGTTGGCTTTGAATGGGAATACTGCTCCTTATTTGTTGTATGCTTATGTTCGGGTTCAAGGTATTGCTCGGAAGGGAGATATTGATTTTAAAAATTTGAGCAAGGATGCTAAAGTTCTTTTGAAGGATGAGCAGGAGTTGGTGTTAGGAAAACATTTATTACAGTTGACTGAAGTTTTGGATATGGTGACTGTTGAATTGTTACCTAATCGTCTTTGTGAGTATTTGTATCAGTTGAGTGTAAAGTTTAATCAATTTTTTGAAAATTGCCCTGTGTTGAAGTCGGAGGAGCCGTTGCTTACTTCTAGGTTATTGTTGTGCGATTTAACGGCGAGAACTTTGAAGTTGGGGTTATGTTTGTTGGGAATTTCTGTTTTGGAAAGAATGTGATTTACGAATAAATTTAATTGTTTTATTTCTGTTTATAGTTTGACGGTATAAAAGGAGAGTATTTTGAACTTTCAGTTGGAGAAAATCTTGTATAGTGATTCTCTATCTAGTGCAGCGCGACGAAAATATCCAACCAGTTAAGAATAGACGAAAAAGCAGATATCATTAACAAGTGCAGCCTTCTGCTCTCTGTCTTCTTGTATTAGTGTGGTATAAATAAATCTCTCTAAATCTTCTTTAATACCATGTCCGGTTGAATACTTAATAAATAACGATGAAGGAGTCAGGTAGGGGAGCCGTCGGATTGGCGACCTCGAGGAGTCAGGAGGGAAGAAGAAAGAAGAAGAAAGAAGAAGAGAAGAAAGTTTTATATCATGCTATTAAACGGACATGATATAAAACCCACATTCCGCAGGTCATTTCAGTTATCAGTTATCAGTTATCAGTACCTCCTCCAATAGGGAGGCGAAAAGATGCAGAATTGTCTTTTTTATCTCCTTAAAATGGGAGGCTTGAGACCTTATTCTTTTAGTCAATTTTTAGGATAAAAACTATGACAAAAACTAGTGGTCTGTCAAGATTAATTTGAGGGGTAAACCGTTAATTTTTTTCCCTTGTCTATTTTCACCCTTGTATTTCTTCTCTTGTCTCAACCCATAATTTCAAAGTTGACAGAGCACTAGTTATATCATGTCCAGTTGAATACTTATAAATAAGCTAGTAGGGAGTACGGAGAATAAAAAGATTTGCGCTGCACGAGACAGTTTGGGTTTTTTCATCACTAATTATCCGGACAGGATATTAGTTGCTAACTATTTATAGTCAGAAAATTATACTCAACAAATTTTCTTCAAGGACTTTCATCACACTCAAACCAGAGGAAAAATTTTCAGCAGTTAGACTAAATCTATTTCTGTAATTGACGATTCTTTGCCTAATAATTAAGGTTTAAAGCCTCTCTTTGGCTGCACCACGAGCTGTCGCCCTATAAACACCAAACAAGAAAAATTTTTCCTTTTATATCAAGTCTCATTAATTAGCCATAATAAAAATGTTCTTCTCTTGAGAGAGAATATTTTTTCGGTGCGGAGTGCTGTGCAAACAAATTTCCCCTTGTTCCCTACTCCCTACTTCCTACTCCTTAAATTTTTTATTGTAGTTATTCAAAGAGACATGATATTAATCAATCTTCTTCTTTTCAAGGAGAGGTATAGTCATTTCAAATAAGAATCAAACACTTTTTTTGCTAAAACTCTTTCAAGGCAAGAAATACTCATCTCAATCTAAACTGAAACGACTATAACTGTTAATTATTAATTATTAATTTGTTGAAGGGGCAATATACGATCGCCATTTCCTCCTGAATTCTGAATCCTGAGTCCTGAGTACCCATCTTTGATCCTACATTGTGAAGTGCGGGGTCTAGATTCCCACTGTACAATCAATATTTTTTTTGCTCTACATAATACCACAGTTCATGGAAAATTAGGTGATTGTCATAAAACATTTATCACTTTTTGAGAAAATTACGAAAAATTGCCGATCGCTTGTCTAACAACTGTATTATAATTTTAAGTAGATACGCTGGGATGCACTACTAAAAAATTATTTCGACCAAGTAAATCATTCAAAAAGCCGTTGGTGAACAATTCTCTAGTGAGGCAGCTAGTTATTTTTGACTGCTATGGAGAAAATACTGACTGGAAAAGATTGTGAATATTTTTCATGTGGTGCTCATAGCAATGAATATCAATAGATATTTCATTCAAGTTAGAATTTTACATAAATATTTTCCCCCTATAACCATGCTCAAAAAGAAAGTTTTAATCGTGGATGACTGCAAGATTGTACAAAGACTAAGTTCACATATTTTTGCCAATATGGGACTTGATATTACATTAGCAAGTAATGGTTTAGAAGCAATGGAAAAAATTAAATTAGAGCATCCTGATTTAGTATTTTTAGATATTGTTATGCCTGAGATGAATGGCTATCAAGTTTGTCGTCAAATTAAATCTGATTCTCAGACTAGAAATATACCTGTAATTTTCTGTTCTAGTAAAAATGGAGAAGTTGATTTATATTGGGCGATGAAACAAGGTGCTGATGGTTATATCAGTAAACCCGTGAAAAAGTCTGAGTTAATGACAATAATGGCAAAATTTGGCATCATTAAAAATGTGAAATATAACGAGCATTTTCCATTGCTTCATAAACAGGGAATGATTAGGGTTTTATCACCAGCTATAGGATGAAAAACTGTCGATAATTTGGCTGTTTTTTGATGATGATATATTAGATAGCGGTTCTTATATGTATTAATGAGATACAGTCTTTTTTTTCTGTTCCCTCTTTTTTGGAGATGTCTATTTGAGAAATGCTATATAGCAATCCTATTTCAGTTGTAATATTTTAGGGCGTTGCATATTTGCGTATTGGAACTGTAGGTTGGGAGAAAGAGGAAGTAGAGGAAGTAAAAGATGGGATTTACCTGTTCGGTAAAGATTCATTCTTTGATTAAGCAACGCCTATTTTAGTGGTGGTTAGGAGTCATAAGTAGGGGCAATTTCTGTTTGAATGCTACGCAAACGCGAATCGCCCGTACAGGTAGGGGAGCCATCGAATTGGCGACCTTAAAAAGTCAGAATTTAAGAGTTTTTCAACTAATATTGACTGTTCTAAAATTTGTCACAACCTATTTGAGAAATACTATATAGCAATATGAAATGATTCGTGAAAAAAATAGGCTATTTTAAGGTAGAAGACAGAAAGCAAAAGACAGAAATCAGAAGGGAAGGGAGAAGGAGAAAGTTATTCAGAACTCCAGGAATTTTACAAATGATTTAGGATTGCTATATATGACTGAAGCAATTCCTACTCACTAACTAGCCAAGTAAATTTATCCTGATTTAATCCTAAATTTTGCCATTGTAATATTTAGGATTTGTTGGCTAAATGAAAACACTTAAATTGAGATTTTGAGAAATCAGTTCTAATAGAAATAAACCCACTACAGAATTGCCTTCTTCGTTCAGAGGTGGACTGTAGGAAACAATTACTCCTTCACCAGGCACTACCCCTAAAACAATTCCACTTACGCTAGATTTAGTCGGAATTCCTATTTGTACAATATAGCGACTTGATGCTTGATATAAACCACAGGTAGTCATCAAAGCTTTAACTGTACAACAGTGTTTTTGCCAACCAGAATTAGGAGCTTTTACCAACAGCATTCCTAAATTAGCTACGTCAAAAATTGTGCCAGATAAACAGCAAATTTGATTATAAGTATCTAATGTAATTTCTGCGTCTTTTATATAACCAGATTCTACTAACTTCTTAGCTATAGCTAGATTGTTTTGATTAGGTAAAGACCTAACAGAAGCCAATATATTTTCATCTACAAATAATTGACAATTTCCTTGATTATTGAGCCAATCACAAAATTTTTCGCAACGTTCTATCGCATTTTTTCCTGGTAAAAATGATGCCAGAGCGATCGCTCCACTATTAATCATCGGATTTCTCGGCCATCCACCATCAGCTTGTAGTTGAGCTAAAGAATTAAAAGGTTGTTCAGAAGGCTCTATTCCCACTGTTTTAAATACAGATTCACTGCCAAATACACATAATAAATACAATAATAAAAAAGGTTTAATCACACTCATTAGAGGAAAATAAAGCTCTACATCTCCTAATGAAATAACGTGATTATCAAGACTTTGTAAAACTATGGCAAAGTTATTGGGGTTAGTCTCAGCAAGTAAAGGAATATAAGTGGGTAGTTTCCCTGATTTATTGTAAGTAACCCCTTGTTTTACCCAGGCTGCTAGTTGCGGTAGGTCAATAGCCCATATCCGAGAATTATTAGGTGTCATTTTGATAATTTGAAGGAAAATTTGATTATAATATTCCCCAAGTCTAAAAATGGAGGAGATTTAGCTAATTGGATAAAACTCAGTTTAAATGCGTCTTAGCTTACCGTGACTAAATATCAATTATAAATACTCTACAGAATGACAAAATTATGACAAAAAAAATAGATAAAAACCTGAAAATTCCTAGTATGAATCTACCTTGGGTAGACTCACCATTTTTTGAACAGATTTTCAGTCAATTGAGTTTAGACCAAGAAACTAAAAAACTAGTCAAACAATTTGCAGACCAAGGATATGTAATTATAGACAACCTGGGCATAGAAAATATAGCAGAAACCGCCGATCGAATAGTTGAAGATTTAACTCCAATATATGGAGACAAAGGTAAAGTAGAATCAGCTTGGATTTATCACGATCGAATACAAGATGCTTGGACATTCAATCAAAATGTTAAAAAAATTGCCACAGCACCCAAAATTATTAACCTATTAAAAATACTTTATCAGCGAGAACCTATTCCATTTCAAACCCTCAATTTTAGGTTTGGTACTCAGCAATCTACTCATAGTGACAGTATACATTTTAGCTCAGTACCAGCTCGGTTTATGTGTGGTGTTTGGGTAGCTCTTGAAGATGTAGATGCAAATAATGGTCCATTACATTATTATCCAGGCAGTCATAAATTACCAATATTTGATTTAAACGATTTAGGAATTACAGGAAGTTACCAGAATAAACCCTATGATACTTATCCTATATATGAAGAGTTTTTACAATCATTAATTGAACAGAATGGTTTAAAGAAGGTAGAACTTTATGTGCGGAAAGGGCAAGCTTTAATTTGGGCTGCAAATTTGCTTCATGGAGGCAGTTCAGTTTTAGACAAAAAGAGAACAAGATACAGTCAAGTAACACATTATTATTTCTCTGACTGTATGTATTATATTCCCTTACTTTCCGATCCTTTTCTACAGAGAATTCATCTGAAAGAAGTTAGGAATATTATTACAAAAAAAGTGGTAAATCATATTTATAATGGTGAAAAAATTGAAGTTCATCCAGAAGAATATGAGATAGAAAGATTAAAATATCAATTATTACAATTACAGTCAGAAGTAGAAAAATGGCGACCTCTGGCAATTCAATCCCAGGATGAAATGAGCGTATTAAAACCTCAGCTTAAAACAGTTCAGGAGGAATTAGAAAAAATCCGGACTCAAATGTATACTTACCAAACAGAATTAGAGTTATTAAAGCCACAAAAACAGTTAGTTGAAGCGGAGTTAGAAAAATTAAGAGCCAAGTTATATGAAGCCTAAGTCAAATTAGAACAATTAGACATCTCTAAAATAGAAAATAAGGTAAAATTATCAGGATGAATTACATATATTTAGGTGGAAATGAATCAACTTTTACAATATATTTATAATTTTCCACTCATCAGCGAAAAGAATTATTGGTATTACTGATAAACAGTTAACAAAGTTAGTTGAAAATGCTCAAAAAATAGATGTAGAACAAAGGAAGGTAAAAGCTCAAAATGAAAAAGGATTAATCAAATCAGGTGGTGGTAGAAAAAAACTTTTAAATGTATGGGAAGAAATCATATTAACCCTATACTATTTACATCATGTACGAACATTTCAAATACTAGGGATAATTTTTGGAGTTAGCTCCTCAACAGCAAATAATATTTTTCACGCTTTGGATAGATATTTTGAGGGAATTATTACCATCAAGTAAACTTGGAAGAATTTTCAGAGAAAGAAAACGAATACTTATGGATACAAGAAGCTTTAACAGAAATAGAGTTGATAGTTGATAGTACAGAACAGGATATAGAAAGACCAAAAACTGATGAAAAACAGAAAAAATACTATTCTGGTAAACAGAAGTCTCATACATTTAAAAACCACATAATAACCACAAAGAAAGCGAGTGCTTAATTCGCCGTGGGACGGCGAATGTAAGAAGCACTCAAGAAAAAGAATATTTGTCTTAGATCTAATTAGGTTAATAAAAATATTTATTTGGAATAGCCAGAGAGAGATTGAGATTAAAAGAATAAAATTATCAAAAAGTCATGTTGACAATATGTGGAATAGTTAGATTAAGAATCGGAGCATTAATATTAGTTTAAAACGAAAATAATCTAGAAAAAATTATGAAAATATTCTGTAACAAATCCTATTATTTTTAATAAAAAATATTTCAACTACTTATAAATACGTCAAATAAAGCATGAGTGCCTAATAATTATAAATGAGCTAAAATCAAGTGATAGAAAGACTTTACAAATTTTTGGAGAGGTCTATTAAGCGAAGGTAGCGCATCAGGGTAACTGTATAACAGGATTTTATATTAGAGGTTTTTAATACAGCGATTATGCACCGTTTCTTTGATTGCTTGACTCAAAACATGGACGTATTTGCCTCTTATAAAGAGAATTTAGGCTATACAAAATTTGAAGTATTAAGGAAAACTATCAATAGAGATTGAAAATATAATAGACAAGCTCAAATTTTGGCAAAATTTAACTAAATTAACTCAAAATGACAACAAACGAACTTACTCCCAACGGCGATAATTTATTAGGCAGTAACACTGCTGACTTAGTTACCCTATCTCCCACAGACTTAACAAATTTCCCCAGTGGGTTAGCAACACTTGATGGCAATGATACCATTACAGGTTCCTCAGACTCAGAACTTGTAATGGCAAACCGGGGTCAAGATAATGTTTCCGGAGGCGCTGGTAACGACACTCTCATGGGTGGAAAAGATGATGATACTGTAGATGGAAATAGTGGTAACGATGTAGTTCGTGGCGATCGCGACCAAGACATAATTAGAGGTGGAGACGGTGCAGACAGTTTATACGGAGGCAAAGGCCATGACCAACTTTTTGGTACAGAGGGTAATGATGCTTTGTACGGCGATCGGGATAACGATACCCTCACTGGTGGTGCCGGGGAAGACACCTTAACTGGTGGCGCTGGCAATGATTTATTTATTTTGCAGACAGCTCAAGGTTTAGATCTGATTACAGACTTTGAGAATGGGGTCGATTTAATTCAACTACCCAGTGGCATAACAGTTGATAATATCGGTCTACAAACCAGCGGTCAAAATACTATCATTGTCGATCGAATCACAGGTACAACCTTAGCCCAACTAAATAATCTTGCTGCAAACAATATCACCATCAATAACTTTGTCTCTCAAACAGATTTAACAGCCTCATCTGAAAATCCCAACTTTATCAACCGAGTTGTCGAACTTACCAATATAGAACGCACTCAATTGGGGTTGTCTCCATTAACAATCAACTTTCAGTTAACCTCCGCGGCTCAAACCCACTCGGCAAATATGGCATTACAAGATTTTTTCGACCATACTGGGTTAAATGGGTCATCCATAGGCGATCGCGTTGCAGCTACAGGTTATCAATATTCTATTGTGGCTGAAAATATTGGGGCAGGATATTCCACCCCAGAAGAAGTTGTCGCAGGTTGGATGGCAAGCGCAGGACATCGGGAAAATCTTCTCGATCCTGTTCTACAAGAAATCGGTGTAGGTTATTATTTTTTAGCCAATGAGACTGGCGATGTTAATTTTAACCATTATTGGACTCAGGCTTTTGGTTCGTAGTTAAGTTAACCGTTATATCGCTTCGCTCTGGCAAGCGTTACAGTCAGGAGGTAAGAAGCCTTTTGATTCTATGTTCCCTGTTCTCTGTTCCTTGTTCCTTGCGCGAAGCGCTATACCTGTTTTTCTAATCCACACCGAACAACCTCAATTATTAGGTTCAATCCGATCAGACTGATGTAGTTTGGCGCTTTGAACTACATCTTTTCATATATTCCCAACCTCGTTGAGGAGACACGCGATCGCGTCCAATTTTTCTAGCAATCCAGTCAGCCACTTTTGGCCCTGTCCAAACTTCTTGGTCTTTGGGCGGGCTCTTGAGAGCGATCCGTAACTGTTCTTGTTGTTCTGGAGTGAGTAAAGCATGAGATGGGTAAAACTTGCGAGTTTTTCGTCGGTTCAAAACTCCAGTAGGTCCTTGTTTATTGTAGGTCTTAACTATGTCTTTCGCGTAATCATAGTTAAAACCCAGGGCTTCAGCAGCTTCCTTAATCGTCCACTTTTGAGACACCAACCATAACAAGTGCCAGCGCCTAGATTCTACTTTATCTTTGATGTTTAGATACTGCTGTTTAATTTGTTCGGTGGTGAGGTGGTGTTTGAGATCAACTTTTTTAGGCATATTTACTTTAATCTTTCAGGGAGTACAAATAAGTTCAATGTCAAATCATCGAAAGCGATCGCGCTTGCGTAGTATTCCGCACCGAAAGCTGAACGGAGTTCTATCGCGTAAACGGATTGGCAGTCTATCGCTTTTCCAGAAATTCTTAGAAGTAACCCACCCTGATAAAATCTGATCAACCTAAATATCTGTCTTTGTGCTAATATCTAAAGTTTAGGCATTAGTCTTGTTTACGGTTTATTTGTTTAGGTATCTCTACTATAACAGTTTTTAAAATCCAGGTAAATAAATAAAATTTATATCGCAATTAGCAGTCAGTTATTCAGAGAGTAGCTTTTTCTGTTTCCTTTATCCTGCTTTGCTTTCAATATTACGAACTATACCTCACGCCAGTTCAAAAAAGTTTTATCATTTTTTAAGTTTATTGAGATTAAGTTTACAAACTCTTTAATTTTATTATTAAATTTTTACATAATCTTTACAAAAACAAACTTAACGGCGACTAAAAATTTTTCTGTAAAGTTAAAGATAAATCAATACATAAATCTTGTCTTTTGTCAAGCCATAAGCATTTTAGACGCGATCGCAATATTTTTGATAGTCGAACCAGCACCCAGTATTCACCTATGTAATATCATGTCCGGATAAGAGCGCGATAGAACTCCGTTCCGCTGAGGCGTTAACGTTTGCGGTAGCATTCCGATAGGATGCGTTGTGCGCAAGCACACAAAAAGTCTTTTCTCTTCTAACCTTTTCTTCCCTTCTGCCTCCCCCCTTTCAAAGGGGGGTAGGGGGGATGCCACCAAGATTTAAGTATTCAACCGGACATGATATAAGTCCAGAAGTCACAGAAGAAACTTTGACTGGACTGACGCAGCAACTCAACTTATAGAGGTTTTCATAAACACACATCAGGAGGACACAAACCAGAAAATTCTACAGTAGTAACTTCAAATGTATCTAGCTCAATTCTCCGAATCAGATGATTATTCGTATCAGCAATAAACAAATGTTGTGCGATAGCACTTAATCCCGACGGTTCAAAAAAGCGACAATTAATACCTCGTCCATCTAAACTCCCAGGAGTACCATCCCCCAACATGGTAAGACATAAACCTACATGATATTCCACCCGCTTAATTTTATGATTATAAGTATCAGCCACCCAAACATAATTTTGAGTATATTCAATTCCTAAACAATGCTGTAGCAACACCTCCGATCCTTGACCATCTCTATCGCCAAAACCAAATAAATCCCCACTACCACAAACAGTCCGCACCTTCGGATGCTCATTAACACCCACCGCCCGAATTGAACTAACCTCACTATCAGCAACAAATAATTCATTGCCATCCGTACTAATACCACTAGGTTGAGCAAAAATTGATTCTGTCAAAGAGCCATCAATACAAGCCTCTGCACCAGTACCCGCATAAGTGCCAATAATTCCCGTCTGAAGCTGTAACTCCCAAATTTGGTGGGAACCCGCCATAGCAATAAAAATGCGATCGCCTACCTTCTCCACATCCCAGGGAGAATTAAGTTTAGTTTCTCTAGCAGCTCCACTATGGGGAGAAACTTGATGACTTTTTTCTCCTGTTCCAGCAATAGTTTCCACCTGCTGAGTATTAAAATCTATTTTGCGTAGAGCATGATTTTCCCGATCGGCAACATATAAAACTTGATGTTTGTCATCAAAAGTCATACCTTGGGGAGCACAAAATTGAGCTTCAGAAAATGAACCATCAACTAATCCCGGTTTCCCACTACCAATAATGTGCAAAACCTCACCCTCAAGAGTGCTGACAATAATACGATGATGTCCGGAGTCAGCAACAAATAATTGATTACTATTACTATCAGCAAGAACCTTACCAGGGAAAGCCAAAGCTGTAGCTAAAGGTTGCTTTTGCTTTTCCAGAATTAAGCTAACTTCACTAAAATTGATAGTACCTTTATTTTGATGTTCAGAAATCAGCTTACCAATAATTTCATCCAAAGCATCACGTTTACCTTCACCAGAAACAGACCCCACCACATACCCCTCTGGATCGATAATCTTAAAAGTAGGCCATGCACGAACAGCATATTGTCGCCACACTCTAGACCCACTGTCTACAAAAACAGGATGTTCAACGTTATATCGGAGGATAGCTTGGCGGATATTTTCGACATCTTTCTCATGTTCAAACTTGGCCGAGTGGACACCAATAACCGTGAGGCTATCTGGGTATTTTTCCTCTAAATATTTGAGGTCTGGCAGAACGTGCAGGCAATTTATGCAGCAGTAAGTCCAGAAGTCCAGGATGACAACTCGTCCTTTAAGAGATTCGAGGGATAGGGGTTTATCTGTATTCAGCCAAGGATAATTTTGGGGTAGTTGAGGTGCTCTAACGCGGGCCATAGAAGTTAGATGAGTAATTAATATGCTTATGTATCTTCAAATTTAGCGAAGTCTGAGACAATGAGCAAACTTGGCCATATTTTGGTAGTAACTTTGGTAGGACTATCAACCAAAGTATTAGTAGAAGCGATCGCTCTCTATAACATATAGCTAGCAGTTGAATAAAAGATTAGGGAATTTTTCTGTTCCTAGATCGGGCGCTCCGGTGTTCCCTTTGAACCAAAATATATTGTCCTAGCCTAAGCTTCAGTTGCTATAGCTGACCTATTATCCATATATAGCACTATAGTTTTTAGCTGTCATTAACTATAGTTTTAATCCCTAAATCCTTACTATACTATAGTTGAATTTTTGTAAATTCATACAAAAATCTTTTCCCAAATATCTAAAAATCTTAGCCAAGATTATTGAAAATCTCAAAGTAATTGAATTTAAGTATTTCCATGAATCTTAGCCAAGAATATTGGGAACTATCTGATGTTGAAAATAATCTACGACCTAATCCAACGGTTTGAAGTGGAAAATGGTGTTCCCCGTTTGGTATCAACCCAAATAGAGGTGATTGAAGGTGGGAAAGATTTGATGTCTTTGGCGATTAGTTTGCTAAAGCAATTTGGTTTCTATGAACAGTTTAATGAAAATAGAACATCTCAATACATAGGTTATAGAGTAAAAAATCCTGGAAAAGGAGCTAAACGTTATCAGCTTGTTTTATCTCCACGTCAAGAAGGTTTATGTATTTCAATTCCTCAAGATTTATTAAAGCCTCATATATTAGAATTAAGGTGGAATAGCCTTGTGAGTTCTAAAACATTTACACTCGATCGAGGTACAGGAAGTAGAGAAGAATATAAGATGATACTTCTAGGTTTATTTTGGATATTACCTAGTAAGAAGCAAATATTTTTAGATACAGTAAAACAGAAAGAGATAACTGCAATTTATCAGATGGGAACACAACAGGAATTACAAGGACTTTTTTGTCTTAATTATTATCACGATATTCCTAGTCTCGAAAAATATCCGAGAGATTTCAGTAAACATAATTTAGCAGATAAAGATACTTATATTATTTTAGATGAAGATAAACTTTTTCCTTACACCTGGCAAACTTGCATCAACTCAGGTGAAGTTTTAGAAGAATACCTGAGTTACTTTGTCAAAATTATAATGGAGCAAAACTAATGTCTGTGAAAACCAAAAGATTAGTTAATTCCTACTAGGAAAGAATGTTGGAATTTCTCAATATCTGTGTAGGAAAAAATTATAGAATTTATCCTCAAGTAAGTTTATTTTAAATTTGCGAACAAGTTAGTAATCTTGATGATGAATTAAAAAGATTTGTATATAGTCCTAGTGCTATAGATGCTCTAATCACTGACTTAGATTATCATCCAAGGCTAGCAGTAGATTTTCAATCCCAGTATCACGATAAAGCAAAGATAAAAGAACGCGATCGCAACAAAGCAACTTTACTTAAACTTGCAAGAATTCCGATGATTTATTCGCGAATGGAAAATATTGGTTTATTAAGTCTATATTCTCAAAATGAAGCAGTAATTATGAATCTGTTTACAGGAGAAAGAAGGGAAAATGCTGAATCATTAATTAGAAAATATTGTGCACAAAATATGAATTAATTTTTAACTATAACTTTTAGCTGAATAGTTATTTCAATAAATATAAACTTACAATCTTCTTCATACTTTTAAGAAATAGCCTAAGTAGGTTGAGCTTAAAAATGGTCGTTATCAGAAGGCAACAGGCAACAGCTCCAGAAAGCAATAGGAAAAAGATTTTGGGGTTTTTACTTTTCGTTACCGAAAAATTGTGGTTTAAAGCCTCCCCTCGATCGGGAATAATAAATAAAAATTGGTGGTGGTGCATAGTAATGGTAAAAAAGTTTGGGGAGATGGGGAGAGCCAGTGCGTTGCGCGGGTTCCCAGCGTTGTAGCAACTGGCGCACCCGAAGGGGGGGATGGGGAGATGGGGAGATGGGGAGATGGGGAGTGACCGGAGAAATTAAAAAAAATATATATCCTCACCATTACCATGCAGGACTACCTAAAAATTTTCATGATTAGTCAATCCTCTTTTTTTCAAGGAGAGGTAATTGTTAATTATTAATTATTAATTATTCATTATTAATTGTTGAAATACTTCCATTTTTTTATCTCTCTACTTAATTATTTGTAGCAAATATTTATTACATTGGTGTTATTCAGCAAATCCTAGTTAGGGTAAACCTATCTAATCTCTTAGCGGCAGCTTTACGTCAGCAAAAGCATTTGCAGATAAAGATGTGAGCAATTTTAGATCGAAAAAAAGTACCAGCTTTTCGGTTGATCTAGTTGAAAAAGTGAGTATGGGTGGAGTAACTATGGCAGAAAAATCAACAGATAAATATATCCGACTTCATCCTGATTATTTCCCATTCCTCCTGACTACTGTACGGGCGAATCTGTAGGGTCTAATCGCGATTCGCCACTAAAAAAAGCAAAAATACTTTTAAGAGCGTTCCCTAGTTAAGTTAATATTTAAACCCAGAAAAAAACCCAGCATTTGAAAATACAAATCTGGGTCTCGATCGAGATAAATTTATACTTAACTATAAATTTATTGACCTGTTAGATTGGGTGCATAATCCAGAACATTTTCAGATTCAATTTCTTCAATAACTGTTCGATTGGAATCAAAAGTTTCAGACTCAAACGATTCTTCAGTAGATTCAAGTTTCTGCTCGCCAACTGCTTCTAATTCTGGCAGAGTTTCTGGTGGATAATTTCCTACTTCAGGCATAATTGTAGATGTTCCTGGCAACTCAATAATTTGCTCTGAATTTGGAGTCAAGCTAGGAGTTTCTGGGGGTAAAATTTCTTCTATAGGTTTTGGTAATGGTGCTTCTTTTACTATTTCGGGTAAAGTTGAAGACTGATTTGGTTCTAGTAATTCTTTAGTCTCAGATTCTTTCTGGATAGTTACAGTTTCTTCAGAAGTTGGTATTTCAGTTGTTTCATTTAATGGTTTTTCTTCTGTACTTATAACTGTTTCTTTGCGTTTAAATCTACGTCGAAGCCGATTCATAAAATCACCTATCTTTTCTTTTGTTGTTCTTTGTGATTCTATTGATAAATCTGACTCAGCTTTTGGGATTACTTTATCTTCAATAACAGTAGGCTCAGTCTGAGAATTTTCAGAAGATTCAGAAGTTGTTTGATTGTTTAATTTCTTCTCTATTTCTTCTTCAATAACAGTAGGCTCAGTCTGAGAATTTTCAGAA
>JBARXI010000127.1:0-1841 GCA_049647275.1 Microcoleaceae cyanobacterium
CTCCAGAGCCAGAGCCGACTCCAGAGCCAGAGCCGACTCCAGAGCCAGAGCCGACTCCAGAGCCAGAGCCGACTCCAGAGCCAGAGCCGACTCCGGAGCCAGAGCCTACTCCGGAAGACATAATCGAAATTGGTAACGCCCAAGATAATAGATTCATAGGGGCAGAAGGTAACGATTTCTTGGATGGCAAAGGGGGCAATGATACCCTCAATGGTGGTCAAGGCAACGATACCCTTATAGGGGGTAAACACGACGACCTTCTATTAGGTATATCTGGTGATGACCTGTTAATTGGTAACTCAGGTTTTGATATTATTCTAGGAAGTACTGGTAACGATACTATCAATGGGGGTAATGGTCGCGATCGCCTCAATGGTGGCCCTGGAAACGATATTCTCACAGGCGGGGCAAGCATTGACCGCTTTATATTTAACACTAATGAGGATTTTAATCCAGATGATATAGGAGTAGATGAAATAACAGATTTCGTTCCTGACCAAGACATATTACTCCTGGATCGACAAACTTTTACTGCACTTACTAGTGATACCGGGCTTGGTTTCACTGTTGTAGCTGAATTTGCCACAGTTAATAGTGACGCAGAGGCACAAATTTATGATGCAGTTATTGTCTACAACAATGAAAATGGAAAACTCTTTTACAATGCTAATGGTAGTGCTGCTGGTCTTGGCGCAGGCGCTCAGTTTGCCTCTTTAACGGGTCAACCTGAAATTACTGCTGATGATATTTTTCTCAGATGATAATCTCAAAATTCTTCATTTTTATTCAGGGTATTCAATAATTATCTAAACTTACATCACAGTATTTTTACGGAGATATTTGATTTTAAATATCGGCAATATTGCTGATGCTACTATTGCCACAAATAGACTACTCTGTTGATAGGAAGCATCAAATAATGTATATTTCAAAGTCAAAACATTATACATATTATTAAATAATATGTAATTCAAGCAAAATACAATATAGTATTTGTTAAGCGAAATTTTAGCTCTATCACTCTAAGGTTGTGTCTACCAATCAACACCTTTTAGGAGTATAGAAAATGTTCCATTACAACACCAAAATAGAAAAATCATCCAAATCAGTTGTTTTTATTGACAGTAACCTTAAAGATTATCAATACCTGGTTAATGGAGTTGAGGATACAGAGGTAATAATTTTAGAATCAACGAAAAGTGGTTTAGAACAAATAACAACTACTCTGCAAAAATTTGCTATAAACCAAGAAAGTATTGATTCGGTTCACATATTTTCTCACGGTAGCCCCGGAAATCTACAACTAGGCAATATTTGTCTAAATACTCAAACCATAGCATCTGCAAACCAGCAATTAAAACAGTGGAAAACTGCACTATCTCAGACAGCAAATATTTTACTGTACGCCTGTAACCTAGCAGCAGGAAAAGGAGCTGAATTTGTCGAAAAATTCAGCCAAATTATCGGAGTAAATATTGCTGCATCCCTCGATTTAACAGGAAATGAAGCTCAAGGGGGAAACTGGGATTTATCATATAGAACAGGGGAAATAACCGCAAAAAATCCTTTGAATTCAGAAGTATTGACAGCTTATAGTGGAGTATTAGCAACCATTACAGTCACAAATAACAACGAGAGTGGGATAGGTTCATTAAGAGAAGCGATCGCCACCGCCCAACCAGGCGATACAATCAAATTCAACCCCAGCCTATCAAACCAAACAATCACCCTGACAAACCAACTAGAAATACCCATCGGTCTTGACCTAACCATCGACGGCACAGACGCCACAAACCTCACCATCAGCGGCAACAATCAAACCCGAATATTCCACATCAAAT
>JBARXI010000128.1:0-21721 GCA_049647275.1 Microcoleaceae cyanobacterium
TTGAGTTTCTACCTTTTTCCTCTCTATCTTTTTTTTCTTCTGACTCCTAACTATCTTCCATCCCCTGAATAATTTTCATGGTTTCGAGACTAACGGTACAAATTTTTTGTAATAAGTCAATTACTTTGGTCTAATCAAATGAAAACTGTAACGTTTGATTTGACTGCGTTTTACTTCTTGGGAAAATTTGGAGTCAGGATTTAGAGACCAAACCCCTACAAAAACTATTTATCTTTTTCAATAGTTTCCATCCCCTGAATAATTTTCATGGTTTCGAGACTAACGGTACAAATTTTTTGTAATAGATCAATAACTGTTTCTTTATAGTCGGCGAAACCATAGGTATTAAATTTTTCGGCAATTAAATTTTTTCCCATTTCACCCACCGAGGGAAATTTCCAGAGAAGGAGAGAAGGGGGAAATTCTCCCTTGAGGGAAAAGGAGAAACCAGAAGGTTGAGTTTCTACCTTTTTCCTCTCTATCTTTTTTTTCTTCTGACTCCTAACTATCTTCCATCCCCTGAATAATTTTCATGGTTTCGAGACTAACGGTACAAATTTTTTGTAATAGATCAATGACAGTTTCTTTATAGTCGGCGAAACCATAGGTATTAAATTTTTCGGCGATGGTTTTGTCTCTAGGTTTCTTTTCTTTATATTGGTCTAATACCCATTCCAAAGCACTCCGGTTTCCCAGGCGATATTCCCAGGCAATTTTGGGAATATTTTCTAAGGTGGTGAGGGTATCTATTAATATTTGGTGTTTGGTTTTGTCTGCTTTGAGTTTTGGTTTTGGAGTGGGTTGGTTGTCGGAGGTTGGTAAGTCGATGCGAGTTAATGGATAAGGTTTAATAGTTTCATAATTGATGTGTAATTCGATTAATTTTTTTTCCCATTTTACCCACTGTTGAAAATTGTCATAGAAGGGGAGGCGAGGAAATTCTCGTTTGAGGTTTTGTTCGTATTTTTGACGGTAGGTGGGATGGTGTAAGACGGCGTAGGTATAATGGAAAATGTCTAGTTTTTTGATTTTTTTATTGTTGTAATGTGTTTGGAATTTTTGGAGACTCCAGTCGGTAATATTTTCGTGGCGGTTTCCATTTTTGTCGTAGTAATAAAGAGGGAGACATTGAGAATCTCCAGTTAAGTGTAAATCAATTATTGAGTTGCTAGATAGACAATGAAAAGGTTTAGAATTTCCCAAAGCAACAAAAGCTATATATTTGTTATCTAAGTCTGCTTCCTTAAAAATCTCAAACCACTGATAAGTCCGGCCATTAAAATGCTTGTCAAAATAGAAAAATTGTTTCACATAAGGTCTATATAAACTTCTGAATATTTTCTCACTCTCAAATTTTTTAGAAATTTTTCTTTCCAGATATCTTGTTAACTCAGCATCCCACTTAATAGTCATTCTATCTGGATAATTTTCATCTTTTAAGGTCTGCTGATAAACTCCAATTAAATACTTCATTTTTTCTACAAGCGCATCTTGAGAAAAATCATAAACCCATTCATCTCGCTGAGTCTTTATTCCAGAAGAAAATAACTTAAAAACAGCTTCTTGAGATTTCCCACTTTTGACATCTTTATCCATTAACGGCAAAAGTTCATCAAAATCATTATCAGTCAAATTTAACCAATTAAAGCGTTTATCAGGAATAATATGTTCAAAATCAATATCAGCCAATTTAGTTGCAGATAAAAATTTTAGTTTATCTTCTGCTATGTCAAATTCCGAGCGACGAGTATAGAAAATTTTACAAGGAGTATTCTGCTTATCTTCTTTCCTCACCAAAAAACTAATAGCTACACCCGTTTGAATACCAAAAACATTATTTTTAGTTCCTGAAAGTTTAGGATTTTTCCTTACATCTCCACCCAAGTCAACCAGATAAACAGCACTAAATTCCTCAGATAATATTTTACGAAAACCATCAAAAGTTATTGCCTCGATAAAAGATGAATTAGTAATAAAAGCTACAACACCATTTTTACTCAAACGGTCTGATGCCCAACGAATAAATCGAGTGTACATATCATAAACAACAATTTGATTCTGTGCCTTACCCTGCTTAATATAAGTTTCCTTAATTCTTTTATCAATCTCACTATAAACCCGATTAGCATTATTTTGATTAAAATTTTCTTGCTTCGCATTATAAGGAGGATTGCCAATAATCACCGAAATATCACAATCATTTTGCCGTTTAATCCGCTCAGTATTCTCTATGCTCATCGCAAATAAATCTAACTGCTTACCCTCAAACGAACTATGGTCTAAAGTATCAACAAAACAAATATTATTAAACTCTTCATAGCTCCCCATTTTCTGCTGATAAGTATATTCAATATTCAAATTTGCAATGTAATAAGGCAAAATCGCCACCTCATTACAATAAATTTCATTCTGATACTTATACTTCAACTTATTCTTAGGCAAATATTCAATCAACTCCGTCACAAAAGTACCAGTGCCCGTTGCTGGGTCGAGAATCTTTACCCCAGAATCACATAACAATTTCCCAAAATGTTTATCCACCAAATAATCAACACTTTCAATCATAAACTTCACAATTTCACTAGGAGTATAAACAATCCCCAATCTATCAGCCCCCAGAGGATTATAAGACTTATAAAAATTCTCATAAACCACCTTCAAAAACTCCTGCTTTTCATGGTGATTATAAATACTCGCCGCTTTCCTTTTTATCACCCCATAATAACGTTCGATAGAACTTAAAGTATTTCGACGAGTCGTGCCAGTAAAAAAAGTATTCAGAACACCCTCTAATTCTCTAGCAATATTATTTTCCCGGTGAAACTGAGACTCATTAAAAATATTCAGAAAAATATCCTCAGTCAAGATGTGTTGAATAATCATTTCCTGCACATCAAATAAACCTACTTCAGGATTAATAGACTCTCGACAAATCGTCAAAAACTTATCCCTAGCCAGACAAAACTTTTGATTATTTTCCGACTGTTTAGCAATTAAATCTCGTAAAGCTTTGAGAATAGTAGGTAAGTCTGCCTGAAAAGTAGTAATAGCCTCTCGAAAATCCTCAACTTCAGGACGAATATAATTAATAAAAGCATTAATAACCCCATCCAAAGCTTCAGCATCTCCCATCGAAACCCTAAAAGTTTCTTCACCTGCCTGAATCAAAACTGCCGTTTGAGAATCCTCAAATAAAATATTATCGTCAGGATAACCCTTAGCTAACTTTCTCTCAATTTCCTCATCCAAAATATCATACTCATCCTTACTTTCCCAAAATCCCCAATCCAGGCGCAAAGCATCTTTAACCGTTCCATCAGGAGTAACTTTTTGACCAGTTTTAGTTTTATAGTCTAGCTCTGGAATTAATCGAAAATCTCTAGTTTTGCAATATTCATTTAACAGATTTTGAAAGGCAAACCGAATCGAACTTTCATTCCGAGAACCGCCATATTGAATAATCCGATCGACTTCGGTATAGTATTGATTAATTAATAGTTGAGACATAGTTTTAAGAAGGAAGAAGTAAGAAGGCTTTAGTTATCTAGGAGAGAAGATGTAGGTTGGGTGAAGCCAGAGCGTAACCCAACAAAAATTGCTCTTTTATTTGTTGGGTTTCGTTCCTCAACCCAACCTACAGGATATAATACCAATTTTCACGGGAATAATATTACAGCAGATTTCAGACTAATGTGGTACAACTAACGGGGTAAATATTTTTTGCTTGAGTATGGGTAATTTATGAACTACCCATACTTAATAATGGCATAACCTACTGTCTTATTAATATACAATTTTTATCCCTCCATACTCACTTTTTGGTGATTTAGGTTTAATCACTATTTCAATATCTTGGTCTAGAGAATTGAGAAACTGAAATAATTGCTCGGAATCAAATTCTTCTAAACAACCACGAATAAGTTCCGAGATTTTTCCTGATTAATACTTAATAATTCTGATGCTGTAGCAAGAGTTAATTGACGTTCATTTATTAATTCACATATACGGTTAGCAATTTTTGCCTTAGCGAGAGTTTTTTGAGTATGATTAATACCTAAATCAGCAAATATATTTCCACTACTTGCCGTGACTTGAATTTGATCCCTTGCTCATTATTATTATCCTCTTGATTGGTTAAAAATGATTTATTCTAATGTGGTAGAAGATGTAGGTTGGGTTAAGCGTATCTCGCAACCCAACAAAAACTTATGGCGTTGCTGAATGACTGTATGAAATTGATTCTAATTGCTTAGGAGTCAGGGCAATTCATGTTAGCTCCGCATTCCGCAGAAAATTGACCGTACAGGAGGTAGAAAGGTGTTTATTGTGAAACTTATTAGAGACTATATCTGATTTTACGAGCAGATTAATGACTCTTAAATTTACTATAATATTATGTCCGGATGATTAGTGATGATTAAGCACTCCTAGTTTGACACCACAGCGTGAAAACAGGTTAACCCCTCAATAAATTATTGCTGCTCGATAATTTTCTGACAACGATAGACCAGCAGATGTTCTACAGCGCTTTTGAGTTGGGTAGACCACAAAAGCTTTGTCGGATCAGGAGTAGGGAGTAGGGTAAGAAGATGCTTTATTTCGGAGACTGACAGAACAGGGATAATACCAAGTTCGGATAATCAGTTATAAATAAAATGTCAGAATTGACACCTGTAGGAGAAATAGTTTAATCATCTCTACTTTTCTCCCTTCTCCCTTCTCCCTTCTTACTCCAGACTCGGTGTCTCCTGTCTCCTGACTCCTCTATTTATTTATCACTATTCAAGCGGACATGATATAACCACTCACTTCATACCTAAAATCAGCAATGCCAAACTTATATATGTTGGGTTTCTTTAATCAACCCAACCTACTTTTATCTTCTTAAGGGGAGATAAATCTACAGCGACTAAAAACTTGACAAATATAGTCTAGGAAAATATTAGATATATTCTCCTATTTGTCTTCAAAAAAAATCAATACTTCCGCTCCTTCGGCTCAAACATCGTTATTGCCACAGGTCGCTCGGCAATATCAATTCCCGCCAAGGAATAATAAGCCAATGTATGCTTCAAAAAATTATCATCATTGCGTTGGGGAAAATCTTCCCGACTATGAGCGCCTCGACTTTCTTTGCGACTTAACGCCGAACTCAAAATCGTTTCCCCCACCACAATAATACTCCGCAACTCCAACGCCTCAATAATCTCCGTATTCCAACACTTACCCTTATCATCCAAATAAACCTGCTGATATTGCTCCTGCAACTGCTCCAACTTTTTCAACCCCTCCTGCATCACATCCTGAGAACGAAATACACCGCAATGCTCAGTCATCGTATCCTGAAACTGCTGCCGTAAAAAACCAATACGATATTCCCCAGAGCGGTCTAACAAACCCTGAATTTGTTCTCCAGCCTCCCGAATATAACGCTCCTCCTCAATATCCGGTAACTTGCGACCCTCCACAAACTCAGCGATCGCTGCTCCAGTGCGTCGCCCATAAACCACACATTCCAACAAAGAATTACTTCCCAAACGGTTCGCCCCATGTACCGAAACACAAGCACACTCACCCGCAGCAAACAACCCATCCACCAAACTATCAGCACTGGCAAAAACTCTACCATCAGTATTAGTAGGAATGCCACCCATAGAATAGTGAGCAGTGGGGCGCACTGGCATCGGTTCATTAACCGCATCAATGCCCAAAAGACGGTGCCCCTCCTCCCAACAAAACGGCACCCGACTCATAATTTTCTCCCGCCCCATGTGTCGCAAATCTAGATAAATAAACGGACCCCCGGCGCTGCCATCAATATTAATCCCACGACCTGCCCTAATTTCTAAAGTAATGGCGCGGGAAGTAATATCGCGGGGTGCCAACTCCATGCGACTAGGGGCATAATTTGCCATAAAGCGATCGCCTTCACTATTAATCAAATAAGCACCCTCACCGCGCACCGCTTCAGAAATTAAAACACCAGCCGGATATAAACCAGTGGGATGAAACTGCACAAATTCCATATCCTGAAGAGGCAACCCCCCCATTGCTGCCATTGCCAAACCGTCGCCAGTCGAAGCATAATCATTGGATGTGGTATTAAATACGCGACCATAACCGCCCGTGGCAAACATCACTGCTTTTGCCCGCAGCACAACAATTTCACCATCCAAAATATGATACATAACCACGCCCTTTGCCTGACCGTCTTCTAATATCAGGCGCATGACATACCATTCCTCATAGATATGTACTCCACAACGGCGGAGGTTGTTTACCAACTCATGCAGAATAGCGTGACCAGTTTTATCCGCAGCATAACAGGTGCGGTTGTGAGAGTGACCGCCGAAAGCACGTTGAGCGATGCGACCGTCTGACAACCGGGAGAATAATACCCCTAGATGTTCCAGGTCAATAATTACATCTGGTGCTTCTTTTGCCAAAATTTCTACTGCGTCTTGGTCGGCGAGGTAGTCAGAGCCTTTAACAGTGTCAAAAGCATGAGCTTTCCAACTGTCTTCTGGGTCTACATTTTGTAGGGAAGCTGCTATTCCACCTTGGGCAGCTACCGAGTGGGAGCGAATGGGGTGAGTTTTGGCAACGACTGCTACGTTTAAGCTAGGATTTTTCCGGGCTATTTCCACAGCCGCGCGACTTCCGGCGAGACCGCCACCTATTATTATTATATCGTGTTCTAGCATTAGGTAAATATCGGGTAGTTTTGTTCTTTTAATAATTTTATACCAATTTCAGAAAATATTGTTACACTGACGGAAAACCTTTACTAAGAACAGGGAATAGGGAAATATAAATGTATAAAAAAACAGCAAAAAAAACTTTGAAATTTACAATATTTGCGAGGGATAACATTTTATTCTCTAGCCAGAAAACGCAGATTAAGATGTAACTCTCTTTGGGTGAATTTGATATGACATTCAAAAACCTACCTGTGATTAGGCAGGCAGGTTTTTAAGATTTTTAGATTCTTAATTAGCTGAGGACTTTAGTTATTTTCAAGTCACAAAATAAAAACCCAAAATATTTAGCCAGCAGAAGTTGCAGCTTGCTGACCAGCTGGTGAGAGTTGAGGCTCATCTTCCTCCTTAGGGTCTACTGGAGACACTTCAATATGGTTTAAAAGAGTAGTGACAAAAGAGAACAGTAGGAAAGGCAGAGATAGAACTACGATTAAAGCAACTGCTCCGAAAGCGTAGAATTGGTTACTGCTAGTCCAAAGGGCTACTCCTCCAGCAATACTTAAGAATATCACTATTAGCCAAATAATTATCTGGCCATAAATGTCGCCGAAGGTGAGTGTGCAGTTAATACGATATTTTTGGAGATTATCCATAGATTACCTCGTTACATTACTTTAAATTTATAGGTTAGGGGTATTATCCGGGTAGAGTCAAATTTCTAAAGATTTTGATCGGATTTGTTACTAGACTTTACATTTTGATAGTTATCAAAACGGTGCTTTTTGTTTGATTTTATACGAAATTTTTAATCAAACTCAAATTAAAAAAAGTCTTAACTATTGATTGAGAATTTATAAAATTTTACTAAATTTATTTAATCCTTATCGGTAGAAAAATTAGCAGTTAAATAATATTAGTAAAATATTAGTAGATTTTATAGTTAACCTAGTTCAAAAAATACTAAACAAAGTCTAATATTTTTTGAAAATTATATAATTAAACTGTAGCCTTCAACAAAAATAATGCCCTCAAAGATTGAATTAATTGAGCAAAGTTTTGAGCAAATTAAACTTCATGCCGATCAATTTGCAGCCAGCTTCTATGCAAATCTATTTGCAGCATATCCAGCGACAAAACCACTGTTTGCTAATACTGACAGACAAAAGCAACAAAAAAAATTGCTAGATGCTCTGATATTGGTAGTTGAAAATTTACGTCATCCAGAAGTATTAAAAGAAATTGTGCAAGCATTGGGCGCTCGGCACGTTAACTATGGCGTACTACGGCAACATTATCCTTTAGTCGGTAAAGCACTCCTACAGACATTAAAGCAGTATCTTGGGGAAAACTGGACTCCAGAAGTAAAAGCAGCTTGGATATATGCTTATCGTGGAATTGTCAAACTAATGTTGCAAGGTGCAGACTATCCACCGGAGGCAGAGCGATCGCCAATAACTACTACTACCCCAGAAACAGAAGCCCAGACCCAGGCAGAAATAGACCAAGAGACGGAAATGAACGCCCATCAATCACACATCGGCACCGCCCAAACCGAAGTTAAACCACCTCTGCCCCTACAACCAACCCTTAGCTCACCAATAGAAGTCATCGAAAATAGCTTTGAGAAAATCAAACCCCGTGGAGAAGAATTTGCAGCCAGTTTCTATGAAAACTTATTTGCAGCATATCCAGAAGCAAAACCACTATTTGCGAATACTGACATACAAAAGCAATCAAAAAAGTTGCTCAACTCCTTAGTATTGGTGGTAGAAAGTCTGCGAAACCCAGAAGCTTTAGCAGAAGTATTACGCGCTCTCGGTGCCCGTCACGTTAATTATGGTACTTTACCGCAACATTATCCTTTGGTTGGGCAAGCCTTGTTGAATACTTTAGCACAGTATCTTCAAGATGATTGGAATTCTGAAGTTAAAAATGCGTGGCTATTTGCTTACGAGCAAATTATGCAATTGATGTTTGAGGGTGCGGGTTATTCACAGACGGAACCTCCTACTTCCCCACCTTTAAATACAGACGAAACCGGAACAAGCACCCATCATCTGCAAACAAGCAACGCCAAAACAGAAATCAATCTACAGAAAGCGCCAGTAGCAAAATCATCTTCTAAGTTGCAGGTAGAAGTCATCGAAAACAGCTTTGAGAAAATCAAACCCCGTGGGGCAGAATTTGCAGCCAGTTTCTATGAAAATTTATTTGCAGCATATCCAGAGGCAAAACCACTATTTGCAAATACCGATATGGAAAATCAGGAGAAAAAATTGCTCAACTCCTTAGTATTGGTGGTAGAAAGTCTGCGAAACCCAGAAGCTTTAGCAGAAGTGTTACGCGCTCTCGGTGCCCGTCACATTAATTATGGCACTCTCAAACAACATTATCCCTTAGTAGGGAAAACTATACTGAAAACTTTAAAACAGTATCTCCAAGAAGATTGGACTCCCGAAGTTAAAAAAGCTTGGGTATATGCGCTCGGTCAAATTACCAAATTCATGTTTGAAGGAGCAGGCTATATCAAGAGCCAGACACCAACAATTCCAAATCAACAGGTACAAGAAACAACCACAAAATACACTTCTGAACAAGAAAAAAAATCTTTATCTACCCCAACAAATCGTCAAAAAGTAACAGCTCAAATTAAGGAAGAGAAAGAATATTTAGACCAGCAATATTCTGCTGAAAAAATAACAGAAAAACTCAAAAAACTACTTACACAAATTGTTGATATTTTCTGGAAATTGCCAAAAGTATCTGTAGTGATTATCGGAGTAATTATTGCAATTCTAGTAGTGAATTTAGTCGGTGAAGATTCTATTTTTGCTAAAACATTAGATTCTGCCGATACTATTAGTCTTCTTGTTGCTATAATTCTGTTTGTCAAAGAAACCCCCGACCGCAGAAAAGAATTTCACTACCAAGCTTGGAGTACAATAGATGCAGCTAAAGGTATTAAAGATAGTCAGGCTCGGTTTATGGCAATTCAAGATTTGAATGCAGATCGTGTTTCCATGAGAACTCTACAAGCCCAGGGCGCATATTTGGCAAATATTGATTTGAAAAAATCTAATCTCAATGAAGCTAATTTGAGTGAAGCTTGCCTAGATAATGCTAATCTTACACAAACAAATTTAAGTTATGCTAACCTGAGTTATGCCAAACTATCTATCAGTAATTTAAGTGATACAAATCTCAGTTTTAGTAACCTGAGTAATGCTAATCTGAGTAGTGCTAATCTGAGTAAATCTAATCTAGTTTGTGCTGACTTGAGTAATGCTAATATGAGCGGTGCTAATCTGAGTGGGGCGACTTTGAGTGGGGCAAAACTGATGGAAACTTATTTAGTTGGCGCGAATCTCAAAGATGCAAAAGTCAGTGTTGCTGAACTTTCTAATGCCTATTTAAAAGATGCAATTATGCCAGATGGTTCAAAGCATACATAAATTTAAACATTTAATCATTTTTCAGATTCCCAACAAATGCTAAAATTCCACCAGATTAAAAGCAACTAAAAATAAGCAGAGAACTTATGGAATCACAAAAGCACTTACTAGCAAAAAATATGGCATTTCTGATGTTAGTTTCTCCTGATAGCAACTTAGCAAAATTATTAAGGTTTTGTTTGGCGACAAACATTACTGGGGAAAATCCTGGTAAAACTGCAGAAAATATGGCTCGCGAGCTGATGGAAAAACCTTCTAATTTGCCTTATTGGACTCAGGACGTGATGAGAATTGACAATAACTATAGTGTTGAAGAGTGGGAAGCTTTAGGTAAGATGGATTTAAAGGATACTGAGGAATTTATGAATCAATTGTGGCAGGAATTGGAAAGTTTACATTTGTAATGCCAGATTCAAAAAAGAGCTTTATTTGATATTAGGGGTGGCGAGAAAGAAACCGAGTTTGTTTCGAGATTTCTATACTCTTTTAGGATATCTAAGACAAACCCGGTTTCTATACTTATGGGTTTATACTTGTACAACTATGTTGGGAGTGGCAGAGTCTTGGCGATCGCTTATATAGGATCATAAAGCACTTGCGATTGGCTCTGGTAGATTTATTATTTGTGGTTCCATTTTTTTTATGTTTTCAAATTTGAATTGATGATTTTTTAACACATATTTGGAATTCTGTCAATTTTTGCCGTTTGGTACTTCAAATATACAAATTTCGACTCAGACCAACTTTAACATACTCCCATGGTTAATTCTGCGAATGTAAGTATTGTAGTAGGGTGCGTTGCAACGCACCCTACAAGTAAAGTTACTGCTGAGACAAAACTGTCAAAAATGCCTGAAATTTTCACCCTCGACAAAATGTCAAAGGTTTGAGAAATGAGTGGCAAAAATTATCATATTTTGTCTTAAAATTTATCTGGAACTAATAATTGGAAATCGTGACAACTATACCCTTATCTTTACCAAGACCCAGAGAAGCCGAAGGCACTTATCTTAGAATAGTATCAATAAATGATGTTTACGATATCAAAAACTATCCTGATGTCGAAACAGTTATTCAATCCCTAAAACAAACAGCAGAAGATGCGATAGTGGTTGCCTCCCTCAGTGGCGATTTTCTTTCTCCTTGCTTACTAACTTCCTTGGATGGTGGTAAGTCAATGCTAGATGTCCTAAAGGTAGTGGATATCGATTACATCTGCTTTGGGAATCATGAATTCGATGTGAATCTAGATGTGCTGCAAGAACGATTCAAAACCTACCAAGGCAAATGTCTAAATAGTAATATTCCTAACTTACCCATTTTTGGCCCAGAAGGCAATCCTCTGCCAAAATATGACATTATAGAGGTAGGAAACCACAGAGTTGCATTTGCTGGATTTTGCACAGACAACACCGATATTTTTAGACCTGGAACAAACTGAAGCATTCAGCCTATTTTTGATGCCTTAAAAGATACCTGGTCTGAATGTGCAAATGCAGCGACGATGCTTATTCCTCTAACCCACCAAACCATCGCAGAAGACAGACAACTAGCAACAAAGATTGACCAAGATGACCAACTAAAAGGCAAAATACCAGTAATTCTCGGTGGCCATGAACACGAAATCTACATTGAAGAAATTGCTCAAAGTTTTATTGTCAAAGCTGGTGCTGACGCAAAGAATGTCGTAGTGACAGATGTGTGTGTGGTGGTCTACAGATAGTAAAGTTCATACTGCAGTTCATCTGTTGCCAGCTAGCCACTTTGATGCAAATCCCAATGCGCAAATGTTCGTGGAAAAAACACAAAAATTTCTGGGTTCGCTGATGGATGTGGAAATTTTTCAGGTCAAAGAAACCATGTCTTCCAAAAGAACTAGATTTCAGTCGGAAAAAGTCGCATCAACTTTATGCTCTTACATCAAGAGAAGTTTACAAAATATAGATATTGTCATGCTTCAGGGAGGATGTGTCAGAGGCAAGCGCGACTATGAAAAAGGTACATCTTTTACTTATGGCGATCTATTAGAGGAATTGCCCTTCGAGACAGAAATTGCGACTATCCAAGTACCAGGAAAAGTATTACAGGATGCGATCGCAATTACCCGCAGTACGCCAGACCAGGAAGCACCGAATTATTTACACGCAGATATTGATGTTGTGATTTCAGACTACCCCAGTTTGAAAATAATTAGTATTAACCACGAACCTTTCGACCCCAAAAAAATGTATAATGTGGGCATTTATCAATTCTTGCTAACAGGTTTAAACGAAATTAAACCGCTTCTAGATTACATCAATTCTCATAGTAAGATACCTTCTTTAGAGCAGTGTCTTCCTGCTAAAAACTTAATCGTGGAGACCTGCATGAAAGATGCGTGGCGAATTCTGGTTGATTTTGATGAATGGGATAGTAACCGCGATGGGCAAATTTCTCAGACAGAACTGGAAGTAGCAGTAAAAAAAGCATTTGCATATCTGGATAAAAACCAAGATGGACAGATTTCCCCAGCAGAATTGAAGGAAGCGTTAGCAGAGAGGACAGGAAATTCAGATAACGGTTTGCTGAATATGATGTTTAAGTCTATTGATGCCAATAACGATGGCATGGTATCTATGGATGAGCTAGCATCCTTAGCTTTCTAAGTAGACCAATGTGATGTTGAAGACTCAGACCTTTACTTTGTATTATCTTAGGAGAAAAAAAAATGGTTAATACTCAAAGCTCCCCTAGTCCGATTATTATTGATACAGATGGTGGTGTTGATGATGCCCTAGCAATTATCATGGCTCTGAATTGCGATCGCTTTGATTTGAAAGCTGTTACCGTACTGGCAGGGAATATTGATGTCCATCAAGCTGCTAATAACGTTCTGCGAGTAATTGATATTGTGCAACCCAAACATCCTCCTTTAGTGGCGAAAGGCTGTGAAAAACCTCTGCTGCGCCCTCCATTTAATGCTGCAGGTATCCACGGAGCTGATGGTCTCGGAGAACTCCATCGTTTCCAAAATGCAGATGGTACGCCTCGCTATCCGCAACTCACTGTACAACCTTCCTCAAAGAATGCTATAGAAGTGTTGCTCAAGACTGCTGAGGAATATGGCAGTGAACTAACAATTGTAGCTTTAGGCCCCTTAACCAATATTGCTACCGCACTACAAACCAACCGCAACACTATGGAAAAGGTGGGGCGCATTATAATTATGGGGGGATCTGTTACCGTTCCTGGTAATATTTCAGCAGCAGCAGAATTCAACTTTTTTGTCGATCCAGATGCGGCTCAAATTGTCATGGAGTCAGGCATTCCCCTAACTTTGGTAGGATTAGATGTGGCGATGAAAGCTCCTCTATCGCGCCAAGCTGTTAAAGAGTATGCCAAACAGCATCCTTCAGCAGTTTCTCAGTTTATTGCTGACTGTACCGAAATTTACATGGCTTTTTACCGAGATAATGAAGGGTTTTATGGTTGCTACCTGCACGATCCTTTAGCTCTTGGGGTGGCGATCGATCCGAGTCTAGTCTCCACTGAGTCAGTTTACATGGTGGTGGAAACTGAAGGAAAGTTCACCTCTGGTATGTCGTTGGCAGATCGGCGCGACCGCCGGGATGAAACAGCAGCCCCTCCCAATGTAGATGCTTGTCTGGATGTGGATGCCGAGCGCTTTCTGAAGCTGTTATATGAATTGATTGATAGCGGTTTTTATTAACATGGACAGAACTTACGCAAAAGTTTTGTTATACGCTCTTTTGTGATTTAAGGTACGTTGCAACGCACCCTATAGATAGAGTTGCTGCCTAAATTCTGATGGACTACAACAACAAAAGTAACTAAATCAATAGGGTGATTTTGTAGCCAGCTTTTTTCCAATTAGTATATTTTGAACACTCAACATCTAATGACCAAACAATTGATATTATCGCAACCAAAGTTATTTGATAGACAAAAATTAATCGCGATCGCCTTATTATATCATGTCCGGATAATAGCGTGATAAAAAAACTTTCTCCCTTATTGCCTTTTCTTTCCTTCTGCCTTCTGCCTCCCCCCCCTTTCAAAGGGGGGTAGGGGGGATGCCTTCTGCCTTACTTCCTCCAAAGTGTAAGTATTCAACCGGACATGATATTATTCATAGCCGTAGTTGCGATATCTTTTGCCCCAATATTTATTAAATGGAGTGAAGTCCAAATAAGTGCTAATGCAACGATTTTTCATCGTTTGTGGATTGCTAATGTAGTTCTCTAATTCTGGAATAGTCTCAATTTTGTTTATCTAAAATTATCTAATTGGCAATCTAATCAACAATCTTTAGAAGATACCCCTTACACCAAAAATGTTATTTTATTATTGTTAGCATTGAGTTTTACTTATCTGGGATTTCAATCACTTTGGGCTTGGTTTATAACTCAAACCAGTATTGCTATTTCTACTATATTGCATAACTTTACTCCCATATTCACAACTTCGAGCGCATGGCTTTTTTTAAATCAGCGTTTTGAGAAAAAATTTTTGATGGGGATAAATATCCCCAAAAAAAAATGTAGAGATATTCCATTGAATATCCCTACTATATTGTAGAAAACTGTTTTTCCGAAAAACAGGGCTGTTTTTTTCAAACTCTCCTGTTAGTTGTTGCTGTAGGCAAACTCAGGAAGTTGTTCGTTAGCAGGGACAGGTACAGCCTTCACCTCACCATTATCATCTAAATCAACATGAACATTTTGCCCATTCTGAATCTGACCAGACAACAATGCCTCTGCTAATACATCCTCCAACAGACGCATAATAGCTCGACGTAGAGGTCTTGCACCGTAACTAGGATCAAATCCCTCTTCCACTAAACGCTCCTTAAAACGATCGCTGACTGAAAGAGTAATCTCCCGATCGCTCAAACGACTGAATACCTCCCGCAGCAAAATCTCCGCAATTTCCTTCACCTCATCCTTACTCAACTGACGGAAGACAATAATTTCATCCAGTCGGTTGAGAAACTCTGGGCGGAAATACTGCTTCAGTTCTTCATTCACCAAGTTGCGGATGCGGTTATATTGAGCTTCTTCCTTATCTTCAGCAAAGTCAAAGCCTAAACCACCGCCACCTTTCTCAATCACCTTAGAACCAATATTGGAGGTCATAATAATCAGAGTATTTTTGAAATCTACCACCCGACCCTTAGCATCAGTAAGGCGACCATCCTCCAAAACTTGCAGCAACATATTAAATACATCTGGATGAGCCTTTTCTATCTCATCAAACAAGATGACAGTGTAGGGGCGACGGCGTACTGCTTCAGTCAGTTGCCCACCTTCATCATAACCAACAAACCCTGGGGGCGAACCAATGAGTTTAGAAACAGTATGACGTTCCATAAATTCCGACATATCTAGTCGAATCATGGCTTCCTCAGAACCGAAGAAATAAGCAGCTAAGGCTTTTGTCAGTTCTGTCTTACCAACACCAGTGGGACCGGAAAAGATGAAACTAGCAATAGGTCGTTTGGGGTTCTTCATGCCAACACGGGCGCGACGAAGAGCGCGAGAAACTGCTTTAACAGCATCCTCTTGACCAATCAGACGTTGGTGCAGAGTATCTTCCATGTGTAGCAGTTTCTCAGATTCAGATTCAGTCAACTTGCTCACAGGAACTCCTGTCCAAGAGCCTACGATATGAGCAATATCCTCTTCTGTTACTATCGGAGCGCTCTTGGCTTTTTGCTCTTCTTTGTTAGTGGTAGTTTCTTCAATTTCTGCTTTAATGGTTAGTTCGCGATCGCGCAATTTACTAGCTGCTTCAAAATCTTGAAGACGAACATATTCTTCTTTCTCTTTAGTCACCAGAGACTGCTCCCGCCGGAGATCCTTAACTTCTGGTGAAATCATCGAATTTTGGACTCTGACGCGAGAGCCAGCTTCGTCAATTAGGTCAATAGCTTTATCTGGTAAAAAGCGATCGCTAATATAACGATCTGATAATTTCGCTGCCGCTTCCAAAGCCTCATCAGAAATGATTAATCTGTGATGTTGTTCGTAAGCAGAGCGTAAACCGTAGAGAATTTCAATAGTCTCATCTACAGTAGGTTCGCCCACTTTTACAGGCTGGAAACGACGTTCTAGAGCAGCATCCCGTTCGATATGCTTGCGATACTCTTCCAGGGTAGTGGCCCCAATACATTGCAGCTCACCTCTTGCCAAAGCAGGCTTCAGAATATTGGCAGCATCCATACTACCTTCTACAGCACCAGCACCGACAACGGTGTGAATTTCATCTATTACCAAAATAATATTGCCACTGGAGCGGACTTCTTCCATAATTTTCTTCAGTCGCTCCTCAAATTCCCCACGGAATCTAGTACCAGCAATCAGGGAACCAATATCGAGACCAATCACCTGTTTATTTTCCAGGATTTCCGGAACATCTTGATTAATGATACGTTGAGCTAATCCCTCAGCGAGCGCTGTTTTACCAACGCCTGGCTCGCCAATTAGGACTGGATTATTTTTAGTCCTCCGGCCCAAGACTTGAATCATCCGTTCAATTTCTCGTTCCCGGCCCACTATTGGATCGAGTTTACCTTCTGCCGCTAACTTTGTCAGGTCTGTACCAAATTCTTCGAGAGTTACAGCTTTCTTGCCTCCAGGGCCAGAGCCTCCTGGTGAAACTGCAGCAACTTCCCCTAGGGAGCGAATTACTTGAGTCCGAATTTTGCCTCGGTCAACTCCCAAGTTGTCCAAAACTTTAGCAGCTACTCCTTCAGAGTCTTGTAGCAATGCCAGTAGTAAGTGTTCTGTGCCAATGTGATTGTGGTCTAGTTTTCGTGCTTCTTCTAGAGATACTTCCAACATCCGTTTCACCCTAGGGGTGAAAGGAATTTCTGCTGGAGTAAAGCCAGAGCCACGGCCAATAATTTTTTCTACTTCATGGCGAGCATCTTTCATAGTCACGCCATCTTCTTGAAGAGCTTTGGCTGCAATACCTGTGCCTTCAGCAATCAAACCTAGGAGAATCTGCTCTGTGCCTACAAAATTATGTCCTAAGCGACGGGCCTCTTCTTGGGCCAACATGATTACTTTAATTGATTGTTCTGTAAAACGTTCAAACATGCTTACTTCCTCTTATATATATTTATAGTCACAGGCAAGATGTCTCCCCCCGTAGTTTGGTATTTAACTGTTTACACACCATGATATGGCCATAAACACAAAAAAATGTAAATTTTTGTTTACTTACTATAACTAATGTAGCGTCGTTAAAGTAAAACTGCTAGTGAGGAGAGCCGTAACCAAAGAAATAATTGACTACTCCCCGGACTCAAGTCACGGGGATTCTAAGCAGAAACTACGCAACAGGATCAATCCACGTTGCTCCGTCTTTTCTTAGCTGACCAAAGATATATTCTGATGTCGGACAATTTCATTGTGCCCCTAGACAGTTGGCCGAGGTCTAAACCTAGCTTCCTGTTTACTTTTGTGATTATATTTGCAGCCCCATTACAGTCTGCATTAATACACCAATTCTTACCTGTTTTATACAAACCGCGGTTGATTCTTTTTCCTGTTAGCGAAGCTTGTCTGAAGGACTTAGGTTTCCAATCATCGGGTTTTTCACCCTACTCTTTTTAAATAGATTAAAAACGTAAATTAAACGTAAATTAAATAATACCGGAAATTTTTGGTTTGGGCCTTGGAAACCTCTTGAACATAATTAATTTTCTCCGGTTTTAATTTATTCTCATTCCTTAAAGATTAAATTTAATAGGTTTAAAATTGGTTATATATAATAAACTGTTGGCAAAGATTTGAACAGGATGCTCTTTAAATATAATTATTCATAAGTATTCTATATAACTTTATTTGAGTATACCATTTTTTCGGAAAAGTTGCAATCTTTTGACATCCTCTCCGGCCTTTTAGCGTAAGCGTTGCTCCTCTGTTTGGGTAAGCGTTGCTCCGGTGAAAGAGGCAGCATGACCTTTGCGTAGCATTCCGAAGGAAAGGAAAGGAAAGGAAAGAAAAGAAAAGGAAAGGAAAGGAAAGGAAAAGAGGCAGCTCCTCTAGAAGAGACAGGCCCGGAGATTCAAGAGCATCACTGGGGGATTTTCCTCTTTCGTCGAGTCAGCTTACATGAGGTGAGTTTCTCCACTCAAGCAGAGGTCATTGTGTCCAGAACGGTTACTTTCCCTATGCCCCAGGGTCGTGGCTAATTCCTTAAGTGCAGACTGCAGACTTCAGGTTAATTGCACCATTTGCCTCCTGTGGAGGAGCTACGCTTACGTCCCTTTCTACCTCATAACCACAATGTGGACATTTATGTGTCCTGGTGCTTAAAGTTTTTACGACTTTTTCAGGGCCGCTAGAACAGTTTTGAGATTTATAAGCAGGCTCAACTGCTAGAATAGTTACACATTCTCAGGAATTGGTAGCGATAGAAAATCTCAAAGTGCGTAACATGATTAAGAATCACAAGCCACGGAGCGTTGCCAGCCATAGCGTTTGCGTCGAATTGTTGAGCGAAAGCGATCGCGAAATCTATAGCAGATGCAGCATGGTAAAGATGCGCGAGAATAGGCGCGAATATTTTGGTGTATTTATGGTGTAGAAATGATTGAAACTAACATCTCATATTATGTAGATGAGCATAGAAAAGTTTTATCATTTAATGCTTAGGATCGGACGATCGCATATAAACTAAAATGTGTGCAACAAAATAAATAAAAAAAAGCAGTGCTGAAAAGATATTGATCTATACCCAATTTTTCGGTAAATTATTAGTGGAAGTTTAGTTGAGCTGAGGAATTTATGACCATTGAGGTTGACTATAGTTTCCCACCAGGGGTAGATGCCCAAAAGCAAGCCAAAATTATTGCGGTGGGGCAAACTGCGGGGACTTGGGGTGCAAATTTTGGCCATAGAGAAAAGTTTTTGCGATCGCATTTAGGGGAAGTTGTCAAGGGAGTCACTAACCCCGATAGTAGTAGTGTCGTAACAGTTGCTTTTCCTGAAGCAAATGTCGAAGGGGATATTCCTACTCTATTAACCATGATTTTTGGTAAATATTCCATGGCGGGTGCGACCAAAGTATTAGCAGTGCGTCTCCCGGAAAACTACGGGTTGCGCCCGAAATTTGGCATTAAAGGTATTCGTGAAATTATAGGAGTAAGCGATCGCCCCCCACTGATGGGAATTTTTAAACCTGCATTAGGATTATCTACAAATGATTACGCTACAATTTTAACAGAAGTCACTGATGCGGGTCTGAATATTATTAAAGATGACGAGATTATGGGAAATCTTGAGGAGGCTCCTACCCTCAGCCGTCTTCATGCTTGTCGCCAAGTGCTAGAGAAAGTCAAACAAAAAACTGGTCGCACAGTTTTATATGCTGTTAATGTTACGAGTAAATTGGGAAAATGCTCTAATCCTCTGGATGCTGCAAAATTATTAGTGAACGAAGGTGCAAATGCACTATTAGTTAATGTTTTATCCTACGGTTTTTCTGTGTTAGAAAGTTTGGCTGCTGACCCAGAAATTAATGTTCCTATTTTTGCTCATCCAGCTTTGGCGGGAGCAATGTGTGCTGCTCCTGATTACGGTATGGCATATTCTGTGGTATTGGGAAAATTGATGGCTCATGCTGGTGCAGATGCAGTTTTGTATCCGGCAAGTTATGGCAGTCTCGGTTTTGACCCCACGGAAGAGGCAAAAATTCGCGATTTTCTCCGGGAGCGTGACGTTTTTCCTGTGCCTTCGGCTGGTATTAAGCCTGGTGTGGTATCTCAAGTATTGAGAGATTACGGTCAGGATGTGATTCTCAATGCTGGCACGGGAATAATGGATCATCCTGATGGTAGAAAGGCGGGGGTAAAGGCGTTTTTTAAGGCTTTGGGTTTGGATTAGGTGTTGGAAAGTGTGGGAGAAAAGTTTTTGAAGTTAATGTCGCAATAATTCTCAGACTAAATATATAAGAATGTTTCACTTTTCCATGTTGAGTCGGTGGGCGGTTTTATTGCGTAGCAATAGGAGTTTTTGCTTATTTTAAGGGCAGGCGGTTTTATTGCGTAGCAATAGGAGTTTTTGCTTAGTTTCAGCCTCGGAATTATCTTAGCCATCAATGGAAAATAATGACGGAAAGAAAAATGTTAAACCAATCAAAACCTATAGTTTTCTGTGACTTTGACGGCACTATTACCGCTGAGGAAACTTTTGTGGCAATGTTGAAGCAGTTTGCACCAGAAGTTTCAGCTCAAGTCATGCCAGAAATTTATCAAATGCGGATAACTCTGCGGGATGGTGTACGCAAAATGTTGGAGGCTATACCTTCAGAGCGTTATCCCGAAATAATAGAGTTTTCTAAAACCAAGCAAATACGACCAGGGTTAGTGGAGTTGTTAGATTTTTTGGATGCTGAGGGGATAAAGTTTGTGGTGGTTTCTGGTGGGATTAGAATTATGGTGGAGACTGTATTGGGCGAGTTGGTCGATAGAGTAGAAGCTATTTATGCTGTGGATGTAACTACTGGGGATGATTTTTTGCAGGTGCATTCTGATTTTGAGGGGGATACAGAGTTGATGGCAAAGGTGCAGGTGATGAATTTATATGATGGTAGTGAGAAAATAGCGATAGGAGATTCACTGACGGATTTGAATATGGGTTTAGAGGCATCATTGGTTTTTGCACGCGACCGCCTAGCTAAGTATTTAGATGAAAGGCAGAAAGCTTATATATCTTGGGATAATTTTTTTGATGTGCGTGAATATTTAGCTAATCTTTGGGATGAGTAGCTCATATGTAAGGGTTTAGCGATCGCAACCCTGCCAGCAGACTCAAAGTTTGTAGCAAATAATAGGAGTAGTGGACCGACACAGCTAATTTTGTGCCAAACTTGTAGCAAAACTTGTAGGGTGTGTTAAACGGCTAAAATTTAGACTGTGAAAGGCATTTAACAATCCGTCGTAACGCACCATTTTAGATGTGTCAGTCCAGTAGGAGTAATTTCCTGCGGAATGCGGAGCAAACATCTTAGCGTTGGCGTAGCTCCTCTGTAAGAGGCAACTCCTCTGTAATATCAAGTCACATTAATTAACCATAATGTAGGGAGGTTGCATGCAACTTCCCTACAGTTTCCCACAAGCAAAGTTTATTATGGTTGTTCAATGAGACTTGATATAATATCATGTCCGGATAATTAATGATCAAAAAACTTTCTCCTCTTATTCTTCTTTTTTCTCCTCTTCTTCCTTTTTCTCTTGGTGCGCATTCCCTTGCGTCTGTCGCCGACGCGGGGTCGCTCCACTTCTTCTCTCCTGACTCCTGTAGGGGCAAATGGCCATTTGCTGGCGCAAAGCTTCCGCTAACGCCCCTACGACTCCTGACTCCTCTGTGCTTATTTATAACTATTCAACCGGACATGATATACCACTCGAAGTAAAGGGCGCGGACATATCAAAAGGCTAAAACCTATACAACATAAGATTTTTCCTTCTGCCTTCTGCCTTTTGCTATATACAGCGCTTTCCGTTGCCCGTGAGGTACAATAACCGGAATTTTAACAGGGTAAATATTTTTTACTTGT
>JBARXI010000129.1:0-4652 GCA_049647275.1 Microcoleaceae cyanobacterium
TACCCGCATTTCTCACAAAAATTGCGATAACCTCCGGTTAAGCGTACGCTATCGCAAAAGCTTGAAAGCTGACCTCACATGAGTTTGAGCAAGATACTTCCCTTGTCCCCAAAATGACAGTCTGTGAAGAAAGCATCTATTCCCAATCATCATTCATTATACCCTGGTCAAAACTCAAAAATCAATTCAAGTTTGGCCGAGAATAATTAATCATTTTGTCAGCACAATAAAACTTGAACCAAACTACAAAAATTGCTATAATTTAGTCATAAAAAAATATATTATCTGTAATAATTGATGAATTTTGTGAACAGCAAAAACCTCAAAAATCAATTTAAGTTAGGCCGAGTCAACGGCCAAGAAATCATTGCCAACTTTGAAGGAGGAAAAATCACCTCTAATGCTGGAATTGTCTTGATAGCAGAATTGGATCAAAAACTAAAAATCACAGAGCAATTTGTTAAATGTTTTCGAGATTATCGTCATCCATCTTATGTAAATCACTCAATTTATAAATTACTTGCACAAAGAATTTATAGCATTATTTTAGGTTATGAAGATATTAACGACCACGAACACTTACGTTATGATTCAGCTCTAGCTATGGCCTTACAAAAACTAGATTTTGCCCAGAAAAAACAGCCGACCTTAGCAGGGAAAAGTACCCTGAATCGATTAGAATATAGTCCCAATACTATTACTGACAAAAGCCAGAGTCGTTATCATAAAATAGAACCTTTAATATCCGAGATTGAAACCACTTTTATCGAGATATTTCTCAAGTCTTATCAAACAGCTCCCCCAAATATAATCTTAGACTTAGATGTAACTGATGATCAAGTTCATGGAAATCAAGAAGGGGCATTTTATAATAAATATTATAATGGAGTTTGCCCGTGCACCTTTGTATATTTTTTGTGGGCATCATTTGTTAGTAGCTAAACTTCGTTCTTCTAATGTAGATCCAGCAGAAGGTGCATTGGATGAATTGCAAAGAGTTATTAAATTAATTAGAGATAAATGGCTTGATACTCAGATATTAGTTCGTGGAGATAGTGCTTATGCACGTGAAGAAATAATGGATTTTTGTGAAAACCAAGTCGGAGTTGATTATGTAATAGCTATGGGAACTAATCGTCAATTAAAGTTACGAGCCACCGATGTAATTGCCAAAGCAATCAATGATTATGAACAAAGACTTGAACCTGTAATTGAATTAATGGATAGTGTTTTTTTGAAAAATGAAGACCTAGAAATAGTCGGAAAAATCGTCCCAAATTCAACTTGGTTTCGCTCTTTATCTTATCAAACTGAGAAGTCATGGAGCCACGAAAGAAGAGTTGTCACAAAAGTTTGTTATGGCAGTGAAGGGTTAAAAATGCGTCATGTTGTCACTTCCTTACCTGCATCAAAAATTATCCCATCTTTACTTTATACAGATAAATATTGTCCCAGAGGGGAAATGGAAAACCGAATAAAAGAACAACAATTAGATTTATTTGCAGACCGCACTTCAACACAGACATTTGAGAGTAATCAATTAAGACTTTGGCTATCTTCTATGGCCTATGTTTTAATCCAAGCTTTTCGTCAAAATTGTTTAGCTAAAACTGATTTTGCTAAGGCTACGGTGGGAACAATTCGTCTTAATTTTCTCAAGTTAGGAGCCAGAATTACTGTTAATGTCAGACGAATTTTAATCGCGATAACTACTACTTGTCTCTATCAAGATATTTTAGCAATTGCTTACTCTAGAATTCAAGCTATTCAAGATACAAGTTGAAGTTTTTTACTCCCTTTAGTAACTCAACTAAATATTTCGGGAAATGACTGATAATATAAGCGGTCTTTTTTGTCATGATTTCTCTGGGTTAATCAACTCTGGAAAATCAAGCAATACTGGAAAATTTTGATGGTAAATATTGAATTTTATCTGGGTTAACTTCAAATTTTCTCTGATTTTTGAAAAAGCTCAATTTTTGTATCGGCTCAATAAAGAGGGGTAGCAGAAGAAAATAAGTGAAACGAAGTACACAGAGTCCTGTAAAATATGAAACATGACACAAAAGATGATTGAGAGTGACAAATCAAGATCAGATTTACTGCAAGCCATTGATCCAAAAGGGATTGCAGACGAATCAATGCGTCAGACAGTAGAGGTATTACTGAACCTCATAGAGCAATTACAATCAAAAGTCAAAGGCTTAGAGTCAGAGAATCAAAGGTTAAAAGATGAAAATAACCGACTCAAGGGAGAACAAGGTCAGCCAGACATAAAAGCCAAGAAAGGGTTTGAGAATAAGCACTCATCAGAACAAGAAAGAAAAACCCCAAAACAGCACTCCAAGGGCAGTAAAAATCAAACTATAAAAATAGACAGAGAACAAATATTAGAATATCCCCAAGACAAACTACCAGAAGACGCACAGTTTAAAGGATATGAAGAAGTAATTGTTCAAGACATCATCCTGACAACCGACAACGTACTATTCCGGAAAGAGAAATACTACTCAGCATTAGAAAGGAAAACATATCTAGCAGAACTGCCTTGCGGTTATGAAGGAGAATTCGGTCCAGGAATAAAAACCTTAGTTATCAGCTTGTACTACGGGGGCAACATAACCCAAGGCAAGTTGTTAGAATTCTTAGAGGATATAGGCATTTCCATGTCAGCCGGCTATTTATCAAACCTACTGATTAAAAACCACACTGGTTTTGAAAGTGAGAAAACAGAAGTATATTCGGCAGGACTAGCGAGCAGTCCTTGGCAGCACTTTGACCAAACTGCTGCCCGCGTTGGTGGAGTTAACCATACCACTAATGTCATTTGTAATCCTTTGGCGTGCAGTCTACTTGAAACTGCCTGCAAGGACAGATTGACTGTACTCAAAGCCTTGCAGAATAACAAAGAACTAGAATTTATTCTCAATCAACTGACCTGTGAGTTGCTGACGAATTTCCCACTACCAAATAAATATAAAAACGCTCTCAAACTATTACCGCAAGAGACAGTGTTGAGTGAGGCAGAGTTTCATACTCTACTGGATACATATTTACCAAAACTGGGTTCTCAACAACGAACTCGAATCATGGAAGCAGCAGCTATTGCTTTCTATAATCAATAAACTGATTGGCCAGTGGTGCCAACTCTGGTCTGTGATGATGCTCCGCAGTTTAAGTTACTGACTGATAATATCGCTTTGTGTTGGGTACATGAAGGACGACATTATAAAAAATTAAGTCCGTTTATTGCCTGTCACCAAAAGATTTTAGATAAATTCTTGGATGATTTTTGGAAATATTACCGAGACTTACTCGCTGACAAAAATTCTCCCACTCAGCAAACCGCAGAAAAACTTCGGTCTGAATTTTGGCAACTTTTTTCGCTATTAACTGGTTATCAACAGTTGGACGAGCGAAAACGATTAACCATGCTCAAAATTTTCGAGTTGCTTTTAGTATTAGAGCATCCTGAATTGCCTTTACATAATAATCCGGCGGAGTTAGCTGCTAGGACAATGGTGCAAAGGCGTAATATTAGTTATGCAACTCAGACCCTCGAAGGTACTCAAGCAAGGGATACTTTTATGTCCCTTGTTGCCACTACTCGTCAGTTGGGTATCAGCTTTTTTGAATATATCCGAATTGCGCATTTCTCAGGTTGGGAATATCCCCTCAATGGCTACTATTATTCGGGAAAAATCTGCTCTCAATCTTTTTGGTTGATCATGGATGCCTGAATAACTCTTTCCCCCAATTATTGAGGGGATACCAATTTTTGATATCCCAATCAGCTTTTCAAATTAGTTTGTGAGAAATGCGGGTATAGATGGGGAAGTTATTGATACTAAATTAATCTGTAGTTTATACTTGGCTAAACCATGATTGAAAATATAAATCGACTCCATTTTTCCATTGATTAAATTAACTACGTTTTTCCCATTTTATTTATGTTTCAAAATAATGATTTTTTTCGATCGTGTAGCAATCCTATTTAAGTCATAAATTTTTGGTAGTTATTGGTGGTAGGTGGTAGCTATAATCAATAAATCAATACACCGAAACCGAAATTTCTCACAACCGCTAAAGATTTTGCTATAGAAGTTAATCTACCTCCTCCATCACCATTTTTTTTGGTAAAATTAGGATGCCTAATCTAGATCATATCGTGCGATTCGTTTGACCTAAACTTGGGTCAAAAAACGACCTAAAGGGGACGGTTAGTGCAGCTCCATTCGCTGTAACAACTGATTACACTTGAGGTGCAAGTCCTCCCTCTCAATGCAGGAGTGAAAGCATGACCCCTATCAATTAGGCCAGCAACCTAAAAGGTAAAGCGGGGACAAAAGGCAGACCACTGGTAGTCGAATCTGGTGACTGTCGAGCAAGAGTCCATGTGTAGTGAAAGCGAAGATGTGTCCGAACCATCGTTAATGCCAATGGCCATAACGACTGTACAAGGCCAAGCCAAAAGGCAGGGATAAGGGATAGGCGACTGGTAGTTCGACCTATTGCATTACCAAATAAACCCGGTGGATAGCATCGCACTAAAGACTTAAGACAATGTGTAATCGGAACGAAGTAACCCCTATATATCTCTGGAAATGGTCGATGTCCAGTAGGTGCTAACCGCATGATATTTAAGGGCAGGA
>JBARXI010000130.1:0-5695 GCA_049647275.1 Microcoleaceae cyanobacterium
AGGCGGTAGGAATTTCACCTACAAGGTCATAAGAGTTATTCATAAATCAGAGGTTGTCCTCATGTATTGATTTAGAACGGCCATTTATACCTAGTTTCCTAGTTTAATGGCCAACGAGTCGCACACCTACACTCTAGCTCTCAACGTCCGCCGTCCCGAATTGGACGAGAATGGGAAAAAAACAAACCCCCTAAACCCGAATTTTCTGAAACTCCTAAACCCTTCGGGATGCCTAATGCCCAAAGAAATAGGGAGTTCCCTTGGTCAAACCTTACTCCTAACAGTTTGGTACACAGAAGAAAAACAGTGGTTGCCTTGGAAATCTTTACAAAATCGCCAACAACTTAGGGAACTCGCAGACAATTGTTTGAGAGAATTTATTCCCAATGAGTATTTTTGCCCTGACTTTTATCGAGAAGGTCAACTATTTGGCAGTCCTATTTTTGAATACGGCGTTCCTATTCAAGGAAATGACTACTGCCATGTACTGGTTTGGATATTCTGTGAAGCTGAGACCGACAATAAATTTACCGACCATTATTCATCCTTTGTTAATCTATTTTGTTATTTAAACAAAGTCGTCACAGCTTACAAACTCAGTCGTAAAGTTCATAATGTACTTCGCGACGAGTATCTAGCCATCGAACCCTATATTCAGGAAATTTTCCAGGGAATGCCAGTCGATAAAAATCTAACTCAAAAGGAATTAAATCAATTCAAAGAATACTTGAAAGACATTCCCCAAAGATATTTATCATATAATCAATTAATTCGCGACTTAGACCTCTATCGTCTAACCATTGACATCAACGCCCAAAACTATAAACGAGAAATCAACAATATCCAAAGCCAACTCCCAGCGGAAAATATCAGTTTCTTGTCTCAATTTTTTGACCAAGACTATCGCTTATTCAGGGAACAACTCCAATCGGACTTAGGCTACTTTCAGCATGGAGCAACATTACTAGAAAAGGCGATGACAGCCATTCAAGGAAGAGTAGACATCGAACAAGCTCAGAGCGATCGCTCTTTCCAAAATACTATAGCAATTATGGGTGTGGGTTTAACCTCAACAGCAGTCGGTGCCACTGTTGCTCCATATATATTTGCACAAGAACCCGGAAAACCTCTCTTACTACCGTTTTCTTCCAACCATTTCCATCCCTTGACTCTAGCGCTATTTTTGAGTCTAGTTTTTGGTGTTGCAGGAGCAGCATTTACTGTTATCGTTCAGAAAATTATGCCTTTAAGACGTATTAGGAAGCTTTGAAATTACACCATGACTTACATATCTGCAAGCAATCAGCTATTACCCAATTCCTGAGACCGAGCTGTTGCAGCTTTTGTTGTTGGGTTGCGCATTTAGCTTAACCCAACCTACAGTATTAAGCTCAAATCGGAAACCAGCAAAAACTTCTATTGCTACATCCGCAATAAAACCAGAGATGGAAATTAAGCAAAAACTTCTATTGCTACATCCGCAATAAAACCAGAGATGGAAATTAAGTGTGTAGGGTGGGCGAGGCGGATATCAGTAAAAATTTAGGAAAAACAGACAATCCTCGCCCACCAATAAAGCCTATGTTACGACCATTTTCTTCCAATCATCTCCATCCCTTGAGTAAATTACTGTTTTTGAGTCTAGGTTTGGGTATTACAGGAGTAAGATTCACCGTTCTCATTCAAAATTCTAGTTATTTAAAACGCCTAGATTCAGAAAAAATTAGGACAAATTAGCCGAGAATTTGGATACCCTTTACCGAATAATGAATAATTAAATAATTAAGGTTTTAAGCCTCCCCTTTTAAGTCGAAAAAAAGGGGTCGCGCATGCTGGCGCACAACTCCGCTCTTCGCGGAGCGACATGTAAAGCGGAGCGAACCGTAGGGTGGGATGGCGTTTTGCTGGCGCACAACTTTCCTACTCGAGGAGTCAGGAGGGAAGAAAAAGAGGAGAAAAAAAAGAAGAAGAAGAAGAAGAGGAGGAGAAAGTTTTTTATCACTAATTATCCGGACATGATATTACCTTTGACCAAGCAAATAAAAAAGGATGTGCTGTAGCACACCCTTTTAAAAATAATTAGCTAAAAGATATAAAGTTTTGGGTAGGCAAAAATTACATCATTCCCATACCAGGCATACCCATGCCACCCATGCCGCCCATGCCGCCCATGCCGCCCATGCCGCCCATGCCACCATCCATATCAGGCATAGCAGCTTTCTTCTCAGGCTTCTCAACGACCACAGCTTCAGTAGTTAATACCATACCAGCGATCGAACCAGCATTTTGCAATGCAGAACGTACAACCATCGCCGGGTCAAGAATACCAGCAGTAATCATATCTTCATATTCACCAGTTATAGCATTGTAACCAACACTGAAATCAGTCGAACGCACCTTCTCTACAACTACCGAACCCTCTGCACCAGAATTATCTGCAATCTGACGTAAAGGTGCTTCTAAAGCACGCTTAACAATATCAGCACCAATTTGCTCTTCTTCATTTAAACTACCTTTAAACTCATCAACCTTAGTTGCCAAATGAATTAAAGTAGTACCGCCACCAGGCACAATACCTTCTTCAACAGCAGCCTTAGTAGCATTCAAAGCATCTTCAATTCTTAACTTGCGGTCTTTAAGTTCGGTTTCTGTCGCTGCACCAACTTTAATTACTGCTACCCCGCCAGCTAACTTAGCGATGCGCTCTTGTAATTTCTCTTTATCGTAATCAGAGTCGCTCTCTTCAAGCTGTCCGCGAATTTGACCAATCCGCTTTTTCACTTCTTCTGCTGTATCTCCACTAGCAACAATAGTTGTACTATCTTTGTTAATGGTGATTTTCCGACCAACTCCCATCATATCTAAGTCTGCCATCTCTAGACTCAGACCAATTTCTTCAGAGATGAGTTGACCGCCTGTGAGAATGGCAATATCTTGGAGCATCGCTTTACGGCGATCGCCAAAACCAGGAGCTTTTACAGCAGCAACATTCAGTACACCCCTTGCTTTATTAACCACCAAAGTAGCTAAAGCTTCCCCTTCAATATCTTCAGCAATGATTAAAAGAGATTGACCGGCACGAGCAACTTTTTCAAGTACGGGTACTAAATCCTGAATAGAAGAGATTTTCTTATCGGTAATCAGGATACGAGCGTTTTCAAATTCTACTACTAAGCGCTCTTGGTCAGTAATAAAGTAGGGAGAAAGATAACCACGGTCGATTTGCATCCCTTCAACAACTTCTAAATCTGTGGAGAGAGATTTAGATTCTTCAACGGTGATAACGCCATCTTTGGTGACTTTATCCATTGCTTCGGAAATCATTCGTCCGACTTCTTCGTCTCCACCTGCAGAGACGGTGGCGACTTGAGCGATCGCTCCTCCTTCTACTGGTTTGGCAACTGCTTCTATTTCTTTAACTAGTTGATTAATGGTTTTCTCAATTCCTTTACGCACTGCTACTGGGTTTGCACCAGCAGTTATGTTTTTGAGACCTTCTTTAATCATGGATTGAGCTAAAACTGTAGCAGTGGTTGTGCCATCTCCAGCAATATCTTTTGTTTTGGAGGCCACTTCCTGGATTAATCTGGCCCCAGTATTTTCTAGGGGGTCTTCTAGTTCGATATCCTTGGCTACGGTAATCCCATCATTCACGATTTGGGGAGCGCCATATTTTTTCTCTAATAATACATTTCTACCCTTGGGGCCCATTGTGATGCGGACTGCATCAGCTAGAGAGTTAATTCCACGTTCTAGAGCTCGTCTGGATTTATCATTAAATTCTACAATTTTGGCCATATACTTTCTCCATATTGCTTCCAAATAAAAATTTAGCACTCGGTAGTGTAGAGTGCTAGTTCGTGGAAACCGTACATAAGAGTCAAAAGTTAAAAGTTAAAAGTCAAAATGTTGCTGTGACTGAGTTTGAGAATAAAATTTTCTGGTAGCTAAAAACCATAGTCCTAATAGCCCCAATAAATCGTTGACTTCCTTTAGTTATCTTTCCGTGCTTAAGAGTTTTCTGATGGCCAAATAGAGAAAATTCGATGATAATTGAAAGTATTTAGGGACAATGGTTATTTTACCATTTCCACACTTTGCTGATGCACTACCAATCAGTCCATATTGACAATTGTTCTGTTTTATGAAGTACCCTAAAATTGGGTTGAAAGAGAATTATTTCAAGTATCAAAATTTGGCGATCGCACAACAAATTTTGATACCGTAGATACTTCTTTTTAAGCAATGCTTATTTTGTTTTATTTGTCAATAGTTTCTACTGAACTGATGTTCTAGCTTTGCCCACCCTACCTATCCATTATTAGTACAAGGTTTCTTACAGAACTGACCCGATCCCAACATACACATACATAGATCAAAAAATCCCAGTTGAATTAACTTAACTTCGAGCAATTTACTGATTAGTGGCTTAGTTAAACCACTAATATAATCTAAACGTTCAATAGACATCTCCAGAAAAGAGGGAGTAGGGAGTAGCGGTGCGACCCCGCGTCGGCGTAAGACGCAAGCGGTCGGAACCCGCGTCGGCGACAGACGCAAGCGGTCGCCCGGCGGAGCTTCCCCGTTGGGTGGGATGGCGATGCTCCGAAGCATCGCCATATCCAATCGACTCCTGTGAGCGGTCAGAACCCGCGTCGGCGACAGACGCACCTGGTAGCTGACCAAGAGAGGGAACGCCGACCAAGAGAGGGAACGCGCACTCCTGTGAGGGAGTAGGGGGAAATAATTGATTATTTCTGTATGATAATTGATTTTATTTTTTATTATTGGAGATGTCTAATAGGTAAAACACTTAGATCAAATTTATTTGAGGATAAGCAAGTGTGAACTATTTGTTGCGATCTAATTGCGTTGTCTGAAACTGTTTAAATCAAAACACCACGGCGTTCTTGCTCTAATTCAATCGACTCAAAGAGCGCCTGAAAATTTCCTTCACCAAAACCATGATTACCTTTTCGCTGAATATACTCAAAAAAGATTGGGCCGATACTATTTTTCGTGAAAATTTGTAAAATAAAACCACCGCCCTGAGCTTCTCCACCATCAATCAGGATCTTATATTTCTGCAATTTTTCTAGATTTTCACGATGACCTGGTAAACGCCGATCGATTAATTCATAATATGTATCTGGGGTATCTTGGAACTCAATACCGTTATCTGATAACCCAGCAACGCTTTTATATATATTGGTACTAGAAAGTGCAATATGTTGGATTCCCTCCCCATTGTACTCACGAATAAACTCGGCGATTTGTGAGCGATCATCTTTAGTTTCATTCAGGGGGATGATAACGTTACGACAAGAACTCGCTACAACTTCACTGTATAAACCTGTTTTTTTCCCCTGAATATGAAATGACCGAATCCGTTGAAAACCGAAGATTTTTTCGTAGAAGGTACACATACGCTCTACACCACCCTTGTTTAGATTATGGGTGAGATGATCGATGCGTTCCAAACTGGTTTCAGGGTTAATCTCACTGGTACGTTGATAATCAAACAGAGAAAATAACTTTTTCTCCTGTTCATCATCTACCAAATAAATCAGCGAAGCCCCTACACCTTTAATAGCCGGAATGTCATAGTCCGTTTTTTCCGCAGCAATCGCACCCAACAAAATTGCTTGATTAAACGCTTTCTGAGAGTCTTCCACCTTAAAGCCGATCGCACTCG
>JBARXI010000131.1:0-17521 GCA_049647275.1 Microcoleaceae cyanobacterium
CAAATAATTTATCTAACACTAGGAATATTTGGTGGAATTCTCTCTTTTGCTCTATCAAATAAAACTAATTTTTATGCCCTTTTAGTTATTCCTTGGATTTGCCTGATTCTCGGTTGGACTTATTTAGTTAATGATGAAAAAATCTCTGCCATTGGAAAATATATTCGGTTAAATCTCACAGAAAAAATTAAAGTACTGACAGGCGAGACAAATATCGAATCTATCTTTGGTTGGGAAATTGTTCATAGAAGTGATGAAAGACGAATAAGGCGGAAAATAGAACAATTAATTATTGACGAAATTACTTTTGTTTTCTCTGGTTTGGTGGCTTTGTTTACTTTCTGGTCTCCAGATACTAACCTCCCTTGGATGATTCATGTACTTTGCATTTTTGAGCTGATATTATTGATGATTTTAGGTATAGAAATTATTATTCATGCTGACCTAGCTAAAGGTCGATGACTTGAGAAAATTCTTATATCACTTATCACTTTGCTAATTTGTTAAAAATCGGCGACAATATTAACTTAGTTAAGTAAATTATTCTTTAGTTAACCTATGATGGTCGATCAATTTAGAAATAGACACAGTTAAACTAAGTTTAATTAATAAGTAGAAATGTACAGAACCTTAGTAACTATTACTTAAAAATATTTGTAGCATTATAAATTTTGAGAAATCTTTTAAGCTCTCTTTCCTTGATTTGACTTTACATCTATTCCGTTCGAGCCACACCATAGCACCTACCTACGCAGAAAATTCACTACTCAAATTAGGATTGCCATAGCACAGTTTGTGATATTCTACTTTCTTGTATGTTGAATATGTTGTCGTACTGGAAGAAAAAAATGTTAACATTCCTGTTTCAATTTGTATTACTTGCTTTAGTGGTCTTATCCTTTGTATTGGTAGTTGGTGTGCCAGTTGCTTATGCTTCTCCCCAAATTTGGAGCCAGAGTAAGCCTCTGATTTTCATCGGATCTGCTTTATGGACAGCTCTAGTAATTGCAGTGGGTGTTTTGAACTTTTTGGTGGTTTAGGCCAGATTCTGCAATTGTTGATATTACTTAGGTATGAGACACAGGGGATAGCGAGTTAAGTCTTGTTGCCTCTGAACTCTTACCTAAATATAATTAATATATTTATATAAGCTCTTATAATTACAATTAGAAAAATTAAAATAAATTTCTGACATGACAGTTTTCGAGGGAACATTTACTCAAGTTGACTCTTTTCGCTTTGCGATTGTAATTGGTCGTTTTAATGATTTGATTACTGGCAAACTAATAGAGGGTTGTCAAGACTGTTTAAAACGCCATGGTATTGACCCTAATCCAGAAGGTGATCGAGTAGATTATATTTGGGTACCAGGCAGTTTTGAAATTCCTTTGGTGGCTCGTCAGTTGGCCCAAACCCATCGCTATGATGCGGTGATTTGTCTAGGAGCTGTAATTAAGGGCCAAACGCCTCATTTTGATTATGTGGCTGCGGAAGTATCTAAAGGAATTGCTGCGGCTGCTTTTCAAACTGGAGTACCTGTGATTTTTGGCGTTTTGACAGCAGATACAATGCAACAAGCTTTGGAAAGGGCAGGAATTAAAAGTAATAAAGGCTGGGAATATGCTATGAATGCTTTAGAAATGGCCAGTTTAATGAGTCAAATGAAAGTTGGTATGGATTCTCAGTCTTACAATCGTAGTATATCTGCTGCTACTCAGGTACTACCTGTAAGTCCAAACAGCGTAGTGGAATCAGATATTTCTACTGAGAAGTAGGATTTTAACTTTGTCAGAATTTTTTTTTGTAAGGGGTTGACAAAAAAAAATTCTTCTGACATTATGATATTTATTAGTTAACTGCTTAACTGCGGGTATAGCTCAGTGGTAGAGCGCAACCTTGCCAAGGTTGATGTCGCGCGTTCGAATCGCGTTACCCGCTTACTAAACTAAATAACTAACTATATTTAAATGAAATACTTTAGACTTTTGTGTTGACGATCGCCATAGGTAGCACTAAAAGTTAACTAAGGTTATAGTTAAATACAGACTGGAATTGGCATATTTATAGATGGATGCTAAGTTTCAGATCGTCTTTGCATGAACGCTTTTGCTTCTACGATTAAATGTGTACCGAACTCAAAAAGCTCAAAAGATTGATTTGAATCAAGATTACCCCTGTCCATGTAGACGTAGGGGTAGCTTAATTCCAATAGCCCTGACAGATGCTTTTGGCTGTAATCGCTGTCAGCAAATATTTGTCGTGAATGAAACTGGTGAAACTATTGAACAACTTTCCACTCACTATCCTTATAAACCGACTTGGCGGTGGACAGGTAAACAATGGAATAGAGCATATTCTAATTGGAAAGCTCACTATCTACCTTTAGCTCTAATAATGATTTTAGTGCCATTGGTGATTTGGCTACCCTTAGCTTTACACTCTCCTAGTCCAAATATAATAATCTGGGCAATGGTGGCAGTGGTATTAGCCATGCTTCCTGCTTTGATGGTCTGGCTTGCTTACAGGCGTTAACCTTTTCCACATCTTCCCGATATGAATAAAAGCGGTAGGGGCGGAATTTCCAAACTGTGCTAGGTATCCCTGCACTTTTCATGTCGGGGAGAGCAGAAAACGGTACGGCCGGTTTTTTTTTATAGCAACTTCCCTCAAAGACTTGCTCTTTTTAAGTCTTAAGGTCTCTTCGGCAAACTGTTACCTTTAGTAGCACACTTTATAACATTTATTTTATTAATATGCAAGATATTGTTCGCCATTGATTAATAGAGGCTGTATGCACCATCGCTTCTGCATATTTATTAGGAGCCTCACAACACCAAAGGTTCCCGATTGTGGGGACTTCTGCCGACATTTGCTCCACAGTGTTAACGATAGTAAGCAAAAATCTCCTCAAATTTAGCAAAAGTTACTTAAACTTCAGCAAAAAAAAAATAGCTTGACAAAGTTAATTGATAAATTTAAAATGAGCAAGAGGTAATAATAAGTCCTTAAATTGTAAAAATTTCAAGGTAGTCCAAGCTCTTTATAATCCCAAAGCCTGTGAATTAAATAAGCACTATTCTCTTTAAAGTGAAGCATGAAACTAAATTTTAGACTTTATAACTAAGTTTGAGTAAGTTTAGTCGAGGTGATAATTATTCTACTAATTTAACGATGAATATGCTTCGTCGTGCCGATCGAGCTTCCCTAGAACTTGCCAAAAGGAAACCTGTAGAGCGCTCCACAGCCTTACAGGCAATGGGTCAAGCAATTTTAGAACATCAAAATGACATTTTAGAGGCTAATACCCTAGACCTAGAAGCTAATCGGATGATAGCTATTCCAGACCCAATTGTAGAACTCCTGAAGTTAACACCCGAACGACTTCAAATTACAGCAGATATTCTACAAAGACTGGCAGATATACCAGAATTAATCGGACAAGTGGTTAGCGCTCCACATCAATTGGATAATTGTCAGAGTTATTGTCAACGTATTCCTTTGGGAGTTATAGCTCTAATATATGAGGCATTTCCAGAGTTGGCCGCCATCGCCGCAGGAATGTGCATTCAAACAGCTAATAGCTTAATTATTAGGGGGGGGAATGAAGCGAGTAACTCTAATTTGGCAATTACTAAAGTCTTACGAAAGGCTTTAGATCGAGTTGGCCTGCCTGCTGAATGTATAGAGTTTGCAGAAGCTACGGATGACTATTCAATTGAGGAGTTGGTTACTCAAGCTCCATATGTGAATTTGGTGATTTCTTGTGGTGGCTCTAGTTTAGTGCAAGAAGTAGCAAAAAAGGCAACTGTTCCAGTTTTAAGAGCAGCAATGGGTAATTGTTATTTGTACTGGTCTGCTAATGGTAGTTTAGATATGGCCCGTCGCATAATTCTGGATAGTCATAAGAGCGAACCCGATCCTGTTAATGCTATTGAAAAGGTATTAATTGATACTAATCATAACTTTTCGATGCTAGTTAGACTGTGGAATAGTTTGAAAGAAAATGGTTTTGAAGTCAGAGGAGATAGTGTTTTAGTAGAGAAATTTCCGGATTTAATCTTAGCTGAAGATGTAGAGTGGAGCCAAGCTTATTTAAGTAAAGTGGTGGCTTTTAAAGTTGTTAATAGTATAGACTCGGCAATTACATGGATTAATAACTATAGTAGTGGTCATGCTGACTGTTTGGTGGCTGAATCTTATCAGGAAAGTCGTCAGTTTGCTTTGGGTGTTAATAGTGCCTGTACTTTTATTAATAAGTCTCCTAGGTTTTCACGTTATCAAAGTAGAACAAATGCTATTTTTTTAGGAATGTCTAATCAAAAATGTTTTAATCGTGGTTTTATTGGTTTAGAAGAATTTACTGCAACGAAATATGTTATACAAGGCAACTCGTAGAAGGAGTCATAAGGCTGCACTTATTGATAGTATCTGCCTTTTTGTTTATTGTTAAATGGTGGATTATTTCCGTCGCGCGACACTATAAATTATCTATTATAGTAATTTAATTAAACAATGTTACACTCGCCAGCTTGAGTAATTTCTAGACTTCTCTGTTGATATTTTTTGAAAATGCACAAAGCAAGATGTAGATACTTAATTAATTTAATATTTACTTTTGTCACATTGACACGCCCAATAACTACAAATAGATAAAACACAGATAGATAATAAACGTTTAAAGAAACAGAAATGACAGGAGACCAATAATTCTAAATTATGACTTCTTTACGTCACTAATTATAGATGGCGACCCTACCTGAGTCCTAGGAATTTGTAACAAATGTTTATAAAGCTTGGTAAGTAGGTCGGCATAAATAAACGCATAATTTGGACAATGCGTGCTGAAAGCTAAAACCTTTAGAAAAAGACACTTATAGGCATTGCGCACCCTACAACTGCTTGAGCTTTAATTATCCCACCTACTTATTAGACATCTCCTCCAAAAGAGGGAGTAGGGAGTAGCGGTGCGACCCCGCGTCGGCGTAAGACACAAGCGGTCAGATCCCGCGTCGGCGACAGACGCAAGGGGATGCTGACCAAGAGAGGGAACGCGCACTCCCTCACAGGAGTGCGGGGAAATAATTGATGATTTCTGTATGATAATTGATTTTATTTTTTATTATTGGAGATGTCTATTAGACATAGACTTGAAAAAGAATGTAGAGATATTCAATGGAACATTTCTACAAGGTTTGATTCAAAAGGAATATTCAATTTCACCGGAAAATGTTTTTTATCTACTTGTTCAGTAATAAATTATAACCAATACCCTATATGAAACAAATTATTGAGGGCTAACAAAAATTTTTCGATCTTCTCAGAATAAAGAGAATAGTTAGACATCAAGTTTATACTCAAGGTGATGCCCAACCCCTGTCTTTTTCTCTTATGGCATACCAAAAACTATTTTGTTGCTAGTTTCACATCAGTGGCCAAACCGAAAGCTTGCAAGAATTGAACCATCATCCAAGTTGTATCAATTTCCCACCATTGCAAACCATGACGCGCTGAATATTGAAAGGCATGATGATTATTGTGCCAACCTTCACCATAAGTTAACACAGCCACCCACCAACAGTTAGTCGAAGCATCACCAGAATCATAAGTACGATAGCCAAACTTATGAGTAGCACTATTAACTAGCCAAGTACAGTGAAAAACAGCAACTATCCTGACAAAAATACCCCAAACAAGAAAAGACCAGCCACCCAGAAGGAAAAGCAATATGCCAAAAGCAATCTGAATCGGAATAAAGTTTGCTTGCAAAAACTTATAAACAGGATCGTCTGCTATATCTTTGGTGTAGCGAGGCACTTCAGATTTGATCGGTACACCATAAAGCATCCAACCCATGTGACTCCACCAAAAGCCACGATGAGAATCATGGGGATCTTGTTCATTATCTGAATGTTGATGATGAATGCGATGTAAACCTACCCACTCACAAACTCCACCTTGACAGGCAAGTGTGCCACAAAAAATCAAGAAGTATTCTAGCCACTTGGGAGTTTTAAAACTACGGTGTGTCACCATACGATGAAATCCTAAAGTAATACCTAGGCCACCTGTAACCCAATGTAAGAACACGGCTAGACCAACTGCGGTCCAACTAAAGTTACTAGGAAGTAAGGCAAAAAGGGCTCCGATATGAAGGAACACCATAAAGCCTAGTATGTACCAATCTAGGGAAGCTTTTTTTGAAGTTGAAATCGTCATAAAAATCTCTAAAATTTCTAAAATTATGAACTACAGAGGATTATTTGAGTCAGATCAATCAATTAATAATAATAGACTCAACTATTAGATATTTTTCTCACAACTTGTCAATTTATTTAAGTTGAAGAAAAAATTCCAAAAAAATGTTTTTAGTCTAACATCTCTGCTGGTCAACTTAAATGTTTCAATCTAAATTCCTGATGAATTATATATAGACAGAATTTGGCCTAAGCCAAGCAACTATAAATATACCAAATAAGTTGGCTAAAGTATTTTAATTGTAGCAATTAAATATCAGCACTAAACAAAAATAAGCTAGATAATTATATTATTATTGCGTAGACTACTACAAACTTTTGACTAAAGCTTGTTCTCTTAAGAAGAATTTAATCAACTTGTTGATGGAACTTGTCTCGATCGCAAAGTATCCTAATACAATCTAAATTATTTTTTTTAAGGACATTTGTATTTGATACAATATTTTAGCGCTAAACAAAACGCAACATTTATCTTACCATACCATAAATAAATATAAACAGTGTGAAACAGCTAGAATTAGCAGAACAAGAATTATTTCCTATATTTTCTAAAATTGATACTTTAGTCAAGCAAAATCTCAGACGAGTTATAGATGCTTTTCGTCATCATCGGGTCGGTGTTCATCATTTCGCCGGAGTCACTGGTTATGGCCATGATGATTTGGGACGAGAAACTCTGGACAAGGTTTTTGCTGAGGTGATGGGAGCTGAGGCTGCAGCAGTAAGAGTCCAGTTTGTTTCCGGAACTCATGCGATCGCCTGTGCGTTATTCGGTACTCTCCGGCCAGGGGATGAAATGTTGTCTGTTGCCGGCCCTCCCTACGACACTTTAGAAGAAGTAATCGGCCTCAGAGAAGAAGGTCAAGGCTCTTTAAAAGAGTTTGGCATTAGTTACCGGGAATTGCCATTAACGGAAACTGGCACAGTAGACTGGGACGGTCTAAAATCTGCAATTACAGAAAAAACTCGTTTAGCCCTGATCCAACGTTCCTGCGGTTATTCTTGGCGGGCGAGTTTATCAATATCAGAAATAGAGAGAATTGTCAAGATAGTCAAGCAACAGAATCCCCAGACAGTTTGTTTTGTGGATAATTGTTATGGCGAATTTATTGAAAATAGGGAACCGCCAGCGGTGGGTGCGGATTTAATGGCGGGGTCTTTAATTAAAAATCCAGGTGGGACAATAGTTCCGGCGGGCGGGTATGTTGCGGGTAGAGCAGATTTAGTGGAAGCTGCAGCTTGTCGGTTAACTGCTCCTGGTATTGGTAGTAGTGGTGGAGCAACTTTTGAGCAAAATAGGCTGTTGTTTCAAGGTTTATTTTTAGCAGCTCAAATGGTAGGGGAGGCAATGAAAGGAAGTCACTTGACAGCTTATGTGTTTGATAAGTTGGGTTATCCAGTTAATCCTCTGCCACTGGAAAAAAGACGGGATGTTATTCAAGCGATACAGTTGGGTTCAGCGGAGAAACTGATTGCTTTTTGTCGAGCAATTCAGAAGCATTCCCCAGTGGGGTCTTATTTAGATCCGGTACCTGCGCCGATGCCTGGATATGAAAGTCAGTTGGTGATGGCTGGTGGAACTTTTATTGATGGGTCTACTTCTGAATTTTCTGCCGATGGGCCTTTGAGAGAACCTTATATAGTGTTTTGTCAGGGGGGGACTCATTGGACTCATGTAGCGATCGCTCTGGAAGCAGCTATTGAGGCAGTAGGGTTTTTGAAGTCAGAAGTCAGAAGTTAGAAGTCAGAAGTATTGAATGGTTAGAATTTTTTAATTAGGGATTTGCAACTTAATAAAGTACCGATTATTAGTGCATACAAAGGCTCTTAGCTGTCATTGCGAGGCGGTAATATTAGACTCAACCTCAATCGGAAATAATTAAGGGAGCCGAAGCAATCTCTACTCTATAAATTAAATTAGTTGGTAGTCTATTTTTTTGCTAGTCTCTTAGTGGATTATTTCAATAGTTTTTTATCAATATTTTTCAGGAATTTAAGGATATTAAATGATTTTTATAATAGGTTTAGTTAACTTATAGGAATTTATTGAAATGGATGATGATAATCTAGACATTTCAAATATTTCTATGCAACGAAAGAAGTCTTCAATCAGTTTGTCTGTAGAGAGGGATGCTTTTCAAGAATTCGTGGTTTCTCTTCTGGGTAAACCAGAGTCGGTTGAGGGGTATGTAGAAGGTGCATTCGAGATAGATTTTGGAGGGTTTGAACAGCTTAATTACATAATTGATGACAGAATAACGAAGCAGAACCAGTCTGTGTTGGTAGAGTTTAGAGCTAAGTTATTTTTCAATGATAATTCTTCACTTTCATTTAGTGGTATTAACAGTTTTCAGGAATATAAAGAACGAAGAAATTTAATTTGTACAGGCTTTATATTTACTTGGGTTTACCTTGTTGAATTCCATGATAAAAAAGTCCCTGAGAAGCAGGAAATATCGGTATCCTCCGTAGAGGAAGGTACTCCCTCTTCGGCAAAATCAAAAAGTAGAAAGATTGAGTTAACTTCTGAGATATTCGATATTAGCTTTGTAAATCAAATACCCAAAATTAATTATTCCATCAGATGTACTAATCAAGGCTGGGGAATAGAGATTTCCCAGCTTGTCCGTAACTGCATTATAGGTTTTGTCAAAACAGATGTGCCTTTGGCTGGCTTCAGGCGAAAGGCTATGGAAAACCCTATAGTGCTTCAAATTCCTTCTTTCATTCTTAGCTTTTTACTATCTCTTGTATTCTTGTGGATCTATTCAAAGGAAGGGTTAAAAAGTTGTTGGAGCTTTTCAGATCAAACAGGTCAGTTTGTAGGAGATAATATACCACCTGGTAAAAAATTAGACTTTCTTATTAATTTTTTTAATACTTGCAAAGTAATGGATTCAAAACAGGATATTATATTATACTTTCTTGCTTTCTTTTCTGTTTTTACCACTCTTTTATTGGCTCAATTAATTCTTAGATTAATTAAATTACCTACTTATCGTTTTCTTCTTTTTACTGAAGCATCAAAGAAGGAACAAGAAAAATATTTTAGTAAAATTAGTGGTTGGAGAAATTTTTGGTTAATAACTGTAGTTGTAGGTTCAATCTTTGCATTTTTGAACCGTATTCTGGGGAACTACCTTTTAGAATGGTTTGGTAATATTTTCGGCTAACCCTGCTAATAAAATATTAGTTGTGAGAATAGTTAAATCTCGTACAGATAACCAAGATGTAGGTGTGTCGAGTTTCTCAACCTTGAACAGAAATATTCTCCCATTCTTTTTACTCCACTTAAAAAACCACTAGAATATCCATATCCACCCTCATTCAAATTTTAGTTTTATTGCAAATATAGGAAATTTTTAAATGACTCAAACTAAAAAAGATCACTTTACAGCAGTCTCTCAAATTTATGGCAAATATCGCCCGCGTTACCCATTAGCATTCTTCAAATATCTAGCAAGTGTCGCACCAGAGCATGAACGGGTTTGGGATTGTGGAACTGGTAGCGGTCAAGCTGCTATCCCCCTAGCTGAATATTTTCAAGAGATTGTGGCCACAGACATTAGCCAAGGCCAACTTGAAAACGCTCAACAACATCCCCGTGTCAAGTACCTAGTGGGAAACGCTGAATCAGTACCATTGGAAGATAGTTCTGTGGATCTTGTTGTGTCAGCGCAAGCTGCCCATTGGTTTGATACTGAAAAGTATTATTGTGAGGTTAAGCGTGTTCTCAAGCCCCTTGGTGTTCTTGCCATTTGGTGCTACGGTATGCCTAGAGTGCGAGAAGATATAGATGCTTATGTAGAAAAACTCAACGGAGACATACTCGACTCTTACTGGCCTAAGCGAGTGCTTGAAGACCTTACCTATACCAATATTCCCTTCCCGTTTGATGAATTACCCAAGCAAAATTTCCAAATGGAAGCAAAATGGACTCTAGAGCAACTGCTCGCCTTTTTTCGTACTTGGTCTGCCTCCGAGCGATACAAACAAGAACATTCAGTCGATCCAGTCTCCTTGGTGGAAGCAGATTTTATCCGGACATGGGGAGACCCCCAACAACTTCGTCAGATAACTTGGAAGATATATCTCAGACACGGTAGACCTTTTCCAAATGATTAATTTATTTCGATCGCGACTAAGTAATGGTGTCGGTTTTCACCAAACTATTTAAATATCCATATCCCGAAGAAATTCCCCCTTCGTTCATATTATGGAGCTTAGTACGGACAAGATAACCTGTGGCTTGATTTTTTGAGACCCGCTCGCCACGGGCTATCAATACTCCAAATTGACCAATTTCGCTCACAACTTCTCCCTGCCAAATTTCTTCATTGCGCATACCCCAACCAGTAAATACCGGGGGATAAAGCCGTTCCATGAGAATATAAACATTACGTTCTTCTGGTAGAATTGTGGTCAGACATTGACGGATATCTTCACCATATAAATTAAAGCCGCCCCCTTCTCGCTGAGGTTTCAGTACAAACTGCTCTGGTTTAGAAATTGCTGCTTCACTTGCTAACATCGTCTTACCATCGAATTCAATAGCATCATCAAGAGTATAAATTCGAGCAAAAGCATTCCGAACTAAAGCTATCTCCTGTTCATCAAGGAAAAGCTGTAGCACTTCGGGTGAGGTCAAAACCTGTTGAATTTTTTTTGTACCGGCTAAATGAGTAGGGAGATCCGGTACTGAGATAGTGGTTGAATTTGCAATGATTCGCCGACCTTGACGAGCTATGTTACTTGCGAGTTCATCAGGGCGATACCCAGCCCGAAAATAAGCGATCGCTACAATTTGACCGTTTAAAACGAGATGTCCATTTCGTAGTTCTCCCTGTTCGCCGATCGCCTCAAGACTGGCGCGAATGACTCTAATACCCCTTTGAGCAAGGGCAATTTCTAGAATACGTTGGTCAAATATATTACGTTCATTCTCCTGGATAACAAAGAGTACACAAGCATCTTTGACACCGTACTCATCCATCACTTCTCCAAAAGCGTCCGCCACTCGTTCCACAGGCTTGTTGGGGACTAAATCCCATGTTTCATTGCAGATATTGCCCCAGGTTTTATGGAATTCAGTCATTTTTCCCGATAGACCGAGATAACTCGCTGCAATAGTATTGAATTCGACTTGACGTAATCCTTTGCCCTGTTGCGTCATGAAATAATCACTGCGGGTAATGGAAAATCTCAAGGAATCTTGGGGACGTTTTTCCTCAAGAGCTAAGGATAACAGGAAGCCTGTATACTCATCACTTTTGGCAATGGATTGGAGTTGCTCCACGAGAAAATCTAAATTGTTGGCGACCCGATGAATCAGAAGTGCCAGAGGTTGTGCCAGGGATTCTATTTGTGCGATCGATGAGTGAGTTATGGGGGTCGGCGAGAGCATCAAAGGACAATGGGTGAGACTGCCGTTTTCTGTTCGTTGGAGTAAGGCATTGGTCAAGGCAATATCTGCTGCGGTTGAAGCGTCTGCTTTCGGGTATTGATTCATTTAAAAAATCTCGGTAGTTTGGAAATCTCTAGCTTTAGCTAGGGGAGGAAAAAGGCCGGGCGCGACTTCAGTAGCCAGTAAGTGCCTAGGCAAAATGAATTACATTAATGTAATTCATTATATTATTTATTCGCTATAATTTTTACAACATAGGCTTTCTAGCTTTAGAGTATATTTCAACAATTAATAATTAACATTTACCTCTCTTGGAAAATAAGAGGATTGACTAAAAGGAGAGGCTTTTTTCCCCTTTTAAATAAGAGGCTTTAAACCTTAATTATTCGGTAATACCATTTTTTCAAAGTTGTAGGGTGGGCAATGGCTATAAGTGTCTTTGTATAAAGGTTTTAGCTGACTGCGCCCATTGCCCACATTATGCGTTTATTTATGCCGACATACTTACCATTTTTTCAAAGTAATGGTACGCTTGAGATGAGACAAAAATCTGAGTCACAACAAAGAATTTATTAAATATTTAGCACTCATTCCAGCTTCTAGTATTTATAAATATGAAATTCAAGTATAGTAAGATTTTTGGTAATTGGTATAATGAATTTTGCAAGCCCTACTTAATAGGCTTTTGGTGATATTGGTAGCCATCACATTTATAGATATATAGATAGCCGAACAATATTCATGGTTGACACCTTGCACGACTTCTGTCGGTTAAGTATTAATCTAATTTCCTATTTTACCACTAATTAATACCTTTCCTCTCGATACAAACGAAGAGCATATTTTCCGGCTGGAGTTGCTTGTAATTCTTTAATTACTGTTGCCATTTCTGAGGGAATTTGTGAGAGTGGTTGAGGTTTCATAAAATGTTCTGGTGGCATTATTTATGGTTGACATCTTGCACGACTTTTGTCTGTCAAGTATTAATCTAACTAATTTTCCATTTTACCATTAATTAATACCTTTCTTCTCGATACAAACGAAGAGCATATTTTTCGGCTGGAGTTGCTTGTAATTCTTTAATTACTGTTGCCATTTCTGAGGGGATTTGTGAGAGTGGTTGAGGTTTCATAAAATGTTCTGGTGGCATTAATACAGGAGCTGATAGTGCTGCAAAAGTTAAATCTGCTGTAGAAAAATTATCTCCTACTAAATAGGAACGACCGTCTGCTAATCGCTGACCAACTAAGTTAAAAATATGCTTAATTTCTGTTAGTGAACTAGCAGCATTTTCGGCGTTTAGCTCTAATTTATTACAAAAAAAATTAGAGAGATACGGAAAAGCGATCGCGAATCCCATCTGTTCAAACCAAGGTGTATTTGTACACCAACCTCTACGCATAGCTTGACGATTTTTTGCTTGATAAAAATATCCCCAATTTCTCACAGCAATAGCTAATTTTTTATCAAATAAATCTTCTAATTCCTCAACTTCCTGCCGTAATTCTGGAACATCTAGATATAGTTTTTTATCTGGTGGAGCTGTTGCACTAAGGTAATGCAAAATATCTGTTGAATCAACAAAATTACCATGATTTTCTGTGACTAAAACAGGAACGCTATTACCACCATGTTTTTGAGTGGCAAGTCGATGAAATAGAGGAACATGAGGTTCTTCTGTGTAAGGAATTTTTAGTCTGTCTAATGCCCAACGAGCCTTTTCACAGTAATGGCTAATTGGAATAGTAATTAGACGATAATTTTGGGAATTCATAAACTTCTAATTTTTGATAAGTTGAGGAATTACCGACAAAACTTAGTAATAATTTTCCCCTTCATCTTTCTGAAGAGAAGAAGGGTGAAAAGTTTTTGCTTTTGATAAGTTTAGGAATAATTTTCCTCTTCAGCATAGCTGTCTTTTTTAACAAGGAATTACAAAAAAAATGGTTAAACCCCAAGAAATTTATCCATCGATTTTCCCTTCTGCCTTCTTAATTTTGTCTTCTGCTTTTCTTAATACAGCTTCTCTGAAACCTAGCACTACTAAAATATTAGACAGTGTTAAAAATACTTCGGCACTACCATGTAACCAATCAATATTTGCTAAGGCTTCGCCATAAACTTGTTGAGCATAAATTCCCGCAGGAATAGTCACACCAACAAATACCAAAGTTCCATAAAATCCAATTAAGGCTAAACGGGGTGCTTGGCCTGAACGAGTGAGAAACCAGAGAAAGCCTAAATAAGGAAATAAAGAAAGAGCAAACAGGGTATCTTTAGACATCATTTTAAATTGTTGCTGGAGACTCCCGTTATTATTGCAAGATTTAACGGTGGGAGGAAAGCAACCAGCATATAAATTACTTTCCTTTTAAAAATTATCACAAATTTAATTGTTCACTATCAATACCTTTGAGGTTCTTAGTATATTTTATTTTGGCTAATATTAGAACTTGAAAGAACTTAAAACTTAAGGATGAAATTTGACAGCTAAGTATGATTAATCTGTGTTTTGCTCAAATGTCAATTCCCACTATCAACCTTTTGTTTTTTACTTTCAGAAAATATCCACCAAGCAGCAGCTAAAAGGGTAAAATTTCCCAATAAAGTCATTGATGCTTGGAGAGTAACCAACCATTCTAAGGCTGGGTCATTATCAAAATAATGCCAAGTACAGGCACACATAGCACTAACCAGTGCCGGTAACATAGCAAAGGATAGACCATACCAAGCTCGGTTGCGGGTAACATTACCGTAAATCGAAATAAACCAAATGGCAGCTATCCATTCAATAACACTAGAAACATGAATAATCCAAGTTGGGATTGATAAAGCGTGCATATATATTTCCCTTATACTTAATACTTAATCGTGATATTTAATTCATAGCAGCTGTTCGAGAACTTATTCAAAAATAGCTCCTTTTTGAATAAGTTCTTGTTTCAGTTGTTTGCTAATTTCAGAGCCTCTAGTACTGAATTTTGTATTAAGAACAATTACATTCTGTAGCACAGCCCTACTGAGGTTAGCTCCACTGAGGTTAGCCCCCGTGAGGTCAGCCCCCGTGAGGTCAGCCCCCGTGAGGTCAGCTCCCATCAAATTGACTCTAATCAGCTTGTCTGTGCTGAGGTCGGCATCTCTAAGAATGGCTCCACTGAGGTTAGCTTCACTCAGGTCAGCTCCAGTCAGGTCGGCTGCAATTAAGTAGGCTCCAATTAAATAGGCTCCAATTAGGTCAGCTCCAATTAGGTCAGCTCCAATTAAGTTGGCTGCAATGAGATAAGACCCACTCAAGTTGGCTCCAATTAGATAAGATATACTCAAGTTGGCTCTGATTAAGTTGGCTCCACTCAAGTTAGCTCTACTCAGGTTGGCTCCACTCAAGTTAGCTTCAATTAGGTCAGCTTTAGTTAAGAAAGCCCCACTCAAGTCAGCCCCACTCAGGTCAGCTCTAATTAGGTCAGCTCTGGTCAGGTAGGCTCCACTCAGGTCAGCATTTTTGAAATTTGAATTATCAAAATCATTGTCTTTGAGGTTTACTTCCGTTAAATCTAAATTATCTAAATTATCTAAATTATTTTCAGCAAAGTCAGTTAAACCATTTAAACTTAACGGCTGAGATAACTCTAAAAAATTCTTTGTCTTTGCATCTAAAATTCTGTATACATCCATTTCCAAATCGTTGAGCAGTTCATCTTCATTCATAACTTAATTTTACTTAGCCTACCTATGGTTTATAGCACTACTAAAAAAGATTATAGGTAAGGAAAAATAGGAAACAAGCCACAGGTAACATTAGTTTCTCTATTACTATATTTTGCTTATTTTTAACAGTATAAATAACTGCTTTAATTTCTTGATTTTTTCATACATAAATAATGCGTAAAATATCTAGGTAAAATACAAAAAAAAGCGATCGTATCTTGACTATATTTTAGCAACATTGATAATCAGAAAAACACAAAAAAGATGTAATTTCTGTAGTTTTGTTCAAAGTAAGATTATACCAATTTGTGATGTTTTTGTACCATTTAAAACTATGTACCTGACCCAACCGGAAAAAAACCATAACAAACAGGTAAATATCCGGTACTCTATAAGATTAAATCAAAATCAGAAATAAATCAGAAATAACTTAGACAAATGCGGGCAGTTTTATGTGGTTACTACGGAAAAGGGAATGGTGGAGATGAGGCGTTATTGGCATCTTTGTTGCAAATGTTACCAGATAATATTCAGCCTTATGTATTATCTGGCAATCCCACCGAAACGAAAAAGCGCTACCGAGTCGAAGCAGGCGATCGCCTCAATACATTCAGTATTCTCAAGACATTAAAACGTTCAGATTTATTTATCTGGGGCGGTGGGAGTCTGATTCAAGATGCCACAAGTATTGCTAGTCCATTTTATTATGCCGGGCTAATGGGAGTTGCTCAAAAAATGGGCCTAAAAACAATTGCCTGGGCACAAGGAATTGGGCCTTTAAATCATCAAATCACCCAATTTATGGCCAAAAAGTGTTTTCAGGGTTGCACAGCAGTGAGTTTGCGCGATGGGCGTTCGGCAGAAATAGTTGCTAAGTGGGACATTCCTTTTACTTTAGCCCCTGACCCAGTTTGGGCCTTAAAAACTGCGCCTATGCCTGGATTTTGGGATTTACCTGCGCCCAGGGTGGCAGTGAGTTTGAGACCCCACCCACAACTTACTCCAGCACGTTTAGCAATTTTAACTCAGGCTTTGGTTTCTTTTCAAAAGGCAACTCAAGCGTTTATTTTGTTGTTGCCTTTTCAACCGATGAAAGATTTAAAAATTGCTGAATTTATTCATCACAAATTGCCCGATAGTAGCAAGATTTTAACTATAGAAGACCCTAGAGTTTTGAAGGGAATTTTTCGGGGTGTGGAAATGGTAATAGGTATGCGTTTTCACAGTTTGATTATGGGGGTGGCGGAGGAATGTCGCTGTTTTGCTATTAGTTACGACCCGAAAGTTAGTCAGTTAATGGCAGAGTTGGAAATGCCTGGATGGGAGTTAGCTGAATTGCCAGAAGAGCCAAATTTAATTAGTAAGGTTTGGATTGATAATTATGCTAATGGGGAAGCTTTATCGGAGGCGAGGATAGATTTTTTTGTGGAGCGCTCGCTGATTCATCAAGAGATATTATCTTCTGTTTTATTTGATTGATAAGTAAGAAAAAGGAAGCAGGGCTATTTCATTCTAAAGTGTGCCATGTTATGTATTTACTAAAATACGTTATTTATAGCTCTAGACAATTTATCTTTCCCTATCTGAAAGTAAGTAAATTCATTGCTAAAATCTAGAATAAAATGACCCTGAATCAGAAGGAAGTCAGATACCATTGATAAATTATTTGTAAAAAACTTTAAAATAGATCATAAAATTTGAAACTATTATTCCTGCTTCGGCGAACATTTTTACACAAAACAACCGCGCGGATAACTCCTAATATGAAATACAAAAAATAATGCTGTGCTTATTTATGAGTTCAGTTATTAAGTAATAAGTAGAATTCAGTAATATTTTGAAGGATTATAGCCATGACATCAAGATATATTATATCATGTCCGGTTGAATAGTTATAAATAAGCACAGAGGAGTCAGTAGGGGTGATTTCCTAAGGTCATACTTTCCTTCGGAATGCTTTGCATAACGTAAACGCGTTTGCGGAGCATTCCGGAGGAAATCACCCGTACAGGAGTCAGGAGTCAGGAGAGAAGAAAAAGGAAGAAGAGAAGAAAAAGGAAGAAGAGGAGAAAAAAGAAGAAGAAGAAAAAGGAAGAAGAAGAAAAAGAAGAATCAGAGGAGAAAGTTTTTTTATCACTAATTATCCGGACATGATATT
>JBARXI010000132.1:0-2101 GCA_049647275.1 Microcoleaceae cyanobacterium
GGTTTGGGGCAGGAAAGTAGACATTAGGAACTGCTGATATTGCCTCATTTGTTTTGAAAGATGTGAGTAACTGCCATAAAACAGGAGCTAGGCAGAATATTACAGTTAGAACTACACCTACCCAAAGTATTATTTTGCCTATTTTGATTGGTGATTGATTTTTTGATGATGATTTTTCAGCTACAGACATTTATTATTCCTCATTTAACATTAACTCTGGATTTTGATAGGAAGTAAGCAGCGATTACTACGGCAAGAATTAATAACAGAAAAGTTACTACTACTAAGGAAGCTCCATAACCAAAGTCTAAATAACGTCTAACAGTGGCATAAATATAGATAGAAACTGTTTCTGTTGCTCCAGCAGGACCTCCTCCAGTCATCACTTGTACTAGGTCAAAAATTCCGAATGCTTGGGCAAATCTGAATAATAAAGCTATTACTATTTGTGGCATTAATAGTGGGATGGTAATTTGTCGAAAACTTTGTATTGGGTTTGCTCCGTCAATGGCATGAGCTTCATATAAATCAGAGGAAATTGATTGTAATCCTGCCAATAAAATAATGGATATAAATGGCGTTGTTTTCCAAACATCAGCAATTATCATTGCTAACATTGCTCGAACTGGTTCGCCTAACCAAGTAATATTAGTTTGAATCAATCCTAAACGGAGAAGTAGGTCATTAACTATGCCAAATTGGTCGTTAAAAATCCAAGCCCAAGCTAATCCCATGACTGCTGTTGGTAATGACCAAGGAATTAGACCGACGGTGCGGACAAAACCTCGCCCTCGGAATGATTTATCTAATACTAAAGCGATACCCATGCCTAATATTAATTCTAGGAAAATGGAGATGGCTGTAAATATTGTTGTGTTCCATAAACTTTGCCAAAAACGACCATCACTCAGCATCCGACCGTAGTTTGTTAAACCTGAAAAAACTGGTTCTAATTCGGTGCCGAGATTTTCTGTGAATAGACTTAACCAAAAAGCTCTACCAATTGGATAAGCAAACACAAATAGTAATACGAAAATGGCTGGTGTAATTAATAGCCATCCTGTTAGTTGTTCTCTTTTTTGAATTGTATTTGTTTTCATTAGTCTATATTGTGTTTGAACCAGGAATCATAAGTTAAGAGACTGCGGATAAAGGAAGTTTTGAAATTTATAGTGGTAAGACACAGCTAAAATTGTAGGGATAAGTAGAACGATAGTAAAATCCAATAGACCTCTGGGAAAAAGATATAGATTTTTTGTAGGAGTAGGCAACAGCTCCGTCAGGTAACAGGTAAGATATTTTTACGCGCGAAGGCACGAAAAAGGATTTTTTAGGGTGACTTTTTCTTTCCGATTCCGATCTAATTAAAAGGTTTATTTATTTTCCACGCCTATGTCTAATATAGACTGCACTATTTTAGCTGTTTAAGTCTAGTAGTGCCGTGACACAGCTAAAATGGTGCAATAAGTGTAGGTTGGGTTGAGGAGCGAACAGTTCGTTCTACAAGGGCCTACATTTTTAGGCGTGTCGGTCCAGTAGGGTGGATTGGCGACGTGTAATACCGTTTCACTAAAGTCACCAAGTCAGAAGTGATATTTTAGGGACTTAAAACCTCAATTTTACAGTAATTTTAGCTGATTATTTCACTTTATCAGTTACCAACTATTTGTGACATTTTTTAAGTGTATTGGTAGAAGATAAATAGGCACTAATAAACCTGACTATATAACCAAATCTAAAGTTGCTAAAACCCAAGAGATTGCTTCTCTACACTCCGTTCCACTTGCTATCACAAACTTGTCAATTTTCCCACCTACCTACTTAACGCACTTTACTATCATGTTCGGTAAGTTTTCATCCTAGGTAAAACTTGACCTTTGTTGAATATAGCCAAGGTTTTTACACCAATAATTAATCCCAACAGCTTTTGTATTTTTGACTATAGACTCAGGAGTAAATTCATCACTACAACTAATATATAGCAATATGATTTGAGTTGTGAGATATTGGAAACTTTTAGGGAACACCGGAGCTGGGAACAGGGAACAGAGAAGAAGAAAAAACGTATTATATGAATATAATAATTGCCATATTCTATACT
>JBARXI010000133.1:0-6522 GCA_049647275.1 Microcoleaceae cyanobacterium
AAATAGAAACCTGTTCTAGTGCCAGATTTTTCAAGGGGTGTTCTGGCGATAAATCAACCAATTCAAGTATGGCTAATTCTTGAGTTTTGCCTTGGCCTAACATTCTTAACTATAATGTTTCTGGAATGACTGGTAATTGGTTAATGGCAATTAAATTGATTTTCCCACCAACCGGGAGAATATAAATTCCTGAAACCCAGTTTTTTTTGTCTAGCTGAAAACCGAATTAGTTAAATTCTGTTTTGTCTCTAGATTAATTTTCCACAGATAAACCTGTTCTAATGCCACACTTGTCAAGGGGTTTTCTGGCGATAAATCAACCAATTCAAGTATGGCTAATTCTTGAGTTTTGCCCTTGCCTAAAATTCTTAACTATAATGTTTCTGGAATTACTGGTAATTGGTTAATGGCAATTAAATTTTTTTTTCCACCAACCGGGAGAATATAAATTCCTGAAAACCGAATTTAACTAATTCTGTAACTAATTCTGTTTTGTCTCTAGATTCATTCGCCACAGATAAAGCTGTTCTAATGCCAGACTTGTCAAGGGGTTTTCTGGCGATAAATCAACCAATTCAAGTATGGCTAATTCTTGAGTTTTTCCCTTGCCTAAAATTCTTAACCACAATGTTTCTGGAATGACTGGTAATTGGTTAATGGCAATTAAATTTGTTTTCCCACCAACCGGGAGAATATAAATTCCTGAAACCCAGTTTTTTTGGTCTACCTGAAAACCGAAACTATTGAATAAATTCTCAGAAGCAGAAGTAGCTAAAATCCCTCAATTAGACAAATCTAATTCCTGAATAGATTCTTGATTTCGTTTTGCTTCTCGCTGTAGTTGACTCTAAAAAGAAAATAGTTTCAGCGCACAACTACGAACTTCCGTCAAGGTTGGTTGATTCCGAAATGGTTCAATTAGACAATCACTCAATAATATATTACCTAATATTCCTAAATTTAGTGGGGCAGTAAAAGGTTTTGATATAGGAGAAAAACAAATATCAACCTGGCGAACTTCCCCTGTCACCTTTCAACTAATTTCGACTTTACAAAAAGGTGAAAGTAATTCTTTGAGGTATTGTTTATAAAATTGATTGTGGGGTTGTCTTGTTATCTGATTTAAAATTTTAGTTTGGTAATTATTCCTTGATTTCGGAGATTTTTTTGCTTCAGTAAATGAACTAATTAATATAGTATAATACCAATTTAAGAAAATATTGCTACAGTCACGGAACACCGGTGTTGGGAACAGGGAACAGGTAAAAGGGAAAGATAAATGTATAAAAAAAGAGGCAAAAATTTAAATATTTACAATATTTCCGAGGGATAAAAATTTCTACTATAGGCAGAAAACACAGATTAAGATGTAACTAGCTTTGTTAAATTTCCTATAACCTAAAATCTGATATATTCAACTAGAATAAATACAACAAAAACAACTATCCAGTTCTAGACACAAAGCGCAAACAAATTCCATGAAGTATCAAATATTAAAAACAACAAAAATATTCTCAGTTATCCGTCAAACATTAATTATATCTTTAATCACATTTGGTTTAACAGAAATAACATTCAGGCTGTATCACAAAATCAATCCTTCTTTCATGTTTTACGATACCTCCTATAATCGTTGGCGGGGCAAACCCCATGCAGAAGATTATGATTTTAAATTAAATTCTCAAGGCTTTAAAGATATAGAATATCGTCAAAATAAAGAAAAAAGTACATATAGAATTATCGGACTAGGTGATTCTTTTACTTTTGGCGTTGTGCCCTACAAATATAATTATTTAACCCTTATAGAAGCAAAACTTAATCAAGATAAAAATCAAAAATTTGAACTAATTAATATGGGAATTTCTGGCATTGGACCGAAAGACTATCTAGCACTTTTAGTCAATGAAGGATTAGCATTAAATCCTGACATGGTACTTTTATCATTTTATATAGGCAATGATTTTTTAGATAACAGGATATCAGAAAAAAATCGCAGAATTTTAAAAGAAAATGATTCTTATGTGATTTCATTCTTTCGTTCTCTGATTGAAATTCATAGTAAGTATCAAGGCAATATTTACCATGAAAATCCTGAATATAAAGATGATCTGCCTACTTTTTCTGATGATGTTTATTTACAAATGCTCAAGGAGAAAAGTTATATTTTTATTGAGCGACCGGCAGAGCCGGAATATTTCCAGAAACTTTTTAATGATGTCTTAGCTGATTTACTGAAAATTAAAGAAATTTGTGATTATAAAAATATTAAATTAGTAGTAGTTTTGATTCCTGATGAATTGCAGATAGATAGTAAACTTCAAGCTAAAGTGGCTCACAATTTTCCGGTTAGTTTGGATATATTTGATTTTGCTTTGCCCAATAAATTGTTATCTCAAGAATTTGAAAAATATAACATTAATTATATTGATGTTTTAGATGAATTTGAAGCTGCTACAAGAGAGAAACGTCTCTACAAACCTAATAATACTCACTGGAATATTTCAGGAAATCAACTGGCTGCTGAGGTAATCGAAAATTATCTGCAAGGAGAATTCTTTAAGTGAATCAGGAAGGCACGAAAAAGATTTTTAACACGGATGTACAGATGATTATACCAAGTGAAAATTGAAAGAAGTTTATTACAAGTTGTGAGGATGTTGGTAGTAGGGGCAATTTCCTTTCGGTGCGGAATGCTGCGGAAACATGAATTGCCCCTAGGCTTATTATTTGCTCGAATTGATATTAGAAGAAAGAAAAGCATCTTGCTATATACTAAATTTGTCAGAGTAGTCAGATAAAAAATGAAAAAATTATTCTCAATATTCCGCCAAACTATAATTATCTCTTTAATCACCTTTACTCTCACAGAAATTACTTTCAGAATTTATCATAAAATTGACCCGTCATTCATGTTTTATGACCCTACGTCCTATAATCGTTGGCGTGGCAAACCATTTTCTGATGATTATGGATTTAAGTTAAATTCCCAGGGATTTAAAGATGTAGAATTTGACGAAAAAAAAGCAGAAGGTACATACAGAATTATTGGCATTGGAGATTCTTTTACCTACGGAGGAATCCCATATAAGTATAACTTTCTGACACTGCTAGAAGAAAGATTGAATCAAAATTTGGAGCGAAAAATTGAATTAATTAATATGGGAATTGTTGGTATCGGGCCGAAAGATTATTTATCACTTTTGGTGAATGAAGGATTAGCAATAAAACCCGATATGGTTTTATTATCTTTTTATTTAGGGAATGATTTTTCAGATAACTATAAGTCACAAGAAAACAGAAAAAATTTAAGTTGGCGAGATTCTTATGTGGTTTCGTTTTTTGACTTTCTAAGTCAGGTTAATAGTAAGTTTGAAGGCAACCTCTATCACCATAATATTGAGTATCGAGAAGATTTACCTAGCGTAGCAGATGATGTCCATTTACAACTGGCACAGGAGAGAAGTTATATTTTTCTCAAAAATACTAAAACCTCTGGGTTTCAACAACATTTTAATGATGCAGTGGGAGACCTATTGAAAATTAAACAGATATGCGATCGCCAAAATATTACTCTGGTCGTGGTGCTCATTCCTGATGAAATTCAAATTATTAGGGAGTTGAGAGAAAAAGTTGTTGCTAAATCTAGTTTTAGTCAGGATAAGTTTGATTTCCGTCAACCGAACAAATTATTATCTCAGATTTTTGAAAAAAATGATATTAATTATCTTGACCTGGTGGAAGATTTTACATTAGTGGGAAACGAAACTTCTCTCTATAAAATGAATGATGTGCATTGGAATATTGCAGGAAATGAGTTAGCAGCAGCAAAAATTAACAAGTATCTTTTATACCGTTTTAGGGGTCTCAAAAGTCTAAAATTAAAAGTGGAAAATAAATTATAATGAATAACGATAAAATATAGAAGTTAAACAGCAAAGTTTATAGCAGTTTTCACTTAGGTAGACAATAAGACGTTCCATGGAGCTGGATTTTTATTCCTATAAGTCTGTTCCATATTTCTGAAAACTGCTATAAATAGGGCTTGCTGACTAAATCCAAAACTTTCATAAATCAATGTTTTGAAAATTATTCCATTAACAAAAAAGTGCCATATAATAGTTTTTCACTCATCAAAAATTATGCACTATAAAGTGGTTATACCAAGTGCGATAAATGTTTGATACAAATAGTTGAGTTGTTGCTAGGAGTCACCGAGTCAGAAGGAATAGTTTAGTTTCTCAGCATTTGTTTGGGTGAAACCTGATGTTTAGTCAAATAGAGATTATGGGTAAAATCATTAAATCACTCTTATTTTATTCGTAATATTCTTTTTTCAGGCTTGGTCTTATAAAGTAAATCCACAGATATTAGTGCTAAAACAACTCTTGCCTGTTGCCTTTTTCCTATCCTCACCCTTATGACTTTTTCAGCTAACCCTAAATAGGTTAAATCTTAGTCTGTCTAAATTATGTAATTAATCAAATTCTCATTCATAAATTATCTCAAAACCTAACTCCCTTACCCTCCTTCCTAACAAGAGACAATAAAGTTTTTCTAACGATGGAATAGCGATTTGCCTAGCACTCCGCAGGAGAAATAATCAAATATTAATATTCCACTTTCTTCCTTCTTAACTTCTGCTATATTAAAGTCTCTCTCTTGGTTGAAGAAGTTTTGGAGAGGGGTTTATTTGAGTTTTAGTTAAGACACCCACAATAGAATCAGCAATAAAATCAGATAATATTTGCTCTCCAGCTTCCGTATAATGACAACAACTATCTATATAAACAGACTCTTGAGAATTATCTAAAATATTCACAGCATTAAATATATTCACCCCATTACTTTTCAAATCGCTAATTTTATTTAATACCAGAGGATATCCTAATTCAACTGCTTCCTGATAGGGAGTATCGTCACTAAAAGCAACTTTCTTTTCTGCCTCACTAAATACTCGATTAGTGGGAAAATATTGATTAGGTTGGATAAAGTGAAAATAGAGGATATTATTACTAGATGAAATTTGCTGCATTAATCTTGATGTCTTAACCCAGTTATCAGCAGCTTTAGCAAATAATTCTGGTTCATCTAACTCTGTCTTTTCAGCATAAAAATAAACAATACTACCCTGATTTTCATCTTTTTTAGATGCTCTTCTACGTTCTTTATCAAATATTTTGACATTTCGGCGATAATTATTTACCACGTTTTGTACATAGAGTGATGTTAAAGCATGACAATACGCCATTTGACAATTTTCTAAAGTTTCTAAAGCACCTTTTAAATCACTTTTACTTTCATTAATTCTCAACATTGAGCGCAAGGCTTTTGCTGATAAACTATTATTAGCAATGTTAGTTAGTGGCACAACGTGCTGGGAACTAGGCATAGAAATATCTATTTTTGACTCATTATTTTCATTGGCAAATACTACTTCGTTGAAACCATCTATATTAATAATCATGTCAAACTCTTGCCCCACTGATAAAAAGTAGTTCAACACTAATAATTGCTGTGGTTGTTTGTAGCCTCCAGCAGCAAAAGATAGAATGATAATTTCTTTATCTTTTAATTCTGGAAGTTGCTTTAACTTTTCTGCCAGGACTTTATTTCTAATTTCATATATAGAATAGTTAGAAGCAACTGACCCGCCAAAAACTCCGACTATATATTGATTATTACTGGTTTTTTGGTAAGGATAATCATAAGGTGAAATAAAACCAGCACCATTATATTTAAACCCTTTTCTAAAATCAGGACCTGGTGTTTGTACGAATCCAAAGTAAGGATGTAGTCTTTCAACTATGGAATCTCTCAATCTAATTCCAGCTAAATTTATCCCTATATCATTTTCATTTTCATTCTCGTTTTCTGTAACTTTTTCTCTGGTGTAAAAAAAATGTTTATATCTGGCGTAATACCATCCCAACGAGCCCAATTCTAAGAAGACAAACAACAGGACTAAATTAATTAAAACTATTTTCCATAATTCTTTGGAATTTTTGAATAAACTTAAACTTTTCATAGAATTTTCCTGTCAATTTAATACTTAATTATAATCGATCTAATTTTTAGCAGTTTTACCAATAAAAAATGGTTGTGAATAAGTCAATTCATTGATATAGCAGGGAAAAGGAAATAGGGAACAGCTCCAGAATTGAGAAAAACTTTTTCTCCTATTCGGTTCATCGTTAGTCTATGTCCTAACCAATTCTTTTTTGACTATAGATAGCAAAAAAAATAATCTACCTAGAGAGACAAAGTGCGATAAATAAAGCGTCATTAATAAATTTCACTAAATAAACTAAATAAATAGTATACCAATTTTATCAAATATTGCTACATTCACCGAAGAGAGCACAGAGAGCAGGAAATAGGGAAAGATAAGTTTAGAAAAAAGGAAAAAAAAGGTTAAATACTTACAATATCTGGGAGGGATAAAATTTCCGACTATAGGCAAAAAATACAGATTAAGATGTAATTACTTTCCCGTGAATTTGCGAAGTGGGAGTTGCCTTTCTT
>JBARXI010000134.1:0-7019 GCA_049647275.1 Microcoleaceae cyanobacterium
CCAGAAGATTCTTTGATAGAATCTGACTTAAACTTTAACTTCACATCAGGAGGAGGTAGCAATTCATTAAAAACATCCATATTAAATAAATGTTCTACTTTTGAGCGATAAGTTTCTGCTTCTCTTCGTACTGCTTGCCACCCTGCATTGTTAATATCGGCAATTCGATAATAATGACGTCTATCATAACCCAATTCAAGTTGTAGCCTTCGCCATTTTTGTTGTAATTTGAATAATAAATTTAACTGCTGACGAGTTTGGCTAGGTTTTAGGGGTTCCATATTCCACGAATTACGATCTAATGGTAATTCTGCTAGTTGTGGAAATCGAGTACAGACAAGTTCTTTTTGTGCTTTTCTATTATTTAATGTTGAAATTGGTAATCTAATGACGGTTTCTAACAGTTGTCGATCTAATATTGGCAATATTGGCCACGCACCAAAAGAAATTTCCCAAGCCATTGTACCCAGGACAAATCGATTAAAATAATAAATAGTAAAGCACCATATTTTTTGCCATTCCAAAGCTGAATATGATTCGTAATTTTCATGGAGAAGAGTGACAGTTTCTGAAAGAGAGTTACCAAATATGTCTTGGTTGAGTAATTTATTTAATACTTCAGGTGGAAAGCCACTACTATTATGTCTATGAAAAGTTGATTGAAAAGAAATATCAGAACTCTTCAAGCTGCCAATAACTCCATCCATTGCAAAACCATTAATAATTGTTCCTGGTGAATTTTGTAGATAAAAGTGAGCATTAGAAACCATTCCAGTGGTACCACTAAAACCTCCGGCTAGGTGTTCCCAATTGACGACAAAGTTAGCATAAAAAGGATACTTATTCATGGGAGTTGAAACAACTCGGTGTTTCCAGCCAAGGTGATGAGTTACGGCAGTGGCACATTCTAGTTCCATATCGCCAGGGTTTCCTAGAGTAAAGGCTACTGGCTCAATTCCTTGACGCTGGAGAAACCCGGCTAACATCCGCGAGTCTAACCCTCCTGACAACAGAAAGTTATGTTTTTTGCTGGTGGCTGTGTGGCGAGCGATCGCCTGGTCTATTGCCTCATCTAAAATGTCTAAATGTTCTGAAAAGGAAAGATGGGAATAGGGAGTATTATTGCTAGAGCAAGGAAGGCGATAATGTTCTAACTCTTGAGCACCAGTTTTAGGTTTCCATTGCAGTATATTTCCTGCACCTAAACGTTTAGCATTTGACCAAAGAGTTTGTTCATCAACCAAATGTCGAAGTAATAATAATCCTACTAAACCCTGTGGATTAAATTTAGTATTAAAGTTGGGATGATATCTAAAAAGTTCTGGACTTGAACCAATCAGAGCCACATTTTTATCAGTGTAATAGTAGAGGGGAAAAAAGCCTAATAAATCTGCTCCAACTATTAGTCCATGTTGAGGATGATAAACTGTAGCAGCGTAAAAACCATCAAAGGTAGGAAAAGAATTATTATTGTTGACAGGATGCCATTTTTGCTGCAAAGATTCTGCGTCGTTCTGTTCAGTTGAATCGTGGGTTATGGCATTTCCCCAAACTACAGCAGCACCATTATTATTGGTACAATGACTGATAGGAGCTTGAGAATTAGCCGCCCAAATACTGGCAAAATTTCCAGTCGTACAAGAGTTAGTTACTAATCCTGTGAAGGGTGGTAATAATGGTCTAACTTTATTGATGAAATTTGTTCTACGTTCTGGATCTGGATCGACAATAATTATTAGATTTGCCATAATTTATTGATTTTTGTCTTACTTTTATATTTAATCATGGAACTAATCATATCTGAACTGTTGGAAAGCGATTTTATTTATTTTGAACAAGGAGCACAAATAGAATATTTGGAAGGTGCAGTTTTTGTCCAGATGACTGGACTAGAGAAAGTTGCTGCTGCTTGTGTTGTTCAACGTATTAATCCATCTGTGATTTTTAGCGATCTAAATGAATGGTTATTTATAGTTGAAGCTAAGTTCAGAAAAAGTGGTAATTTTCTGGTTCGACTCTACTTACAAAGTCAATTTGAACAGTTAGAAATAGTATTAAGGAAACAGGGTTATCAGGCACGGACTGAGATTGGCTTGATTGGTAATTATACGGCAGCAAAACCCCCTAATCATCTCTTGCTACATCCAGTAAAAAATGAAGATGACTGGTTACAAAAACTATTATTTCATCGTGACTGTAAACTTGGCCCTGATGGTTATGAAACCGAACCAGAAAAGTGGGTAGAAATGGAAAGAAGAAAATATGAACAAGGAACTTTGCAGCCTTATTTAGTTGAAGTTAATGGTCAAATTTGTGGGGCTGTAGGCACAATAGAAACTCCAAATTTACTACGTTTGAAAAACCTGGTAATTCATCCCCAATATCGCAAAAGAGGATTTGCTTCTCAAACAGTTTATCTGGTTAGTAATCTGAGTAAAAATATGGGTAAATCTGGGGTTGGCTGTTTTGCTGTGGCAGGGGGAATAGGGGAAAAAGTCTATCAAGGTTGTGGACTTGTACCTCAAACTAAACAAGTTGAATGGACAAAAAATCTGACCTAAGAATTGAGAAAGAATTGCTATACTTGAAAAAACTTATCTAATCATCTTTTGACATTCTTAAATTACTAACTAATGAATTTAACAAATAAAAAAATCATACAAAACCAGTGGCTGACCCAATTAAGTGAATTCCAAACTAAAGGATTTTTTACAGTAAAAGGGTTATTTGATAGTGAAGAAATTACTATGTGGCAATCTGAATGCGAGCGACTTTCGCAGTTAATTAAACAAAGAAATATAGGTGAATTTAACATTCGTTCTCAGAGAATATGTGTTGATGGTACAATGACATTCGATCGCCTCGATCCAGTGACAAATATTTCACCTTTATTTGAAAAACTTGCTGGTGATGATAGAATTCTTAATTTAATGGGTCTAGTTTTAGGAAGTAAGCCAGCTCTATTTAAAAGCAAACTAATTTTTAAATATTCTGGAACTACAGGATATGGACTTCATCAAGACTTTCCCTATTGGCAATATATGAAAATTCCTGCTAATGCCCTAGTTACTTTACAAGTTAATATAGATTATTCCCATAAAGAAAACGGCGCAATTGAATTTTTTCCAGGGTTACACCACTCTATTTTACCAGCACCTGTTGATGAGCCAAGAGATGTCGATCCATCACAAATTAATCTTGATAGTTCAGAATTAATTGAAGCTCAACCAGGAGATATATGTATTTTTCATTCTCTCGCTCCTCATCGCAGTAATACTAATATCTCTCAGTCAAAACGTCGGATGCTTTTTTTGATATATACAACTACAGAATATAGTGATAAATGTCAGACTTATTACACAACTGAGTTAGGAGAAAATTTTTAATTAACTCACATTCTAATTAACTCAATAATTCAGATACTGACGTGCTAATTTTATCTAAGTCTTTGACAAATTTACAAAAGGGAATTTCTGTAGTCCAAGTTTGATAAAATAGCTCATTTTTGTGATAAGCATTGGGCAAGAATATATGAGGTTTATTGAGCAAAATAGATAAAATATGACCATGTAAACGATTAGTAATTACTAATTCATGCTGCTGCAATTGATAGATTGCACTATGAATAAAGTGCCACGACCGACTGTGTAAACTAGAGTATTTTAGATTTTTAAACTTGGGCGTATAAGGATGAGAAGCTAGCCATTGTTGTCTGGAAAGCCATTCTTGAGGAGTGGCTAAACCTCTTTGCCATCCTTCTCGAAATAAAGTAGCTACCAATCTCATCAATTGAGTTTTTTCGACTCCTAAAACCCATTTGTAGGAAACCCAATCTGCAATGACTAAATTAGATAATCCGAGCTGACTAGGAGCAAAAGTTTGATTCAATTCACGGTCATCTCGACATAGATATAGTATAGAATTGCTGTTCTTTTGTTGCTGTTCCTTGTTCAGATTATTAACCATTTGAAAAGCCATATCGGGAGCTAGAAAAATTTGGCATTTAATAAAATATTCAGTAGCTAGTTGATAACTTAGACTATCTCTAACAAAAATCGTTAGATCGGGGTGACTATTAAAAATATTTGCTGTTTTTTTGAGATTCTCTAAATTTTTAAAGTAAATACTTTGGGGTAAAATTACTATAGGACGGTCTTGATATTGAGTAATAATTTTTTCTCGAAATCTTTGACATTCTCCCCACAAATCCCCTAAATTACCACCACCGTTGAGAAAAATAGGAGCTTTACCAATTTTTTCTTCCATTTCTCTAGCAGAAAAATTTTTTACACTTGCAGCATATCCAATTTTTGTGTGATTAACTTCAGTTAGATAAAGAACGGAACCCAACCAAATTAGATGGTCTCCTAAATTCAAATAATCAGGATAATCTAGTAAGGCACATTTTTCATATTTTTCTAGATTAGCTAGAGAATGATGCAATTTTTCTTTAATAGTTTCAGAGTTTGTCATTTCAGTTATCAGTTATCAGTTATAGCCTTTTCATTTGAATTACGGAAACAGAGTCCTATTAAAAAGGGAACAGGGAACAGGGAACAGGGAACAGGAAAGAAGATAAAACAGCATTAAATAGTAGTTTTCCAGAATAATTAATGGATATTCAAGACGGGATTTTTTGATTAGAAAAAAACTCAATCTAGATTTACATCTCATTTGAAAATACTATATACCATTTGGAAAAAAGAATGTTACGAATAGTTAAACCAAATAAAATGGTTGAAGTCAGATAGGGATGGGAGAGAATGGAATTGAATAGGGCTAACAAATCATATTAAAGCCACTTCTATTGACTACTGACTATTAACTACTAAAAACAACCATGAGTATTTGTAGCAAACATTTATCAATAATAACTTCTGACTTCGTTAACTTGGTCATAGTATTATTTACATTTTATTTAAATGTATTAAGATAGTCAGATAGCTTTTTTCTCCACAGATAAAAAGGACTCAAGAAGCTACTCCATAAAAATTCTATCTCACAAGCTAAACCAAGTTGTGTTTTACAATGTTTTTTGTGCTGTAAATAATACAATAATATTTTCCTCAAATCATTTGCAATATAAATAGGGATAGCTAAAGGTCTTTGCCAACTACTAATACGAATCATTCTGATATGATGTCTTGCTAAACCAACACCCCGTACTAGAGAAAGTAAGTATTCTTTTTCTAAGCGGTGTGGAGGTATTTTATGTGTAATTACCATCTCAGGATTATGCCAAATTTCCCAACTACCACGTTGGATATAGGATAAAGCTTCTAAATCTTCACTGGCTAACATAGAGTTACCAATTCTACCTGTGAGAAATAATTTTTTCGGAACACAATCTAACCACGCTTGACGAAGAACAACGAGTCCCGCTCCAGGGGGTAGAATTCGTTCTTCTGGTTGATAAATAAAAGCTTGTTTTCCACGGTCAATTACTGCTAAAAAACTAGCTATTTTATCAAAATCTTTTGGCAGTTCTTTTTCAAAATCTGCCTCAATTTGACTACCAAATGCTCCTGCTTGAGGATGGCTTTCAGCAAAACAAAAAGCTGAAGCTAACCAATTTTTTTGAGGCAAATTATCATCATCAATAAATCCGACTAATTTACCTCGCGCTTTTTTAACAGCAGTTTGTCGAGCAAAAGCTAATCCTTGTGTTGATTCAAAAATGTATCTTAATTCAATTTTTCCTGCCCAAATAGTTTGGTACTGATGCACACATTCAGCAGTTTTATCTTGGCTATTATTATCAACTACCAAGACTTCCCAAGAAATATTTTGCTGATTTAATTGATGACTGAGTTTTTCTAGAACTTCACCTAAACGTTCTTCTCCATTATAAGTACATATAGCTACGGTAAATTGTGTCATACATTAGTTTGATTGTACTGATTTTCCGGACTTAAATTTTGAAGTAATGAAAGATGAACCCATGCTAATATTTAATTTAGGTAAATTAAATTCAATTTAACTCTAGATTTATTATAGACATCTCCAGAAAATAAACTTACCCTTTATTTAACATAAGCTAGAGTTGTAAAAGTCAGTTCCCTAAATCATTTTTCGTACCTTTTTCCTAAAAATCTATTCCCTGTTGCCTCTCTTGGTGCGCATTCCCTTGCGACTGGTGTCGTCGCGGGGTCGCACCGCTGTTGCCTGTTGCCTGTTGCCTGCTATGTGCAAAAAGTCTATATCTTTTTCACCAGATGTCTATTTATTATGCTCCAACTTAAGCTTCAATGTCAATAAAATTTGCAATTCTTTCCTACAGATAAACTTACTGAACCAATGTCCAATTTTTATTCACTCAGGAACATTTCTCAGAATATTTATTTTGGCAGACATAAAAAACGTTCGCTCTGAGAAACTTCGGAATTATTCCTCAAATAATCCTCTACCCAATCACAACCCTGTCGTAATAATTCATTCAAAGTTAACTTCCGATTCAAATTCCAAAGAATTATTGTATTATCAATACTTGCTGAAGCTAACATTAATCCATCGGGACTAAAAGTAACTGCATTTACCCCACTACTATGCCCTGATAATGTTGTAATTAAACTGCCGTTTTTGTGCCAAAGTTTAACAGTTTTGTCGTCTGAAGCAGAAGCAATAATTTTACCATCGGGACTAAATGCTACCCCATTAATCCCACTTCGATGACCATAAAAAGTGTTCGCTAAAGTGCCATCGCGTTTCCATACTTTAACCGTTTTATCCCTACTTCCAGTAGCGAGCGTTTGACCATTCGGACTAAATGCAACTCCAATTACGCCATCAGTATGACCTCTAAATGTTCTGATTAACTTGCCGTCTTGCTGCCACAGTTTGACCGTATTATCCTGACTTGCTGAAGCGAGCGCTTGACCGTCGGGGCTAAAATCTATTGCCCACACTGCTGCAGTATGACCTCTCAAAGTTGTGATTTCAAAGCAAGCTTCATTGACAAAAGGTAAATCTTTCTGGTCTAAAATTTGCGGAATTTGACAATCATCTTTCCACCGCCGTAG